>JAAUPA010000072.1 GCA_012034615.1 Leptolyngbyaceae cyanobacterium CSU_1_4 | reverse complement strand
GAAGAAGCCCAGGCAAATGTGGCGATCGACGTTGCCGAACAAATCCGCGATGTCATCCTCGGCTTACCCGCGCGATCGGCAGTCAACATTCCCGGTCTGCGCCCCGACCTCATGGAAAAACTGCGCCCTTACCTACAACTGGCAGAAACCCTAGGAAACCTGGTCAGCCAACTTGCCGGAGGTCGCATTGAGGCGCTCACGGTGAAGCTGCAAGGCGAACTTGCTACTAATGAAAGCCAGCCTGTGGTTGTGGCGGCTCTCAAAGGTTTGTTGTCCCATGCCTTGCAAGAGCGAGTCAACTACGTTAACGCCAGCATAGAAGCCAAAGAACGCGGCATTCGGGTGATCGAGACGCGCGATGCCTCAGTTAAAGATTACACGGGTTCTCTTTACCTATCGGCAAAAGGCTCTCTGGGCGAACATTCCGTTTCTGGCGCAATTTTGGGCGACAAAGAAATCCGTATTACCAGCATCAACGATTTCCCGGTCAACGTGCCGCCTAACCGCTACATGCTGTTCACGCTGCACCGCGATATGCCTGGAATTATTGGGAAGATTGGCTCTTTCTTGGGCAGCTTCAACGTCAACATCGCCAGTATGCAGGTGGGGCGCAAAATCCTCAGAGGAGACGCTGTGATGGTTCTGAGCATTGACGATCCCCTGCCCGAAGGGATTTTGTCTGAGATCACCAAGGTGCCAGGAATTCGGGAAGCCTACGCGGTAACGTTGGCGGAATAGAGAGACAAAGTTGGGAATTGCAGAAAGTCTGATCCCAGCTTTACAACCTCACCAAAATCCTTCTTCCCAAGGAAAGAAGCCTTGAATTCTGCTTCCTCTTTCCTTGGGAAAAATTTGGAGACTAATCAGTCTCAGTAACTGCAAGCCAAAATTGCCATCTAAACCTCTGGCTGGAAAGTAAAACGGTTCGCATACCCCTCCTGGCAGATGGGGGCGTTGAATCTGACCCGCTTACGCGCCTTAGCCACATGAAGAGGCTTTTCACAATAATTTTAAGATCGCTAACCATTGCTCAAATGGCTCAAACAACAAGAATTATTCAACTCGATGAAAGGTCTGACACTGTTGATACAGCACCTGTGCTTTCTGCTAGCGGTCGGTACTTGGCATTTGCCTACGGTTTGGGTAATTTAGTGCCTAATGATCCCGCAGGAGAAGGATCAGATATATTTTTGCTCGACTTAGTGACAAAGCAAATCCAACTGGTATCGGTCTCTTCCCAAGGAGCTAATGGCAATCGCTTTGCCTTCTTTGACTCTCTCAGCATTTCTGGTGATGGGCGCTATGTTGCCTTTGCCTCCGATGCTAATAATTTAGTCCCCAATGATAGAAATGGGGAAACAGATGTCTTTGTGCGGGATATTCTGAGCGGTACGACGATTTTGGCTTCGGTTAGTTCAAACGGGAGCCAACTTGCTGCCAATACACGGGATTTTAATCTGAGACCGGCAATTTCTGCGAACGGGCAGTTTGTGGTGTTTCAATCTCAAGCCAATAATCTTGTCGCCAATGATACGAATAATGATGATCAAGATATTTTTGTTCGAGATTTGGGGGCGGGAACAACGACTCGCGTTTCCGTTAATTCTCGCGGCGAACAATCAAAACCTTGGAACGTTATAGCTTCAGCCGACTCTCGGACTCCTTCGATTTCAGGGGACGGTAGATTTGTGGCATTTGAATCCAACGCCGTTAACCTCGATCGCCGCGATACTGGAACTAACAACTTTGATATCTTTGTACACGATCGCCAAACCTCTCAAACTTGGCAAGTTTCAGTCAATTCTCAAGGATCTGTGGCAGTTGGAGAAAGTTCTAAAGAAACTTCAATTGGATTCTCAAAGACAAGTGAGTCAAGCAATGCAGTGATTTCAGCCAATGGTCGCTATGTGGTGTTTCAGTCGGGTGCAACCAATCTTATTCCCAACGATAACAACGATCGCGTGGATATCTTTCGCCATGATTTGCAAACAGGTGAAACAGGATTGGTTTCGGTGGGGTTGAACGGAAGCTTGGCAAATGCAGGCAGCAGTCTTGGCTTTAGTGGAAATGGAGCAATTTCTGGGGATGGGCGCTATGTCGTCTTTCAATCGTTAGCCAATAATTTAGTCTCTAATGACACAAACAATGCCCTGGATGTATTCCTTCGTGACATGGTAACGGGGATCACTGAACGAGTATCCGTTAATTCCAGTGGGCAGGAGGCAGTGGGGGGGTAAGCCTGCGACTGTATCTGGTGACGGCACAATTTCCGATGATGGACGCTACATTGCCTTTTTATCTCAAAGCGCCAATCTGGTAGACGATACGTTTGCCCCCTTTAGTGTCGGCATTTATCTGCGCGATCGCTCCTTCACGGGCAATTCTAATGCTAATCCTGGAGGGAATCCGGGCGGTGGAAATCTTGGAGGCAGTTTAGACCCAGGGAAAAGTTTGATCGGCAACGCTCGGAAAAATCGCTTGGTTGGCGGCAAGGGCAATGATTCTCTCAGCGGTTTGGGGGGCAGCGATCGCTTGATTGGGGGAGCCGGGAACGATCAGTTGCTGGGTGGAGCAGGACGCGACCAATTTATCTACAATCGCCTCTCCGATCGCCAAGACACCATTTTAGATTTCACGCCCCGACAAGACAAAATCGTCCTGACTAATTTACTCGCTCGCACTGTGCGCGGTGGATATAAAGGAGGAAATGCGATCGCCAAGGGGTATGTCAAGTTTCAACAAATTGGGAACGACACTCAAATCGATATTGACCGCAACGGTAAAAAATCGGGTGGACTCACACCCCTGGTTGTCATCAACGATAGTTCGATCGCCAGCCTCAGGCAGCCCAATAACTTTGTGTTTTGATCAGAATCTGCATAGAATCTGGAGAGCAAAGAGAAATCAATCCTGAAGGAGAACTTTGGTAAGTAGCTGGTGGGAAATTCAAATTATTGCCGATCCAACGGCGGAAGACCTGCTCTTCTGGCGGCTAGAGGATTTTGGCTGTAAGGGAACCTCTTGCGAACAAAAGGGGCACGCTTGCTTGGTGCAGGCATATTTACCCCAGTTCAAGGCACAGCAGTTGGACTTGGCGGCTTTGGCGCTGCGGCTGCGGCAGGATGCATTGTGCGCTGAAATGACCGCTCCGGTGGTGCAGTGGCGGTTAATTGATGAAGAAGATTGGTCGAGCAGTTGGAAAGAGCATTGGCATCCGCAAGAAATTGGCGATCGCTTCCTCATTAATCCTGCCTGGATACCCGCGCCTCTGCAAACCGATCGCCTGATTATTACCCTCGATCCTGGTGTGGCATTCGGTACAGGTGCCCATGCTACCACTCAGCTTTGCCTGGAATCTTTAGAAATGCGGTTTAGTGAACCTCTGCCCGATGCTGTAATTGCCGATATTGGCTGCGGCTCTGGCATTCTTTCGGTGGGGGCGTTGCTGTTGGGCGCAAAACACGCCTATGCGGTGGATACCGATCCGCTGGCGGTGAATGCGACGCGGGAAAATCGGGAGATGAATCATCTGGCTGACGATCGCCTCACCGTCGCAGAAGGCAGTCTGCAAACCCTGATCGAGCTCCTTCCCTGTCCTGTGGATGGCTTTGTCTGCAACATTTTGGCAGAGGTGATTCTAGACTTGATCCCTGATTTCGACAAAATTGCTAAACCAAGCACCTGGGGCGTACTCAGCGGTATTCTGCTCGATCAAGTTAAACCGATCGCCAACACCTTAGAGCAACATGGCTGGATTGTTGCCACCCTGTGGCGGAAGCAAGACTGGTGTTGCCTTAACATCCGCCGTTCTTAACGCTCGATTTGAGGGACTAGTTGCCGGCAATTCCTTCGGCACGGGCTGCATGTTGCACTGCCGCCGATACTGCCGATGCCACCCGCTCATCAAACACCGATGGGACAATATGTTCAGGACTGAGTTCAGAGGCTCTGACTAAAGAGGCGATCGCCATTGCTGCCTCTAGATACATCGTGATCGTCATGGCTTTTGCCCGACAGTCCAGCGCTCCCCGGAAAATCCCAGGAAACGCCAGAACATTGTTGATTTGGTTAGGATAATCGCTGCGTCCGGTCGCCATCACCGCCACAATATCGGTGATCAACTCTGGCTGAATTTCGGGAATGGGATTCGCCATGGCAAATACGATCGGGTCTTTTGCCATCGACTTGACCATTTCAACCGTGACGACACCCGGCGCACTCACGCCCAAAAACACGTCTGCCCCTGTCATTGCTCCTGCCAAACTCCCGCTCTGAGCCACGGCAAATTCTCGCTTTTGAGGGTTCAAATCATCCCGACTGGTAGACAAAATCCCCTGTGAATCGCACATTAAAATCTTGGTTGCGCCTGCCTTGCGAAGCAGCCGAGCGATCGCTACTCCGGCTGCCCCTGCGCCATTAATCACAATTCGCACCTGCTCCAACGACTTCTTCACCACCTTCAAAGCATTAAATAACGCCGCCAAACTCACGATCGCCGTGCCATGCTGGTCATCGTGAAAAATGGGAATATTCAGTTCTTTCTGCAACCGCGCCTCAATTTCAAAGCAGCGTGGCGCACTAATATCTTCCAAGTTCACGCCGCCAAAGACGGGAGATAGATTCTTGACCGCTTCTACAATGGCATCGGTGTCTTGTGTTGCTAAGCAAATCGGAAAGGCATCAATTCCAGCAAACGCCTTAAACAGCATGGCTTTGCCTTCCATCACCGGAAGCGCCGCCTCAGCACCCAAATTGCCCAAACCCAGGACAGCGCTGCCATCCGTAACGATCGCCACTGTGTTGCCTTTAATTGTCAGGTCGTACACCCGCTCAGGATTTTCGGCGATCGCGGTGCAAATTCTGCCCACGCCCGGAGTGTATGCCATTGCCAAATCTTCCTGATTATTCAGCGCCAGCTTGCCCTCCACCCGAATTTTGCCGCCTTTGTGCAAGCTAAAAGTGCGATCGTAAACGCTCAACACCTTCACTTCTTCCAGCGCCTTCACCGCTGCCACAATTGTATCGGCATGGTCGCTGCTAGAGGCATCGATCGTAATATCTCGAACCAGAAGTTTGCGAGTGCGTTCCACCAAATCAATCTGACCGATGTTGCCTCCCGCAGCGCCGATCGCCTGGGTGACGCTTGCCAACATCCCCGACTGATGGGGCAGTTGGAACCGGATTGTCAAACTGTAGCTAGGATTGGGTGTCAGATTGACCATAGTTTTGCAGCCGTGCTCCCTCGGATAAAAAAATACTTTGGACAGCCTACAATCTTACTGCCTTCAGGAAATGCAGCTTACACAACAATCTAAGTCTGGCTCAAAGTAATTTCGTCTCAAGCTCCGTCTCAAGCTCTGTCTGTCTCAAGGTTCTGCTATGCCTAGCCTTTATACCCAAATTGAAATCAACGCGCCCAAAGCTGTGGTATGGCGATCGCTGATCCACAAAGAAGCATGGCTTTACTGGAACACCTTCCTCTACGATCGCAATCCCAGCCAGCCGTTCATCCAAGGTCAAACCGTCCAGCTTTCCTTGCGCCGCCTCCGCGAAGAAACCGAAACCGAATTTCAGCCCCAAGTTACTTTACTGATTCCTGAAGTCTGTTTGCGCTGGGTGGCAATCGCCCCTGGTTTTCGCAGCGAACACATTTTTGAACTGCAAGAAATCGATCGCGATCGGACTCAATACATTCACCAAGAGCATTTTTCAGGTGCCCTGACTCTCCTATTCCTACCGTTTCTGCGCCAAGACGAACATCAAGGTTTAAAACGAATGGCAAGAAACCTTAAAGCCTACGTAGAAGACCATGAGGGCAGATAAATTCTCCCTCAACGTCGCCTCTCACGGCGCAATTCACTCAAATAACTTCCCGGATCTTGTGCCACCCAACCCAAGTTCGAGTTCGTCCGCACTTCAAATTCCAACCGCGAACTAGAGTTTTGCGGCGCTGCCCCCACCGTTCCCAACGGGTCACCCTGCTTCACCTTTTGCCCTGCCTGCACCACCACATCGCCCAACATGGCATAGCGCGTTTGAAAGCCCTGCTCATGGTTAACCACCACCAGCTTGCCGTTATACTCCCGCTGCACGCCTGCAAATGCCACTGTTCCATCACCCACTGCCAACACCGAAGTACCCGCAGCGGCTTCTAGCATGACCCCGTTGCTATAGTCCACTTCGCTATTGGGTGAGTCAAGCTGCCAGCCAAAATTCATCAAAATTTGAGCCGTTGCCGGCAAGGGATACCCCTTCAAAGGACTGCTGGCAACAGTATCCCCTACGCTTTGATTGGGTGACCAATTGACACCTGGGATAAAAACCACCCTAGGTGAAGCTTGACAGCCGTTCACCTCAAACAGCAAATCGGCGCGAACGTTGTAGGTTCGTGCCACATCTCGCCAGGTTTGCCCCGATGGCACTTCGACCCGGATGCCATTATAAGGAGGGACAGAAATCTCGGTGCCCACAGGCAGACGACCATCGCGCAACACTGGGTTTAGACCAATGAGCGTTGCTGTCAGAAGGTTATAGCGCTGGGCAATGCTGGCTAGGGTTTCGCCAGAGGCAATTTTGTGGCGAGTGAGACGGGATAAGGCGGCGGTGGGGCAAGTCGAAGCACTGGGCTGGACTGCCCCACCGGAACTGGTGCTGCCAGAACTGGGGAGGGCGATCGCCCTGAAGGGAGACACGGCAGCCCAGAGCATCATCAGAGCTAGCGAAACGGAGGCACAGGATCGAGGAAAAGGCATCATAACGATTTTTCTACACACATTTTCTACACACAAGTGGCAAGTTCTTGACCCAGCGGTGGGTTATCTCTTTTTAGCAAACCTTCTTGAACAAGGCTCAGGGAATTACGGCTTAAAATAGAATTTATTGAGAGTAGCGGCAGAGTCTTTTTCATCAGGTCTCTTCTCTTTTAGCTGACGCATTCCCTCCTTCCAGAAGTTCCATTTTAATGAAGAATATCGGCGTTCGTTTTAGCGAAATCAGGAGTTAAACGTATACTAAAGCCATCTCTGTGTATCTACTGGTTGAAACTGTAGAAAGATTTTCTCGCCCCACTCCCATCCCACTCCCTCACTAAAACTATGGGCTTTTCATTGAAGCAAGCTGGCATTTACGCAATCTTCCTGGCGTTGGGCGGGGGCGTTGGCTGGGCAGGTAGCCAATCAATGCGATCGCCCCAAGTGCCGCCCGTCGCCTTACCCCCCCCCGCCGAATCGCCCAGTTACCGTCCGGTTCAAACGACCTCTATGCCGCCCCTCGCCCCCCCAACCACCACGAGCAACAATTTAATTGCGGCAGCAGTCAAAAAAGTGGGCGCTGCGGTGGTTCGCATTGACTCTTCTCGGACTGTGGCTCCATTGCCCGGCTCCTTCCAAAATCCGCTCTTAGAGCGTTTCTTTGGAGAAGAGTTTGAGCCACCCCCAGAAAATATTGAACAGGGCACGGGTTCAGGATTTATTATCAGTGCCGAGGGTCGGTTGATTACCAATGCCCATGTGGTGCAGGGCGCAGATACGGTGACCGTGACCCTGAAAGATGGGCGCACTTTTAAGGGAAAAGTTCTGGGGGTGGATCGGGTGACTGATGTGGCAGCGGTTAAAATTGACGGAACCGCCTTGCCAACGGTGGCATTGGGCAACTCGGCAACCTTGATTCCTGGAGAATGGGCGATCGCCATTGGCAACCCGCTGGGGTTAGACAACACTGTCACCGCTGGCATCATTAGCGCCACAGGTCGTTCTAGCTCAGAAGTCGGCATTGCCGATCGGCGGGTTCGGTTCATCCAAACCGATGCAGCCATCAACCCCGGCAACTCAGGAGGGCCCTTGCTCAATGACCAAGGCGAGGTAATTGGCATTAATACCGCTATTCGTGCTAACGCCCAAGGACTAGGCTTTGCCATTCCCATTGAAACCGGGCAACGCATCGCCCAACAGCTTTTTGAAACAGGCAATGCCCAACATCCCTATCTGGGCGTGCAAATGATGGATTTGACCGCAGATACCCGCGAGCGGCTCAAGCAAGATCCAAACCTCAACTTTTTAGTCTCTGCCGAGCGCGGGGTTTTGGTCATTCAAGCGATCGCCAATGCACCCGCTGCCCTTGCCGGCATCCAGGCAGGAGACGTGATTTTGAGCATCAACACCCTTGAAATTAACACTGCCTCAGAGGTTCAAGACCAAATTGAAAAAACCCGCATTGGAGAGAGTGTGGCGATCGAAATTCAACGCGGCAACGACACAAAGATCCTTCAGGTAAAGCCGATCGCTTACCCAGAAAACCAAGGAGGCTAGGGAAGCCACCCCGGCTTTTAGCTTTAGCCCCTACCCTTCATCAAAATTCTCATTGGGCTCAATGCTTAAAGAAATGGAGCTGCGCACACTTGCCTCTAGCTCCATCCGCTGCTCCATCCGCCGAAGGAAGTACCCCGTCATCATTGCCGAAGCCAACAGCCCCGCCAAATTCTCGCGATCGGTCGTAATTTGGACATTGAAGACTTCTGACGGAAGAACGCCCACCAAACCCTGGACGTTTTGGGAAATAATTTGTTTGATCTCGGGGCTAACGGACTTAGCAACCCGCGCCAAAACCTCTGGAGACTGGTGCTGGAGGTATTTCAACAACTGGTTTGCCTGACTTTCTTCAGCATCTTCACCGAAGAAATCAAAGTTGTCAGGGTTAAATACCATAGCAGCCCCTAGTTCCTAATGTTCTCAACAATTGCTTCAAATTCTTCACCATTGTTACATCATGCCTGCGAATGTGACCACTCGATATTCCACTTTCTTCAAGGATGACTTCAAGGATGACTTCAAGGATGACTTCAAGGATGAGTTTAATAGATGAGATGAAGTTTAATAATAGTGCTGCCACTAAAGTCAGAGCCTCATTCAGCAACGCCTGATTTCCCAACTTGCGCCCTAACTGCGCTATAACTTCGTAAGTTAAAGTCTTGCAACTCGTGCAACTCATGTCCGATCGCCCCAACACCCGTGAAAACCGCGATGTTTCGCTCATCCGGTCTGCCCCCTTCTTTGCAGACCTGAACAATGCCTCCATCGATCAAGCCACCGCCCATGCCGTGATTCGGAACCACCCCGCCAATCAAGTGATCTTGCTAGAGAATGATTGGGGAAGTTCGGTCTATTTCATTTTGGAAGGCTGGGTCAAAATTCGGACTTACAACTTAGATGGCAAAGAAGTCACGCTTAATATTTTAGGAAAAGGCGAAGTTTTTGGTGAAATGGCTCCCCTCGACGAAGCCCCTCGTTCTACCGATGTTATGACCCTGGTGCCCACAATTATTGCCAACATTCCTGCCCAAGATTTTGTCCATCTCTTGAGCATTGAGGCACAGGCAGGCATTCGGTTGGCAAAGCTGATGGCGCGACGACTGCGTCAAGTCAATCGGCGGTTGCGCCTACGCGAGTCGGACAGTACTTCGCGGGTGGCAGATGTGCTGCTGTTTTTAGCGGATGGACAAGGCATTCATGGGGATCAGGGCATTGAGATTCCGAACTTACCGCACCGTGAGTTGAGCAGTCTGAGTGGCTTAGCTCGGGAAACGGTGACCCGGGTGCTAAGCAAACTAGAAAAAAAAGGGTTGATCCAAAGGAATCAAGATATTTTGTGCATTCCTAGTGCGGCTGCCCTTGAAAGATCATGGTTTAGCTGGTGCAGGATGAGATATAAGGTATAGATAGATACAAATACATACAGATATCAATAGGTATAGATAGATTTCAATGCAGATCGGCGTAGAGATAGAACAGAGGAAAGGAGAGATGGGAATTATAAGAAAGCTCAGAGAAAATTCATAGCAGCTCGAAAATGACGCCCATGTTCCCGATAGTTGTCCATGAAGCGACTGTTCGCGTATTTAACTACTATTTTGAAGGACAGATCTGCCAAGGCATGTGCTGCTTTAGGAAGTTTTATAGGCTTGTCAATACTTTCAGCCGACGCGATCGCGCCCAAGCCTGTCTTGCAGCCCAAGCCCTCACCCACAGGCAAGAACAAGCCGTCATTACAGCATCCGACCAAGCTTACAAAGTTTGGCTGGAAATCCGTTCTCTTGACGAACCAGAAGCGGCTGAGACAGGAGCACCTGAAAAAAGAGCGCCTGTAGAAAAAGAAGCGATATTAGACTGCTAAGAATCGCTGAATTACTTCATTACTCAGTTCATGGGTTGCGCCTGAAGCCACAATGCCGCCTTTTTGCATGGCATAGTACCAATCGGCTTGTCGGACAAAATGCAGGTGCTGCTCTACCAGCAAGACTGAAATGCCAGTGGTTGCTACAATTTTTCGCACCGCAGATTCAATATCTAAAATAATTGAGGGTTGAATTCCTTCGGTGGGTTCATCTAGAACCAAGAGTTGCGGCTTCCCCATTAAGGCACGAGCGATCGCCAATTGCTGCTGCTGCCCCCCGCTCAAATCGCCGCCCATCCGCGATAACATTGTTTCGAGAACCGGGAACAGCTCAAAAATTTCATCGGGAACGATCTGCCGGTTGGCAGGGCGATCGGCTCTAGCTTCATAGCCCAGCAACAAATTCTCTTTTACCGTTAAGCGGGGAATGACCTCTCGACCTTGAGGAACGTAACCAATGCCACTGCGGGCACGTTGGTCGGGGCGCTTCGCTAAAATTCCTTGCCCGTTAAACACCAAATTGCCGCTACGGGGCTTCAACAAACCCATAATAGTTTTGAGCAGGGTGGTTTTTCCCACACCATTTCGCCCAATTAGGCAAACCATTTTGCCTTTCGGTACGCTCAAATCAACATTGCGCAAAATATGGCTTTCACCGTAGTAAACATTCAGGTCGGATACTTGCAGCAGAGAGGCAGTATCAGCAGGGGCTGGAAGGGTAGCAGCGTTAAATTGGGTCATGGTGAAATAGGAAGAACATGAGAACGACTTTTATGGCTTTTAGGCTTTGTAAAGATTTTGAACTGCACTCAACTTAAAATCATTTCCTCTTCGTGCCCTGCCTCCTGCCCCAAGTACACCTCAATCACTCGCGGATCTTTCTGAACCTGGTCGAAGGCTCCTTCGCACAGCACAGAGCCTTGGTGTAAAACAGTGACCGTTCCTTGAGCAATTTGGCGGACAAACTCCATATCATGCTCGATCACAATGACAGAGTGACTTTCTGCGAGGGAAAGGAGAAGCTCACCTGTCTTTTCCGTTTCTTCGTCTGTTAGTCCGGCAACAGGTTCGTCAACCAGCAGCAGATCGGGAGCTTGAGCCACCAACATCCCAATTTCTAACCATTGTTTTTCGCCGTGGGAAAGAAGGTTTGCCGACAGGTCAGATTTATGGGTTAAACCAATGGTTTGTAACAAGCCGGATACGGTGCGCCGCTCGGCAGAAGGAACGGGTTTGAACAAGCTGCTAAACACGTCTTTTTTACGGTTGCAGGCAAGCTCTAGGTTTTCGCGGGGAGTCAGGTTGAGATAAACGCGGGGAGTTTGAAACTTTCGCCCCACCCCCATTTGGGCAATTTCGTGTTCAGAGTGCGATCGCAAGTTTCGCCCTTTGAATAACACCCTGCCCTCGGTTGGCTTTGTTTTACCGGTAATGATATCTAGAAAAGTCGTTTTACCAGCTCCGTTAGGACCAATAATCACCCTAAGTTCGCCAGTATTCAAACTAAAATTCAAATGATTGAGCGCCTTGAACCCGTCGAAGCTCACTGTCAAGTTTTCAATGTCTAAGATTTTCTGGCTCATGGTCTAGTCCTTGAATTGGCTGCGTTCATACTGGGCTTCTGGATCTTCTTCCAGGCTGGGATAAGTGACGGCTTTACGCTGCCCCGTCAGAAATTTGAACGCATTCACACCCTCTGTTCGGAGCCAACCTAAAATCCCATCCGGCAGAAACATCACCACCACCAAGAACAAACCACCCTGAAAAAATAGCCAGATGTCGGGAAATTTGATGCTCAAAAGGCTCTTCGCAAAGTTCACCACTAGCGCTCCCAAAATAGCTCCAATCAGCGTTGCCCGTCCACCCACCGCCACCCAAATCACCATTTCAATGGAAAAAGCAATGTTCATGGTTCCTGGCGAAATAATCCCAGTTTGAATGGTATATAGGGCTCCTGCTATGCCTGCCAGCGCCCCCGAAACTGCAAATACCAGCACCTTGAACCCTGTGGGATTGTAGCCTGTAAATCGGAGCCTGGGCTCATCATCCCGAATTGCCACGAGCAGCCGTCCGAAGCGCCCACTGGTTAACCAACGACACAAGCCATACGCCAGCCCCAAAAGAATGACGGTGGCGACATAAAAATAGTATTGAGGAACGAACTTGTTAACGTCATATCCCAACACAGTTTTAAAGTCGGTTAGGCCGTTGGTGCCGTTAAACATTTTGAGCTGACCATTGAAAAAGTTGAAGAAAATAATGGTGGTCGCTTGAGTCAAAATTGAAAAATATACGCCTCGAATCCGGTTACGGAAAATCAGGTAACCCAGGACTCCGGCGACGATTCCAGGCACCAGAAAAATGGCTAATGCGGTGAAGGGAAAAGAGGCAAAAGGTGCCCAAAACCAAGGTAGTTTTTCTACTCCATACAAAGACATAAATTCAGGGAGGGGACTGCTAGCATTGGCTGGAATTTGCATCTTGAGGTGCATGGCTAGAGCGTAACCGCCCAAGGTGAAGAGAACTCCGTGACCTAAGCTCAGTAGCCCCGTGTAACCCCAAATTAAGTCAATGCCCAGGGCTACGATCGCCAATGCCAAAACGTCCCATGGATTGAGCCAAATCCGGGCAACACTCGCGGCACAACAATGATAAAAACAGAGAGATCGCGCCCACAATGGCGACTTCAACCCAGGGCGATCGAGCCTTGGTTCCAATAGGACCATGGCGCACGGCTAACTGCACAGACATGATGATAGTTCCTGAATAATGAGTTTGGATTTAAGCATCGACCGATCGCCCTTTCTGGGGGAAAAGTCCAGCCGGACGGAATTGGAGAAATACCACAATTAAGATAAACACCAAAACAGTTGCCATGCTGGTATCGCCAAAGAAGGTAAAAAGTCAGACAACGGCTGAATTGGGCTGGTCAGAGGCACCAGAATTTTGCCCCAATGACGTAGTTGAGAACGCCAATGACCATTGCCCCCACCACGGCACCCACCAGCTTGCCGATGCCGCCGACCACCACCACCATGAAGGTATTGACAATGTAGACCTGTCCAGTGTTAGGACCCACCGAACCCAACAGACTCACCGCACAACCTGCTACCCCTGCCAGCCCAGAGCCGATCGCAAACGTGAGAGCGTCTACTTTTTCAGTAGAAATTCCTAGGCAAGCACTCATGGTTCGATTTTGGGTGACCGATCGAATCCGGAGCCCCCAAGGCGATCGCTGCAAGAATTGATAGATGCCTAGCACGCATACCACCGTCAGCACCATAATAAACATCCGGGTGTAGGGCAACTGAAAATTGCCCATTGGCAACCCGCCTCGTAGCCACGCAGGAGCCGTAACATCGACGTTCTGTGCCCCAAACCACGGCTTAGTCACTGCCAGTTTGTAGGTGCTGCTGAGGGTCGAGCCGACTGCCAGAGCAATAGCAGCAGAGAGGGGAAGCAGAAGCGCGATCGCCCCTTGCCGAATGCGGTCAAAGTCAGGGCGTTTTTTGAGCAGCGCCATGCCCCCAAAAAACAGCAGGCAAAACACAGCCATTCCCACCACCATGACCCAGCTTACGCTGCGCACAAACTGCTGCAAAATTAAACTTACGCCCCAAGTTGCCAGCAAAGTTTCTAGAGGTCGCCCATACAGATAGCGAATCACGCCTCGCTCTAAAATTAAGCCCATCAACGCTGCCACAAGAAACGCCGCAATGAGGGCAAAGAAAATGTAGCTGCCAAAAACATACTCCCCCACTCCAGGCAGTTGTTTGAAAGGCTTAAAAATATTTTGAACCACAAAGGTTGTGTAAGCACCAAGCATCATCAACTCGCCGTGAGCCATGTTGATCACGCCCATTAATCCAAATACGATCGCCAGCCCTAGCGCCGACAAAAGCAGGATGGAGCCAATGCTTAAGCCACTAAAAATGCCGTCTAAAATACTGGGTAACAAAAGTATCTCCCTGTGTTAACGACCTGATCTAAATATCGTGCATCCGAAGCCCTAATTCTGTATAAAAAGCTTCTAGAGTTATTGTGGGCGATCGCTTTTTCTCATTTCCAATTTCTGGCAGAAAAGAGAGAAGCGCCATTCCCATCCATTCACTGAACTAGCAACCACTTCAAGCTTTTAACCTGTATCAAACTGTTCATCAGGTATTCATCAGGTATTCATCAGGCGTTCATCAGGTGCTCCTCAGGCTGAGATGACCCACCCCCTTAAACAATGCCCCAGAACCCAGATACTTCGTTCCGCCTTGCTTTCCCAAAATTGCAGTTCTGGGCTTTAAAGAACGTTTTAGGACAGTGCTCAACTGCATCCCACAGCCAAGAACTGTCCTACCTAGCAACTTCTAGATCTTGTACTTACCAGCAGTTTCACCGCTCTTCACATCTGTCTTAGTCCAGTCGCAAGCAAAACCCTTGGTTTCTGTGACAAACTGGTTCCAAGGAATTGGATCAATCGGCTTAGGAGTCGAGAAGACAATCTCAAACAGACCATCCTCTCGTACTTCTCCGATCCGCACGGTTTTAGAAATGTGGTGGTTGCTGTTCATCTTCACAGGTCCCTCAGGCGCATCAAAGGCTTGCCCATATGCCGCCGTTCGGACTTTCTCCAAATCGGTGGGAGAACCTGCGCCGCCTGCTTTTTCAACCGCTTGTTTCCAAATGTTGACCGAAATATACCCTGCCTCCATCGGGTCATTGGTCACGCGATCTTCGCCGTACATTTTTCTGAACGATTCCACGTACTTCTTGTTCTCAGGACTTTCAACAGTCATGAAGTAGTTCCAAGCAGCATAGTGCCCCTTCAGAAACTCAACGCCGATCGCCTTCACTTCTTCTTCAGCAATACTGACCGACATCACAGGATACTTGTCAGGGTTCAAGCCTGCGCCCTGCATTTGCTTGAAGAACGCCACGTTGCTGTCCCCATTCAGCGTGTTGTAAATCACGCCGCCATCGGGCAGAACGCTCTTAATTTTGGCAATAATCGGTGCCACCTCAACGCCGCCTAGGGGCAAATAATCTTCGCCGACGGTTTTGCCACCCTTTGCTGCCAACTGCGCTTTGATAATGGTGTTGGCTGTTTTAGGAAACACATAGTCAGAACCCACGAGGTAGAAATTTTTGCCCTTATTTTCTAAGAGCCAATCTACAGAAGGTTCGATTTGTTGATTGGGCGCAGCCCCAGTGTAAAAGATGTTTTTAGAACACTCTTGTCCTTCATACTGCACGGGGTAGTAAAGCATGTGGTTCTTTTCTTCAAACACAGGCAAAACTGCTTTGCGGCTCGCCGAAGTCCAGCAGCCAAAGATTACAACCACCTGATCTTGCTCAATCAACTTCTTCGCTTTTTCGGCAAAGGTGGGCCAATCAGAAGCACCATCTTCTTGAATCGCCTCAATTTTTTTACCGCCAATTCCGCCAGCCGCATTAATTTCCTCGATCGCCAATAACGTAGAATCCACTACGCTCTTCTCACTAATCGCCATCGTGCCGCTCAAAGAATGCAACACCCCTACTTTAATCGTGTCTCCAGTTCCACCGGCGGCAGCGTTAGGAGATGATCCGCTAGATGCAGCGGTCTCGCCACTGGGTGCTGGAGCACAACCTTTCAACAGCAGGCTTGTACCCAAGGCTGCGGAACCATAAATCAAAAACTTACGACGATTCAATGAACTTGACATTTTTAATTCACCACTCCTCTCGGATTAGCGCCTAATACATAAAGGGTTAAGCTAACCGTGATGGTAGGGCTGAGATCGAGTCTTTAAATGTATAGTGAGATACATTTACAACCTTGAATTGGTCTAAAAGTTTAAACTTTAGTAAACATTACGGCTAGAGATTGAGGTTACTCCGGAGGCAGGAACGGGATCAAGGCTTGAGATTACCTGCGTGTAATCGAATAAAGCTGATGATGGCTTCAAGTCCTTGATTAGTTTTGAGATTAGTGAAAACAAAAGGCTTATCTCCCCTCATTTTTCGAGAATCTTGCTCCATTACGCTTAAATCTGCACCGACTAGAGGCGCTAGGTCAACTTTATTAATCATCAGCAAGTCCGATTTTGTAATGCCGGGTCCCCTTTACGGGGAATTTTATCCCCTGCTGCCACATCAATGACATAGATCGTTAAATCTACTAATTCTGGGCTGAAGGTAGAAGCAAGATTATCGCCGCCGCTTTCCACAAAAACTAAATCCAGGGTGGTAAACTTTCGCTCTAATTGTTCGATCGCCACTAAATTAATCGAAGCATCTTCCCGAATTGCTGTATGAGGACAACCGCCCGTTTCTACTCCAATAATGCGATCGCTCTCTAATGCTCCATGCCGGACTAAAAACTGCGCATCTTCTTGGGTGTAAATATCATTAGTGACGACCGCAAGATTGAGTTCATCCCGCAGAGCTTTGCAAAGCGCCTCAACCAAAGCTGTTTTACCTGATCCAACAGGTCCTGCAATTCCAACTCGAAATGGGCTCATGTTTTTCTCCCAGTCAACTATTCTAAAAGTTTGTTAGCTGCGAAACAATCGAGAATAAAGAGTTTCATGTTGCATACTAGCGATCGCCAGCCCCCAGCCACAGTTTTTTAGACTATCATTATTAGCGTTCATTGCGGTTGTAGCCGTTCGTTCCAAAACTGGGTAAAGATTAAGTAATAATTGTTGTCCTTGGGTTTGTCCTAACGGAATTAAACGAACTCCTGCATTTGCTAAATTTGCAGCCCAACTATACAGGTAACCGAGCAGGGCTGTTTGTGGATCAATCTGCCAATGATCAGCAGCGATCGCAAACGCCACCGTAAAGTTGCAATGCTCTTCACAGGCTGTAATAGCGGGTTGCAATAGGGGCTGAAGATCGATTAATAAACGAGTCAGCGATCGCCCCATTTGCCAACTTTGCCGTCGTATTTCTTCTGTTTCTCGAAATGCCGAAAGCCATTCGTTCCAATACTTTAAACCTGTGCGATCGTCATTCTCAACACAGGTATAAGCCCTGAGTAAAGCGATCGCTTCTACTGAGATTGCTCCATACTTTAGCTCTTGTTGCAGCCAATATTCCAGCGTTGCTAAATCTTTAACCTTGCCCTTCTGCACCAACGTTTCAACACCTTCAGAATAGCTGTAAGCCCCAACTGGTAAAGCCGGACTGACAAATTGTAAGAGGGCTAGGAGCGATCGCGCCTTTCCAACATCTGTTTGTATTTCCAAATTACGAATGGTCATGGTAACCCTGGCTATATGCCCCCATTTCGGGTTGAAACGGCAAAATTTCTTCTATCACTTGCACTCCCAACTGCTCCAACATAGATTTAAGAACTGAATCGGGCGACAGTCGTAAATAAGTTTCCGTGACCTCCAGCGGCACATGGCGGTTGCCAAGATGGTAGGCGGCTTTGAGCAAATCTAGAAACGTTTTGGCAGTTACAGTGATCACGGGTTCGGGCTTAGCGATAATCTGCACCAGTTCGCCCGATTCTGCTTTCAGTAAATCATGGTGATAAAGAACTGTTCCTCTGGGCAGTTGTAAGGAAAAAGATTGACCACCAGACTCAAAATGATGGCGCGATCGCATTCGATCTTCAGCGGTCAGTGCCAGAGTAAAACTGATTTTCTTCTCAGTTACATCTGATGGTAATTTTGAGTCAAATCATGTTCATTCTAGATATTTTTTAGTACCATGCAACACACAAAGAGCTTGCACAGTATTACCTTTGACACAATAGATCACGATGAATGGCGTTTTTGAAATAACCAATTCTCTAGTTCCCTCTATCGGAACTGGCTCGTTGCAACGTTTTTCGCCCCCCAAATCCCCCATTTTAGGGGATTTAGGCGGCAGTTCGGGTCACAATTTTAACTTTTCAAACATCCTCCAAGGCTTAGCGTCCTTCTTTGCCGATCTGGAGAAGGACACTAAACTAGATTTTACTCTATCCAGGCTTTTATAGTTTTGTCCCACATTCTGGACAGAACTTATTCCCCGGTTGATTTTCCGCCCCGCAGTTACCGCAACGGGTCAAAGCTTGGGAATCTTCCGATTCCAGCAGCTTAGGCAAGCCAACCATTTGGGCATTGCTCTTGCCCGGAACAACCATGGGATAACAGTTTTCATCGCGCTTGACCTGGACATCCATGAGCACAGGTCCCTCATGCGCCAACATTTCAGCGATCGCCCCTGCCAACTCCTCCCGCGTCTTCACCAGCATCCCCTTAATGCCATACGCCTGAGCCAGCATCACAAAATCGGGCATTGAAGGCTCCATGTTGGATGAAGAATAGCGCTCTCCATAGAATGCTTCCTGCCACTGGCGCACCATTCCCTGCCAACCATTGTTGATAATTACAGTTTTTACCTCGATGCCATACTGCGCCAATGTGCCCAGCTCTTGAAGATTCATTTGAAAACTAGCATCACCGCTAATACAAATGACTTGCTCATCGGGAAGCGCCACCTTTGCACCCATCGCCGCCGGCATTCCAAAACCCATCGTACCTAGACCTGCACTCGAAATCCAGCGACGAGGACCATTCTTGAGAAACTGCGCCGACCACATTTGGTGCTGCCCTACATCGGTGGTGTAACAAGCCTGGGGAGCCTGCCGACCAATTTCAACAATCACTTCCTGAGGCGACAGCACCCCTGGATAAGTCGGCGCAACCAGAGGATAATCGACCTTCCACCGAGCAATTCTTTGCAGCCAATCCTGGGTTTGGGTCGAATTGGCTGCATTATCACTCTTAGCGTCGTGCTGCAATAGATCCGTCAGGACTCGCCGAACATCGCCCACAATGGGCACATCCGGAATCCGATTTTGCCACCTCAGCCGGATCGATGTCAATGTGGATGACTTTTGCCCGAGCGGCAAATTCGTCGAGCTTTCCGGTCACCGATCGTCG
>JAAUPA010000071.1 GCA_012034615.1 Leptolyngbyaceae cyanobacterium CSU_1_4 | reverse complement strand
GCAGAGTGTCAAAATTTGCACAGGCTTTGGGGATGCCTGTCGAGCCGGAAGGTGTAGAGCAGGTAGGCGGCATGACGACAGGGGGTGGGGCGATCGGGATGGGTAATAAAGGCGTAAGAGCAATCGTCTAAATGAATGGTGCGCACAGAATCGGCGGGAATCACTGGTAAATCAGGCGTGGTGATCAAGATTGGGGCTTGCGCATCGCTGAGCATGAAAGCAAGGCGTTCAGCGGGCAGAGAAGGGTCGAGGGGGAGATAACAAGCCCCTGCTTTGAGGACTGCTAAGAGGGCAATCACCATATCTAAGGAGCGATGGAGATGGAGGGCGATCGGGGCTTCTGGGGCGAGGTTTAGACTGATGAGAGAATGGGCGAGTTGATTGGCGCGATCGTTGAGGTGCGAGTAGCTGAGGTGGGAGTCTTGGAAGAGAAGGGCGATCGCGTCAGGTGTTTGTTGGGCTTGCTGTTCAAAGCGTTGATGGAAGCAAAGAGGTGGGATAGAGCGATCGTCTGTATCGTTCCAGTCAATGAGTAGTTGCTGTTGTTCTACTGGAGTTAATAGTGTTAGCTCCGATATTCTTTGATCTGGATTTTCAATGATTCCAGTGAGTAAAATTTGAAGGTGTCCGAGCATTCGGCTCATGCTGCTAGAAGTAAAGCGATCGCTATCATAGAGTATCCGCAGCGTTACATTTTCATCGGCTACAACGTAGAGGGTCAGAGGATAATTAGTTTGCTCAGTGGTTTGAATATTGTGGAGATTGAGTTGAGTGAGCGATCGCTTCATATCAGGAGATATGGGATAGTTCTCGAAAATTAATAGACTTTCAAACAGTGGCGAACTGTGAGGCACCTCACTCCAACGCTGAATGTCGATAAGAGATGTAAATTCATATTGGCGTAAATCTACCTGAGTAGTTTGCAGATTTTTTAACCAAGAAAGTAAACGCTGCTGAGAATGAATTTTAACTCGTAGAGGCAGGGTATTGATGAATAAACCAATCATGCTGCTTGAACTGCTAAGTTCAGGTGGACGACCAGAGGAAGTTACTCCAAATACTACGTCCAATTCGTCGCTATAACGACTTAGTAGTAGAGCATAAGCAGCTTGAAATAAGGTGTTGAGCGTTAGCTGGTGCTGTTGGGCAAAGGCTTGGAGTTGAACGGCTAGCTCAGGCGAGAGATTAAGCTGATGTTCTAAATATTGGCTGATAGCAGGATGGGCAGGATGCGATCGCTGAGAAGGTTCTTGAATGCTTTTCAATGGCGTAGGGGCAAAAAATCCTGACAGCGTTTTTCGCCAAAACTGTTCTGCCTCAGCCAAACTTTGCTGCTGTAGCCAAGCAATATAATCTCGGTAGGGTCGAGGGGCAGGAAGCGTGACAGGTTGCCCATTGCTAAAGCTGTGATAGTAAGTCAATACTTCTTGCAGGAGCAGCGGCACAGACCATCCGTCTAGCAACAAATGGTGATAGCACCAAATGACCTGCCACTGCTGAGGTTGCACTTGAGCCAGCGTCAGCCGCATGAGTGGGGCTTGGGTGAGCACAAACCCTTGGGTGCGTTGGGTCTGGAGCAGGTCTTTAAGCCGCTGCTGTTGCTCGTCGTTGGCAAACTGCTGCCAGTCTAATATTTCGATCGGGAGTTTTACTTGCTGTCCAACGACCTGGAGAGGTTTCTCTAAATTTTCCCAAACAAAAGCAGTTCGGAGAACAGTATGACGGGCGATCGCCCGCTGCCACGCTTGCTCAAAGGCAGAGGAATTAAAGTCACCCTCGATCGCAAAGTTGACTTGCACCACATAAGCCCCAGATTGGGGAGCCAACAAACTGTGAAACAATATGCCCTGCTGTAGCGGCACGAGGGGATAGATATCGGCGATCGCTTGAGTCGTCATCATGCACCTCCAAAGGTGACGCTTGCTAGTACTGCATCCAGTTGGCTTTGATCGAGTTCTGCAAGGGCAAAATCGGAGGGGGTGTAGCCACCTACATCAGAGGATTGGCAGTGCTCGATAAGATGCAGTAAATAGGTTTGAAAAGTTTCGAGAAGGTGGGCGATCGTTTCAGGGGAGTGCTGGCTATAGCTCCAGTTTAGCCGAAGTTGTCCTTCTACAATTGAGGCTGTGATTTCAAAAAGGTACGGATGCGGGTTGTCTGGTGCTTGAGTCAGTCCTACGGATTCGAGAGCTAACTGTATCTCTCCCTGGTCTAAAAACTGTCCTCCCAAGAACTGTCCTAAGTAGTTAAAGCTAATTTCTGCATGAGGTAACGCTTTCAGCTCAGATTGAATCTGAGTATCGTTCATTAGATATCGACATAAGCCGTACCCAATCCCTTGATTAGGAATGTGGCGAATAGTTTCCTTAATCTTTTTAAGCGATGCTCCTAAGTCGTTATCTAAAATTGTAAATTCAACTGGATAAAGTGTGGTAAACCAGCCAACCGTTCGAGAGATATCAACGTTATCAAATAGCTCTTCTCTACCATGCCCTTCTAAATCAATAACAAAGGTCGAATTACCTGACCATTGCTTGAGCGCCAGTATTAATGCAGTTAACAATACCTCGTTAACTTGAGTATTGTAGGCTTTGGATGTTTCGGTTAGTAGCGCTTGGGTTTGCTCTGATGAAAATATTAGTTCTACAGACTGATCAATTTCATTCATAGAAAACTCGATCGGTAAAGGCTGAGTTGATTTCTGAACTGCCGATCGCCAGTAGCCTAGTTCTAGAGAAGAAACTGGATAATCCTGAAGTTGTTCAGCCCATTGCTTAAACGAAGTGGTTTTGGGTGGAAGCTGAATTTCTTGCCCTTTGCTGATTTGCCGATAGGCAGTTTGAAAATCTTCTAGTAAAATCCGCCACGAAATGCCATCAATGATCAGGTGGTGCAGAATGAATAATAAGCGACTGGGTTGGCGATCGCCCAGGTTAAATACGGCGACTCGCATTACCCTTCCTGTAGATAGATCGAGGCTCATTTGCATCTCAGTCGCGGTTTGTTCAAGGATTGTTTGCTGCTGTTTTGTGGGCAAGTCGGCGTAATTAAAATACGTGATAGGATTAGTAATTTGCGAAGTGATTTCTAGCTGGCAATTGTTCATCTGAACCTGAAGTCGCAAGATATCGTGATGCTGCTGTAAAGCATGAAGTATTTGCTCTAAGCAATCTGAGTTTAAGTTAGATGGAACCGTTAACCATACCGCTTGATTAAAATAGTGTGGATTGGGTAGAGCTTGCTCAAAGAACCAGTGCTGGATTGGGGTGAGCGGTACTGAACCTGTGACCTGCCCTTGCTCGGCAAGGATAGGCTGATTGGCGATCGCAACTGATGCTAATTCGGCGATAGTTTGGTGCTGAAATAACTGCTTAGACGTAAATTGCAAACCTGCCTGATGAGCGCGGCTAACAATCTGAATTGCCAGGATGGAATCGCCGCCTAGTTCAAAGAAGTTATCTTCAACACTAACGGTAGGCAAATGAAGGACGGCTGACCAGATTTCGACTAGCGTGGTTTCTACAGAGGTGCGAGGGCTAATTAAAGAGCGATCGGAGGACACTAAAGCAGTAATGGGTAATGCTTGGCGATCGACCTTGCCGTTTTGCGTTAGGGGCAGGGCTGCTAGGGGTACAAAGAAAGCTGGAATCATATAGTCAGGAAGATACGCTGATAGAAAATGCCGGAGTTCCTGCGACCAATCCTGTTCTTCTTTCACCACAATATAAGCAATAAGTCGTCTATTGCCAGATAACTCTAATTGCGGCGTCACAATAGCGGTTTGAACGGCAGGATGCTGTATCAACATGGCTTCAATTTCTCCAAGCTCGATCCGAAATCCGCGAATTTTTACCTGTTGATCTAAACGCCCCAGGTATTCTAACGAGCCATCGGGACGATACCGAACGCGATCGCCCGTTTTGTACAACACAGTTGCCAAGCCCGGTATAAATCGCTCTGCGGTTAAGTCAGGTCGATTAAGATAGCCTCGTGCCAATCCATCACCAGAAATATATAGCTCTCCTGGAATACCAATAGGAACGGATTGAAGATAAGCATCTAGAACGTAGATTTGTGTATTAGAGAGAGGCTTTCCAATCGGCAGAGAGACACTATTAGTCTCATCTGAGCTGACTGTATGGCAACAGGTAAAAGTCGTTCCTTCTGTAGGACCGTATCCGTTAATAAGACGAATGTGAGAATAGGCGCGACGAACGGCTTGAACATGAGAAACAGACAAAATATCACCTCCTGCTAACAGTTGACGGAGAGGCTTGAGGCTTGCTAGGTGCTCACTCACCATGATGTGAAATAAGCCTGCGGTGAGCCAAAGCGTCGTAACTTGGTGATGGGCGATCGCCTCTGCTAAATCCATCAAGGAAGGCTGTGATTCTGGCAGCAATACAAGTCGTCCACCATTGAGCAATGCACCCCAAATTTCAAAGGTGGCAGCGTCAAAGGTGAGAGGAGCCGCTTGCAGAATAATTTCAGTGTGATCTAAATTGACATAGTTAGTATTACTGACTAGTCGGACTACCCCCCGGTGGGGAGTACAAACACCTTTAGGAATACCTGTTGAGCCAGAGGTATATAAAATGTACGCTAGATGACTAGATACGGTAACGGAAAGAGGGTTAGAATTAGGATATATATGGGGATGATTTTGTGGATGAACCTGAGTGAGAGAAAAAGAATGAGGTTCAGAAGCGATTAAAACTTTTGTTTGAGTGTCGGTCAGAATAAATTGAAGACGTTCTGAAGGATGGGTGAAGTCAAGTGGAATGTATGTTCCACCTGCTTTGAGAATAGCGAGAATGCTGATGATGAAGTCGGGGGTGCGATCGAGGCAGATAGCTACGGGGGTTTCCAGACCAACGCCTAAGTTGCGGAGATGATGGGCAAGTTGATTTGCTTTTTGGTTGAGTTGAGCGTAGCTAATTTGCTGGTCTTGATAGACTAAGGCGATCGCATGGGGCGTTTGCTCAACCTGGGCTTCAAACTGTTCGTGAATACAACGGTTGGGATAGGGTGCTTGAGTCTGGTTCCAAGCTGATAGCTGCTGCTGTTCGATCGCGGTGAGCAGGGGGAGTTCAGAGATACGTTGCTCCGGATTGGTGGCGATTGCTTCTAGTAAAGTTTGCAGATGTCCGGCAAGGCGTTGAATGGTAGGCGGTTCAAATAAATCAAGGCTATACTCCAAAGTGCCGATTAAGCCCTCGTCGGATTCCTGCATGGATAAGGTAAGGTCAAACTTGGCAGTACCGCTATGGCTGGGAATGGGAGTCCATTGTAAGTTCTCGATTTCTAAGGCAGCAAAGGGGGTATTTTGCAGCACAAACATAACTTGAAATAGAGGCGTATAGCTGAGAGAGCGTTGCGGTTGGAGAGTCTCAACTAACTGCTCAAAGGGAAGGTCTTGATGGGCATAAGCTGCTAGGGTAACGGCACGGACACGGTGCAATAGATCTACAAAAGTAGGATTTCCAGATAGATCGCTGCGAATAGCTAAGGTATTGATAAAAAAGCCAATAAGTCCTTCAATTTCAGCGCGATTACGATTGGCGATCGCAGTTCCCACGACTAGATCTTCGCTGCCTGTATAGCGGTGTAAAACGGTCTGAAAGGCAGCTAGCAAGGTCATAAATAGGGTACAACCCGACTCTTGACTTAATTGTTTCAGGGCTGCGGTAAGAGCAGGGGGAAGGGAGAAGTTGAGGCTGGCTCCTTGCAGGCTACGAACGGCTGGACGTGGGCGATCGGTAGGAAGTTCTAAAATGGGTAAGTCTTTTAGCTGCTGTTTCCAGTAAGTCAGTTGCGTATCAAGAAGATGCTGCTGTGAATGCTGCCAAACCGCAAAATCAACGTACTGAATAGAAAGTAGGGGTAACGATGGCAAAGTCTGTTTTACGAATGAAGGGTATAACGCGGATATTTCTTGAATGAGTATGCCTAATGACCAGCCATCTGCAACGATATGATGCAATGTTAGAAGAATGATATGCTCTTGATCATTGAGATGGAGCAGTGTTGCACGGAGAAGCGGAGGATGATCGATGGCGATCGTTTGTTTAGCTTGCTGATCAATATGCTGTTTCACCTGCTCTTGTTGTTCTGAAATGCTAAGGGCGCTCAGATCAAGGATGGGTAAGCCTAATTCTAGAGTAGGCAAGATGCGCAGAGTGGGTTGTCCGTCTACAGTTGGAAAGGCGGTACGCAGGGTTTCATGACGTTGGAGAATGGCGTTTAAGCTTTGCTGCAAGGCTTGAGTGTTGAGACCTCCTATGATGCGCACGGCGACAGGAATATTGTAAAGAGGGCTGTCTGGCTCTAGCTGGCTTAAAAACCATTGGCGTTGTTGGGCAAAGGAGAGCGGGAGAGTTTCTGTCCGAGGGACGGGGATGATGGGCGAGACAGGCGCACTGGAGGAAGTGATCGCAGTCGTCAACCCCTGCGCAAATTCTGCGAGAGTGGGCTGTTCAAAGATTTGACGCAAAGCTACTTCCACACCGAATACTTGGCGAATTTGTGAAATCACCCTTGTTGCTAGGAGGGAGTGTCCACCTAAATCAAAAAAGTTATCGTGTATTCCAGGCTCTACGCCCAATACCATTTTCCAAATACCCGTTAGCAACTCTTCGGTTGGGGTGCGCCCATCTGTTCTAGGTTCAATTGCTGCTTCAGTTATGGGTTCAATTTGGGGCAGGGTTTTGTAATCGAGTTTGCCGCTAGGGGTGAGGGGAATTTTCGCCACAGGCACGTACACAGCGGGAAGCATATAGCTGGGAAGCTGCGTTTGGAGGTAGGTGCGGAGGTTGAGGATAGGGAGAGGGCGGAGGGGAGAGCAGATAGGCAATGAGGCGGGGCGGATCGCCTTGGAGAGTGACGATCGCCTCTTGGATGCCTGGATGTTGCTTGAGGGCAGCTTCAATCTCGCCCAGTTCGATGCGAAAACCCCGTAGCTTGATTTGCTGGTCATAGCGACCTAGAAATTCTAAGTTGCCATCGGACTGATAACGAACGCGATCGCCTGTTTTATAGATCTTTTGGAATCCCGGTCTAAAAGGATCGAGAATAAATTTTGTAGCTGTTAGTTGATCTAGCTGAAGATAACCTATGGCAACACCCAGACCTCCAATATACAACTCTCCAGGAACACCAATCGGAACCTGTTGAAGATGTTTGTCTAACACATAAACATATACATTTGGAATCGGCTGGCCAATAGCTATAGTTCTAGCTTCCGTTGCTTCCCACCAAGTCGCAACCACAGTAGTTTCGGTAGGACCATAGGTATTAATTAACCGAATTTGATTGTGAGTATACTTCAGCCACGCTGCCAGATCAGAAGTTGAAGCTGCTTCACCCCCGATGATGACTAGACGTAGGGTGGTAGGCAGAGGCAGAGATTCTGCAACCATTTGTTGTACAAGCTGTTGCCAATAGGCTGTAGGCAAATCTAGTAAAGTGATTCGCTGCTGTTGACAAGTGGTAAAAAAAGTTGTTGCTGTTCTAATCATTTCAGCAGAGCGCAGAATTAATGCCGCACCCGTCATGAGAGTAGGATAGATTTCTTCAGCCGCAGCATCAAAGCTAATGGAGGCAAATTGCAAAACCCGATCGCCTGTAGTCAGTGCAAACTTTTCGGCTGCGGCGGCAGCGTAGTTAGAGAGCGATCGGTGGGAGATCATCACACCTTTTGGTTTGCCTGTTGAACCGGAAGTGTAGATAACGTAGGCGAGACATTCGGCAGAAACAGAATAGTCTAGATTATAAGATTTTTCTTGATTGATAACGGATTGTTGAATGTCAAAATGAATCTTAGAGGCATGAAATAAAGAACTAGAAAGAACTGAGGTTGTGATTACGACTTTAGCTTGGGCATTCTCTAGCATGAACGCTAAGCGATCGCTAGGATAGGCTGGGTCAAGCGGTAGATAGGCGGCTCCAGCTTTGAGGATGGCGAGGAGGCTAATAATTAGAGCCGCAGAGCGATTGAGGCAAACGGCAACGAGTGCATTGGGTTGGATGTTTTGGGCTACTAGGTAATGGGCTAGCTGATTGGCGCTGGCATTAAGTTGACGATAGGTAAAGTGCTGCTCGTCGTGAATGAGAGCGATCGCATCGGGAGTCTGTTCTGCTTGGATCTCAAACTGCTGATGAACACAGAGGGGTGAAAAATGGCGATCGGTTTGATTCCATGCTGCTAACTGCTGTTCCTCTGCACTAGTCAGTAGAGAGACTTGCGACAACGATCGATAGGGATTGCTGAGAATATTTTGGAGAATGGTATGGAGATGCTTTAAGAACTGAGTAACAATATCTTTTGTAAACCCAGACTGATACCCAATTTGCAACAGCAGCTCAGATCCAGGAATGACTGAAAGCGTAAGTGGGTAATTGGTGTGTGCGTAGCCGCAACTATGGCTAATTTTAAGTCCAGACTTTTGGTTCTGTAAGGTATCAGCAATAGAAACAGGGTAGTTTTCAAATACAATCAGGCTCTCAAACAGAGGCGTACCGCGTGGTATACCGCTCCAAGCCTGAATATCAATCAGCGAACTGTAGGCGTATTGCTCCCGTTCTAATTGCTGGGATTGGATGGTTTGCATCCAAGAGAAAAGTTCCGTATCATCGGGGAGTTGAACCCGCACAGGGAGCGTGTTAATAAACAGACCCATCATGGTTTCTACCCCTGCTAGATCGGGCGGACGACCTGAAACAGTGACACCAAACATGAGATCTGTAGACTCGCTATGGCGACTTAACAATAAGCTCCAGGCAGCTTGAATCAGTGTGTTGAGAGTAATATGGTGCTGCTGACAAAAGAGGTGGATCTGAGTGGTAAACACAGAATCAATTTGTAGATGCTGTTCTTGATACTCTTGAATGCTGTGAGAGGCGTTAAATAATAACGTTGTAGGAGAGTCAAATCCCTTCAGTTTTTCACGCCAAAACTGTTCTGCTTGCTCCAAATCTTGCTGCTGAAGCCAGAGAATATAATCGCGGAAAGGACGGGGCGACGGCAGCGACAAAGTTTTTTGCTGACAAGCGGCTTCGTAAAATGCTAAGACTTCTTTGAGGAGGATAGCGTTACACCAACCGTCTATTAGCAAATGGTGATGTGTCCAGACAAAATGGTAGGTGTCGTGGGCAATTTGCAGCAGGGCACAGCGCATGAGCGGGGCTTCGGTCAGTTCAAACCCTTGAAGGCGATCGCTCTGCAAAAATTCTGCTAAGGCTAAGGCTTGTTCCGACTCGGTTAAATACTGCCAGTCTTGTTCAATCCAGCCTAGCTCAGCTATTTCAAAAACAACCTGTAGCGGTTTCTCTACTTCTTCCCAATAAAAACCGGTTCGCAAAATCGGATGGCGATCGACAACGTGCTGCCATGCTTGTTTGAAGGCAGCGACGGCTAAATAACCTTGAAGCTGGCAGGTTCGTTGCTCGGTGTATAGTCCTGATGTAGGGGCATAGAGTGAATGAAACAGCATTCCCTGCTGCATCGGGGAAAGTTCGTAGAGATCGGCGATCGGGCTTGTTTGTTTCACAACGCTATTTCCTCCCCGGCTGTTGAATTTTGGATATTAACTGGTCAAGCTGTTTTTGATTCAATCGGGCGGCTGGAAAATCGGTAGCCTTGGGGTGCATTTCTGAATTTAGCAGGGTTTGAAGATGGATGACACATTGGTCTGCCCAATATTGCAGAGTATCGTAGGACTCATGGTTAGAAACCCATTTGAAATGAAGCTGTCCAGCGCTGATCCAGCTATTAACTTCCAAGGCATAGTAGCGCTGCTGTAGAGGGCTATAGGCTTGCCCGCTAGATTCTTTTGCTTGTCCTAAAATGAAGGATTGTGCAAGGCGGTCGATTGATCCAAGATAATTAAATTTTACTGTAGAGTGAGAACAAGTTGGCAAAATTTCTGATGGATAAAGATATTTTAAGAAACCGTAGCCAATACCGTTTTTTGGAATCTGATGGAGATGGGCTTGGACAATTTTTAATGAATCTTGAACAGATAAGGCTGTGGATAGGCTAAATAAAGATGGAAAAATAGTTGTGAACCATCCAACTGTACGAGAAACATCAATTTCTTCAAACAAATCTTCTCGTCCATGACCTTCTAAATCGATTTTGACTCTATCAGATTTTGTCCACTGCTTTAAGGTGAATGATAATGCTGTAATGATCATTTCATTAACAGTTATGCGATGAGATTGAGCCGATTTTTTTAGTAATGCTTCAGTTTCTTCTATGCTAAGCGTAGTTGAAACATGATTACTGTCTACTAGACGATGATTAACATTGCCAGAATGCTTGATGGAAAGAGCAGGCGAGGCGCAAACCTCCGACCAGTAAGGTAACTCAGCCTTTAACTCATCAGATTGAGCATAGAGCATTAATTGCTGTGCCCAGTCTCTAAATGCAGTTGTTTTGAGTGGAAGCTGCAAGGGTTGACCGCGATCGCTCTGGTGATAACTCATGACTAAATCTTCGAGCAAAATTTGCCACGAAACACCATCGACAATCAGATGATGAAGAATAATGAGTAGGCGATCGGATGATGAGTTACCAAGGTTAAATAAAACATAGCGCCCTAAAGATTGGGAAAGGCTGAGACTGGATTGGAGATGATTTGAGGTGGTTTCAATGACCTGGGTTTGTTCAGTGTGAGGTAAATGTGTTAAATCAATGACTTGGAGGGCGATCGATTCTCCAATAGGGGCATGAAATTGTTGCCAGCCGTCATCTTTTTGAGCAAATCGTAGTCGAAGTGCATCGTGGTGGTTACAGAGCTGTTGTAGCGCCGTCTCTAGAAACTGAGGATTAAGATTAGGGGTGACCTCTAGTAATAGGGATTGGTTAAAGTGGTGAGGCTCAGGTAAATTTTGCTTGAAAAACCAGTGTTGAATCGGGGTGAGCGGTACTGTACCTGTTATAGTGCCTTGTTCAGCATGAACGCTAGGTTCTGCAATGGGGGCTAATTCAGCAATGGTTTGGTGCTGAAAAATTTGACGGGGCGATAGTTTTAATCCGGCTTGATTGGCTCTAGCGATGATTTGTAAACTGAGAATTGAGTCGCCGCCTGACTCGAAGAAGTTATCATGAATACCAACCGCTACACCTAATACTTCAGTCCAAATTCTTGCTAGTGTTTTCTCAATTTCTGTCAGCGATCGCTCTGTAAACAGTTGTGCATTATCTACGTTAACCCAACTGGGTTGAGGCAGTGCTTGGCGATCGATTTTGCCGTTTGGGGTGAGTGGCAAGACGGCGATCGGCAAGAAAAGAGCAGGCAGCATATAATCGGGCAACTGGGTTTTAAGAAATTGGCGGAGTAGGTGAGGAGAGATGGAAAGGGTGGCTGTGAAATAAGCGACGAGGCGAGTGTTCCCATTCAGATCTAGAGCAGCAACGACGACAGATTCTTGAACGTGAGGATGTTGATTGAGAACAATAGCGATTTCTTCAAGTTCAATTCGATAGCCGCGAATTTTGACTTGGTGATCAAACCGTCCGAGATACTCAATGGTTCCATCTGAGCGGTAACGAGCGCGATCGCCTGTCCGATAAAGCCGCGTAGCCCCTTCTCCTAGATGGCTTGGGATGAACCGTTCAGCCGTCAATTCTGGTCGATTTAAGTAGCCGCGCGACAGACCTGTGCCACCAATATAAAGTTCGCCCGGTACACCAATGGGAACAGGCTGAAAATACCGATCTAAAATATGGAGATTTGCATTCGGAATAGGGCGACCAATCGGAATCGGAATAGAATCTGGAACGGGTGATACTGCTTCATAAACACAGCAACCTACTACTGCTTCAGTAGGACCATACTCGTTAACAAATCGACTTTCTGGTGCATGAATCCGCCAAAAGGTGAGATCAGACTCAGCTAGAGATTCACCACCTAAAATAAAGGTTTGGGGCACAATTTGAACTGTCGGATTCAATGCCAACCACTGGCTTAATAAGCGCAAATGAGCAGGCGTAAGTTTGATGAAGCTATAGCGAACGGTTAACGACTGCGCCAACGATTCTACAGCGTCAGGTAACAGCACTACAGTTTGTCCAACTAACAGGGGCGTATACAGACTGGTAATGGTTGCATCAAAGCTAATGGAAGACTGAACAGGCGCACCTATAGCACCAGGAATAATGTAGGTCTGAACACACCAGTGAAGATAATGGGTTAAGCCACGATGAGTTAACAGTGTTCCTTTAGGTTTTCCAGTGGAACCAGAAGTGTAGATTAAGTAAGCAAGATGATCGGGCGTGGTGAAGGATTGGGGATTGTGAGTCGGAAAGCAGGAGATTTGAGGGTCGGTGGGAGAGATAATCTGAAGATTGGGGAGATGGAAAGAGTCGGTAATGAGAAGTTTAATTTTCGCATCTTCGAGAATAAAAGTAAGGCGATCGCCCGGAGTGGTGATATCTAGTGGAACGTAAGCAGCACCCGATTTAAGAATGCCGAGTAATCCTATCATTAACGATAAAGAACGCTCTAGGTGAATACCAACTAAACTTTCGGAAGTAACACCGAGGGAGTGCAAATAATGGGCTAATTGATTAGCTTGGGCGTTGAGTTGTTGATAGGTCAGCGTTTGGCTTTGATAGCGAATGGCGATTTGATCAGGGGTTCGTTCTAACCTGTGCTTCAAATTGCTGATGAAAATGTAGCTGAGAAATACTAGTAGAGGGCGGGTTCCAATTCAGAATTTGCTGATGCTCTGCGGCAGTTAAGATCGGTAGTTCTGAGATGCGTTGAGTGGGATTGAGGACAATGGCTTCTAGTAGGATTTGAAAATGTCCTAGCATTCTGGCGATCGCTCTGCCTCGAACAAATCAGTACGGTACTCAGCTACGGTTAATAATCCGCCATCCCGCTCTACTAGATGCCAGGTCAAATCAAATTTAGTGAAACCAGAATCAATCCAGTCTTGGCTCAGACTTAGGTTAGGAATATCTAAGTCTGGAGCTAGAGCATTTTGCAGTTGATAGGCTTCATTCTGCAATTGAAACATGACTTGAAATAGAGGATTATCGCTGAGGCTACGCTGAGGTTGAAGTGCTTCGACTAGTTTAGCGAATGGTAAGTCCTGATGTGCATAGGCAGCAGATGTTACCTCACGAACATGGGTTAGGAAAGTCTGAAAACTGGGATTTCCTGAGAAATGAGTCCGGATGACTAGTGTATTTACAAAAAATCCAATTAACTGCTCAGTCTCGCGGGTATTACGGTTGGCGACGGGGATACCCACTGCAAAGTCGTCTTGTCCAGTGTAGCGATGTAGCAGCAGTTTAAAGGCAGCTAGTAGCGTCATGAATAACGTGGTGCCCGCTTGACGACTGAGGGCTTTTAACGCAGCTAACAGGGATGCCGGTAAGATGTGGGTGGCGATCGCACTCTTAAAAGTACTGCTATCAGAGGAACAGGGGCTTTTTCCTAGGGTCAAATTCAGCGGTGGCAGATTGGCTAACTGTTGCTTCCAGTAGATCAGTTGGCGATCGAATTCTGGCTGAAGAGTCTGTTGTTGCCAAAGGGCGAAGTCGGGATATTGGATGGGTAGGTTGGCGAGGGGCGAGGGCTGACCCGTAACAAAGGCTTTGTAGAGGCTGGCAAATTCCTTCATTAAGATGCCGCGTGACCAACCATCAGCGATGATGTGATGTAGGGTGAGCAACAAGACAGACTGGTCTTCGCTAATTTGCAAAAGCGTTGCTCGTAGGAGGGGCGATCGCGTTAAATCAAAAGGTTGTCGGGCTTCTTGATGTGCGAGCAATTGAATCTGATCGGCTGGATCAGGAAAGTCTTGCAAGTTAGCAATCGCTAGTGATAAAGGCTGATCGCTTACTGTCTGTACCGGCTGTCCATCTATTGAGTCAAATGCAGTTCTTAGCGTTTCATGTCGCTGCACAATAGCGTTAAGAGTATGTTCTAAGGCTAGAACATGGAGCGAACCTTGAAAGCGCCACAGCATTGCAATGTTATAGGCAGGGCTATGGGAATCGAGCTGATGTAAAAACCAAAGTCTCTGTTGGGCAAAGGACAGCGGGCGATCGGCAGGATTAGGGCGTTTAGGAATCCCTAAGGGGATGCTAGAAATTTGCAGATTACGCTGCTGTAACTGCTGCTCAAAAATTGCTCTCTTTTCAGGAGAAAGCGCGGCGATACGTTGTTGTAATTCTGACCAATCCTGCTGTGCCATGACCTTTATCCTACCGTCTGAAGTTTACAACTTTCCATCAATTGTTTGAGGTAGGGTAAGCCTGCCATCGTAGTGTCATAGTCTTGAACAAAATCAATGAGACAAGCTAGCTCGTTAATTCCTGCCCGCTCTAGTTCAGATACAAATGAACGACAGGTTTCGGGCGTTCCAATTAGCGATCGCCCTTTCATAAATCCTTCTACGCCAAATAGTAATAAGCTGTCTAAATCATCTTCCGAAAAGTCCTTCAAACTAATGTTCATTCCCATTCCTTTTGCCAGGTTTTCGAGGAGATCGTAATGGGTTTTCAGATAGTTGCAAAAAGGTCGCCTCACTTTCTCCTTCACTGCATTAATCTCTTCGCCTAAAAAGGTATGAATCATGAGAGAAACTTTACCCGATTGTGGGTCATGACCGTACCGCTGAAGAGATTCTCGATAGAGCTGAATTTTCGGGGTCAGCCCATCTAACGTTCCGGTGAGCAAGGAGGTAAGAACATTAGCCCCCAGTTTGCCTGCTTCAATAAACGTTTCGTTAGACTGACAAGTAATCCATAGAGGCAACTCGGCTTGAATGGGTTTGGGCAACGTTTTAATCATAAACTCCTTACCCGCTGCATCTTGTTGAGCGATCGCCTCTCCTCGCCAGAGCTGCTGTACCTGTTCTACTCCCGCCCACATATTTGCCTTGCGATTTGCATGAGTATCTCGCGCCAGCACAAAGTCATCTACTGTCCAGCCAGAAGCAACGGCGATCGCGGCTCGTCCGTTCGATAGATTATCGACCACTGCCCACTCTTCCGCAATCCGGATGGCATCGTGGAGGGGGAAGACTACACTACCTGCACGGAGCTGTATCTGCTGGGTAATCATGGCGATCGCGGCACTAGTAATGGCAGGATTTGGATATAGTCCTCCGAAAGCGTGAAAATGACGTTCTGGAGTCCAGATGGCAGAAAACCCATTTTGGTCAGCAAATTTAGCACTGTCGATTAGGAGCTGGTATTTGTGAGCTTGAGCGACTGAACCATCACCATCAAAGTAAAACAAACTGAAGTCCATTAGTTTTCTCCTTTTTGCGTATTTACAGGTGTATTCACAGATTCATTAACTTGATCCATGACTTCAATCTGGTTCAGTAAGTCTGCAATATCTTGTTGATTCTGCTGGGCAGATTCGTTCATGGCTTTGTTCTCAGAAATGATTTTGGCAATTCCTGCAACCGTTGGCGACTCGAATAAAAAATCACGCATGGGCAGTTCTACCTGAAAGGTTTCTCGTAGTCGAGAGACGGCTTGAATTGCTAGTAATGAATGTCCTCCTAATTCAAAAAAGTTGTCATAGATACCGATCGCTTCAATGCCTAACAAATCCTGCATTGTAGTAGCGACCGTTTGCTCAATATTGTTACGAGGAGCGACATAATCGGTGGAGACTTGGGGGCGATCGTAGGTTTTGGCAGCGGGCGGGGCGATCGATTGCTGAATACGAAGGGATAAAGGAGTAGGTGAAACGATGACCTGCGGTAGGTCGGGGCGAGACAAGATGCGCTGGGTAACTTCCCAGACTTCGGCTGGAGTCATGGCAAGATCGATTAGCGCTTGTCCAGTCGTTGCTTCTTCTCCAGGTTGATCAACACGACAAGCATCCCAATTAACACTGAGCCACGGCACGGATTCATGACGACTTTGGGCAAAGCTATCGAGGAAGCAATTAGCAGCAGCATAAGCTGCAAACCCTACACCGCCGACCACGGTGGAAAGAGAAGATTGCAGTAAGTAAAAGTCGGTGACTTTGCCGTGTAGGGCTTGTTCTAAATTGAGTAAGCCTTGAACTTTGGAACGGAACTGGCGATCAATTTCAGTTTGATTCAGTTCTGAAATTAAACAGCTTGCCCGATCGCCCATCGTATCGGCGTGAATCATGCGTGAAGGGTGCCTACTTGCTCAAAAACTTGAGTGGCGATCGCTTGTACTCTTTCGGCATCTCCTAGATCTGCACTGAAGAAATATAGTTCGCTGGTTGCTGCAATATTTTGCAAGGTTCGTAAACAGCGGCTGACGGGATCTTGTTGACCATGGGTTGCCAGCCATTTGTCCCAATCTGAACGTTCTGGTAATCCTGCCCGTCCAATTAATATCAGTTTAGCGCGGAAGTTTTCTGCTAACTGTTGAGCAAAAATTAGTCCTAATCCTTCCACTAAATCCCCGGCAATTAAATAAGTGCCTGCCTGTTGTAAAACTGGATTTGCTGTGGATAACTGGATGGGTTCAAAAGTCTGTACCCAACGATGTTGACCTCGGTAAGCAACGTAATCAGGAATGGGATCAGCTAACTCTTGAAGCAACTGTTTTACACATCGATCGAAAGATAAATTCTCACTATCAGGAATGAGTAAATCTACGCTAGAAACCTGCAAATTAGGATACTCTTGAGGAATAACTTTGCAGGATCCTAATACCGTAGCATTCAAGGGGTTTGAAGCTTCTAATCCAGTTACTTCTTGTAAGCCGTTGGTGATGACTGCGACCCTTGTGGGTAGGGAGTTTTGAAGGGCTTGTGTAAGAGTAATTAAGCTAGAAAACTGCGGTTCTAGAAAACTCCAAAAATGAACGATTTGATCAGGAGTTACTCCCTTCTCTTGAAGCGATCGCAACAACAAAGCATAGTCTTCTAAGTTAGTTGGATTTACCGTATAGTGCTGATTATTTGCGAGAAGCGATCGCCCTGACTGACCGTCATCACGGTTTGATTTAACTGCTGGAGCCGTTGCGCTAAAGCCTGACCTATTCCTTGCAGTTCTGTAAAAATCAGCCAGCATTGTGGCGATCGCTCATCTGCAATCGAGGAAAGGGGGAGGCGCTTCCAGGAGGGAACATAGAACCACTGGGCGATATCAGAATGCTTATGCAATTCAGGGGTAGGTTGAGGCAAAGGAACGTTGGATGGATGCAAGTCAACCCAGTAGCGTTGATGCTCAAAAGGATAGGTGGGTAAAGGGACTCGCTGTCTTTTTTCTGTGGCATGAAAACCTTTCCAATCGACTTCCACTCCCGCTAACCATAGATTTCCTAACGTGTTTAACATTATGGCTCTGTCTGGAGTTTGTTCTTGGGGATGACGCAGCGAGTGAAAAATAGGTATAGAGGCGATCGTCTGTTTGGCAAATGTGCTTAAAGTGCGTCCGGCTCCTACTTCTAATAAAATTAAATTTGGCTTTTGCAGTAATGTATCTAGTCCTGATGCAAATTGCACAGTTTGGCGCAGTTGCTGACCCCAATAAATTGGGTCGGTAGCCTGGGTGGGCGTGATCCAGGTTCCGGTGACGTTGGAAATAAACGGTAATTTAGGCGGACTTAATTTGACCTGCTGCACTTGTGAGATGAAATCTGCAACGATCGGTTCCATTTGGGGTGAATGGAAGGCATGAGAGGTTTGTAACCGACGGCTCAGTATACCTTTTAGAGTAAGTTGCTGCTCCAGGGTTTCTATAGCGGCATGGCTGCCCGACACGACACAAAGTTTGGGCGCGTTCACAGCGGCTAATGTCAGATTGTTCTCTAATAAGGTTTTGACTTGATCGGCTGGCAGTGCGATCGAGAGCATTGCACCTGCTGCACAGGACTGCATTAATTTACCGCGTATTGCCACTAATCTTAGGGCATCTTCTAAGGTCAATACTCCTGCCAAGCAAGCAGCAACGTATTCACCAATGCTGTGCCCTATCATTGCTTCAGGATAAATTCCCCAGGAAATCCAGAGTTTCGCTAGGGCATATTCAAGGGTAAAAAGGGCGGGCTGGGCGATCGCAGTTTGAGTCAGAGCATCAGCAGCAGAGTGATACAGGCGATCGCGCAAATCTAGCTGGAGAATGGGCTGGAGGAATTCACAGCAGCGATCGATTTCGGCTTGAAAAGTCGGCTCGGTTTCATAAAGTTCTCGTCCCATTTGAGAATATTGGCTGCCTTGTCCAGGGAAAAGGAAGGCGATCGCGGGTGGTGTTGCGGCGATCGGTTGAAGATCATCAACCTTTAATTTGCTGAGAGATTGGACTGCCGTTAAGCTATCTTGAACAACTATCATAGCCCGATAGTCAAAGGGTTGTCGTCCGATTTGTAAGGTATAAGCAACATCGGCGATCGCTAAGTCGGAATGTTCTTGTAAATGCTGATGGAGGTTATTAATTGAGGTCGATAAAGCTGTGGGAGTCTTGGCAGAAAGCAACAGTAATTCCCAGGATGAAGATAACTTAGAAGGAGAAGCAGGAAACTCTTCGAGAATAGCATGAGCATTAGTGCCGCCCATACCAAAAGAACTAACGGCGGCACGGCGAGGAGCTACTTGAGATTGCCAGTTAGAGATATGGGTGTTAACGAAAAAAGGACTGTTAGCAAAATCGATTTGGGGGTTGGAAGTCTGAAAGTTGAGGCTGGGTGGGATTTGCTGATGTTTCAGTGCCAGTGCGGTTTTGATAAATCCCGTTATGCCCGCAGCCGCATCCAAATGACCAATGTTAGTTTTGACAGAACCGATCGCACAAAACTGTTTTCTGGCAGTATGAGAACGAAAGACTTTGGTAAGAGCAGCAATTTCGATTGGGTCGCCTAACGCGGTGCCCGTGCCGTGAGCTTCGACGTATTGAATGGTATCGGGTTCTACTTTAGCTTTAGCAAGGGCAGCAGCAATCACGGCAGCTTGTCCGGTAACACTGGGAGCCGTTAAGCCCACTTTTTGAGAACCATCATTGTTGATTGCAGAGCCTTTAATGATGGCGTAAATATAATCCTGATCGGCGATCGCTACCGACAGCCGTTTCAGCACCACAATTCCAACTCCATCCCCAAATACTGTTCCTTTTGCCTCAGCATCAAAGGTGCGACAATAGCCATCAGGCGACATCACGCCATCTTCTTGATAGAGATAACCCGTTTGTCCAGAGGCATCAATCGCAACGCCACCTGCCAGCGCCATGTCGCATTCCCGATTCAGCAAACTTTGGCAGGCAAGGTGAACAGCA
>JAAUPA010000372.1 GCA_012034615.1 Leptolyngbyaceae cyanobacterium CSU_1_4 | reverse complement strand
ACTCACCTAAGCCATCCGATACCAGTTCATCTAGATATCGACGCACATCATCAGCCGATAATCGTAGCCCCTTAAACTTGAAGTTCATGTAGATTTTCTTTGATGGGAATCACGCCATTTTCAAAGAACCTTAAACCCCGTTGTCTGCATCCAGTTTTGAAGCCGTGAATAAACATCAGGGTCAAGCTCAATCACATCGCTTTCAGTCAGCTTTGAAACAACCAAATCCGACAGTTTGAACCATTCAAAACCTGGCTTAATATCAACAGCTTGAAGCTTGTTTAACTTGGCTAGAAACTTAGCGAAATCAACTAGGGCAGGATAAGCCGCTTTCAGTGTTTCCGGTAGGGCTGTGAAGGTGTCGGCAACCGATAGCCATCCTTCCTCATCCCCTTCCAGGGCGATCGCCCATTCAATAAACGGCTTCACTGTTGGGGGCAGTGGTTCGGATTCAGCGGTGGGTTCTACCGCTGGTTTAACTTCCGGCTCAACGGTTGGTTCTGGGGAGGTCGGGGTAAACAATTGGGTAACGCTTTGATTCTGAGGTTCCCCGATCAACCGACCCGGATCATTCTTGTAGCTGGTAGGCAGCAAAACGAACTCCCAATCGCCCTCGATGTTGGTCAGGGCGATCGCCTGTCCTGTTGGCTCTACCTGTGGGCGAATTCTGGCAAACTCAGCACTCAGCTTTTGGCGTTCGTCTTTAGAGAACAGCACTTGATTGTTCAAAACTTTACCAATCAGTGCAAAGCCATCACCCTTAGCAACCTTGCGACCCAATACCGCACAGACCAGAGATTGAGCGGTATCGCCATCAATACCCAGCATCCCCATGAGATTGCCATGAGCCGTCAGGATGCCTCTGATATTGCGTTCCCGTCCTTGAGTTGCAATGAACTTGAGATTGGATTTAAGCACCTCTTCAGGCTTGCGACCGTAAGAAGCACCTTGGCACTTGGCTTGCTCCAAGCCGTTGTTAATTTCATCAACTAGCAGGTAAAGCGGGAATTCTTCATCACGGCTCCCTAACATTTCCACTACATCCGCAATAGCAGCAGCAAACTTATAATCACGACCAGGCGCGGGGCTGGTGATGAATGATTGGGAGCGCTCCAAGCCGCAAAAGTGTCCTGTAGCGCCTTTGAAATCCACACCTACAAACACCTGGGCACCGTCGTAAGCGTCATTGAGGGCATGGATAACATGACGAATAAACGTAGTCTTACCCACGCCACTAACGCCACTGACCAACAGAGACTTATCGTTCTGAGCAGCAGCGGCGGCAAGGTCGAGTTCTCTAAATTGGGTTGCTGGCTTGGCAGCGGGTAGGGCGATCGCCTTCATCTCTTGGTCGTTGCCGTCGTCGTCTGGCAGATCCGCAAGGCTTCCTTCATCGCCTTCTCAGCACCTTCTAGGAACTTCTGACCTGCTGACTGCTGACTTTTAGCAAACTCGGTAAAGTCATAGCGATCGGGGCGGGCATGGAGCGGCAATAGTTCATAGTTCTGTTGCTGCAATGCCAGGAACCCCGCCTCTAGTTCCATTGCTTGCGTACTGCGATAAGCTTCCCGGTTTAAACCCTTTAAGAATTCCCGATCGTCCTCTAACTCTTCATCCTCTCTAGCCTGTTTCAACAGCCCTTGAGTTGCTACCAGGGTGAAGGGAATTGAGCTACCTTCATAGCGATTTTTGCTTGTGCCGGGGCAGCTATAAAGAATGGGGCAATGCCTAACGTCATCCCTGTTAACGCAGCTAACAAAGGGTAGGGGCGGGTAGAGTGGAATCCTTTCGCTGCAAGAATGGTAACGGTAGAGGTGACTTTTGCCGTTCGTCTTAATTTTCTGCCCATTTCCTCTCCAATCTCCCGAACGGGAATGTCTAGACCATTAACGAGTACCATGCTGCGAACCCTCCAAATAAGATTGCTGTCGCCCAAATTGATAGCCCGATCGTTTCCTCTGCCAGCTCCTCAACCGTTATTGATACACCGCCATAAGCTGCGTTGCTCATGCTGTTGTAGTGGTAGTGGGGACTGTTTAACTGAACCCGATACATCACCCACTTGAACGCTAATATTCCGACCCTTACCAGTAGCAGCAGGGCGATCGCTCCTAGTAGCCATCCAGTGATAGGAAAAATCGCTGTCAACCTCACGAGAAGACTGACAGCGACAGAAGCGGCAAACCTCAGAAGGAAAGCCGCTAATTGTCGCTTAGTCATTACTTACCTCCTATACCTTTTGTTTGGAACGTGAACCTTGAAGCATGGCGGCTGGGCGGCTAGCTGCTTTGAGTTCAGCCTTTTGCTTCCAGTCATTAGCGCGGGTGAGCAAGTCAGTTTTGCGTTGTGCTTCAGTGCCCATGATTTTGTCGAGGGCAATTCCTAACGCTTGAAGGCTGACCCGTAGCTCTGCCTCTGCCTTCCTCTTAGAGATTTCACGACGGATGATTGCCTTGCGAAGGTCTGCGAGTTTCTTGTAGAATTCCGCCTCAAGTTCTGCGACCTTTTGGGCATAAGGCATGACCTGAAGCCCTGACTTGAGGGCTTCCATCCGTTGCTTCATTGCCTCAACTTCAGATTTTGCAGAGACAGCATTGAAGCCCAGATAATCCCCATGGTCGAGGTTGTAGCCTTGGGGTAACTGCCCCATAGCTGCAAAGCCTTGGTTGCCATCCCCCGCAATGGTGGTGATAACGCCAGTGGCGACCGTGATCTTGCGGATGCGATTGTTACTACCGTCCGCCATATAAATATTTCCCGCACTGTCGAGGGCGATGCCAGTGGGGCCATTCAACCTCGCGCTGGTCGCGGCAGCACCGTCGCCAATGCCGCCTGCGATGGTGTTGATTTGTTGCGCCTGCGCCAGCGCCTGCGCTGGTACCAGCGCGCCAACCAAGGCCAGCACGCCCGCCAACACTAATGCTGTAAGTCGGGGCAATGGGGAGAGACGATTGAACAACCCGTTCACCTCCAGCAGCCGGTGGTTGAAGAAATTAGCAGCAGATGGTGCGCGCACGAACATGCGGGGTTTCCTTGAGGCGCTCGATTGCGGGACGCACACATTGGTGTGGAGAGTATTCATCAGGTGGGATGCTTTCGCGCTAGGCTGTTTTTGTGGTGAAACGTACGTAAAGCTAATACATTTAGGGTGCGCTAAATGTAAAAACGTAGCGTAAGACAAATAACAGTTTAGATACAAGCAA
>JAAUPA010000371.1 GCA_012034615.1 Leptolyngbyaceae cyanobacterium CSU_1_4 | reverse complement strand
GAGGGTCCTGCATCCGCATCGAGCGTCGAAGAATTGACCTACGACCAGATTCGCAACACGGGTCTGGCAAACAACTGCCCTCAAATTACCGAGGCAAAACGAGGAACGATCCCTATTGAACGTGGATCAGAATATGTCATCACGGGCTTATGCTTAGAGCCAACCAATTACTTTGTCAAAGAAGAATCCACCAACAGACGGCAAGGCGCATCCTTCATTGCAGGCAAGCCCCTAACTCGGTTGACCTCTTCTATCGACCAAGTATCGGGTAAGCTCTCGGCAGCGGCAGATGGCAGCTTGGTATTTGAGGAAAAAGACGGATTTGATTTCCAGGCAACCACTGTCAAAATGCCAGGTGGTGAAATGCATCCCTTCCTCTTCACCATCAAAGGCTTGGTTGCCAAGGCTCAAGGTAGTGCCGATAGCATCACCACGTCTACCGACTTTGTGGGCGAGTTCAGAGTTCCCTCCTACCGAACTTCTAACTTTCTCGATCCTAAAGGTCGGGGTTTAACGGCGGGCTACGACAATGCTGTAGCGCTCCCCGCTCAAGCCGACAATGAAGAATTGCTGAGAGAGAACATCAAGAGCTTTGACCTAGGCAAAGGGGAAATTTCTCTTCAAGTTGCCAAGATTAATGCGGCGACGGGCGAAATTGCTGGCACGTTTGAAAGCATTCAACCCTCTGACACAGACATGGGTGGTAAAGCGCCTGTAGATGTAAAAATCATCGGTCTGTTCTATGCCAGAGTAGACCCAGCTCAGGCTTAAGCCGTTTTAAGCAGTTTGCTTGCTAAAACATCTTTTAAGAATGGCTGAATTGGAAAGAGAGAGGATTTACCTCTCTCTTTTTTTATGGGAGGCATTTAGGAGGCACTAGATCGCGAACCCCAAGTATTTTCTGGTTTTTCCCGACATACTTCTTAACTTGAGGGTAAAAAAGCAGGCCGCAAACGATCGGGTCTACGTAAAAACTAGGGTTTGCCCAAACGGGCTCAAAATTTTGAGTGCCTTGATGGACTCGTTTTTGAGCCATTTTTTAGCTCAAAATTAGGCACAGACTCACTTTGAGCGATCGCCAGAGGTTCAGTAAAAACGCAGTGGTTCAGGTCTGAGGCTCAGCCTAAAGTTGTCATCAAATCTAGAAGTTTGCTGAGCGAATCGCCGGACATCGGTCTTCATACCAGCCACCTCAACGAGTTTTGATAGAGCGCACTTACCTCCTTCACCTGAACCCTGTCATGCTTACCCCAGTCGCGAACGAACTTAAAAGTGAAAGTTTACAGTTGCTCCGGGAGTACTACAAGTCTCCCTGTGCCGAAATCCGCAATCAGTTGGTTGAGCTTAACTTTGGGCTAGTGAGAAAAGAAGCTCATCATTGGGTAAATCAATGTACCGAAAGCTACGAAGATCTGCTTCAGGTGGGTAGCTTAGGGCTAATCCGGGCGATCGAACGCTTTGATATGTCTCGGGGCAATGCCTTCAGTTCTTTCGCCATTCCCTACATTCGGGGCGAAATTCAACACTACCTGCGGGACAAGGGTTCACCGGTGCGGATTCCGCGCCGCTGGCAAGCCTTGCAGCACCAAGCCTCTAATATTACTCGCCAGCTCCAAGTCGAGTTGCACCGTCCACCGACTGACCTGGAAGTCTCCCAGGCGTTAGCCATTTCGGTCATGGAATGGCAAGACATTAAACTGGCATATCGCAATCGCGCTCCCCTCAGCCTCGATGCCCCGATGCGCGATGAAGATGAGCGATCGACCTCCTTAGGCGATCTGGTTCCCGATAATCATTACCAAAGCTTTCAGTTGGCTCAAGAAGATCAAATTCGTCTTCATCAAGCGTTGGTTCAGCTAGAAAATCGGACTCGTGAGGTTTTAGAATTTGTGTTTCTGCATGACTTAACTCAAAAGGAAACCGCAGAGCGTTTAGGCATTAGCGCGGTCACGGTTTCTCGGCGGGTGAAGCGGGGGCTAAAAACCTTAAGAACGTTGATGGTGGCAAGCGCTTAAGGCAAAGTTTACAACAGGTTGACTTTTTCGAGGGTGCAGTTGATCTGTGCCCTTTTTTGGCATAGCGTCATAAAGGGCGATCGCCCCGATTCTTCTATAAGCTGTAGAGTTATAAGCTGTAGAGTTGGCTTTATCCTTTGAAAGATGGCAACGACACTATTTTGGAATATCAACAAGAAAAATCTCCTGCAAGATATTGTTTATCTTTGCCATCACTACAACGTTGATATCCTCATCTTGGCAGAATCCCAGATATCGGATGCCAAACTTCTACTCTCTCTCAATTCTTCTAATTCAAACGGCTTATACTTTGCATTGTTCAACCATTTGGCACCACGCTTATCTTTTTTCTTTAAATATCCTCATCGCTCAATTCGTCAGCTCTTGGCGAAATATTGTCTTCATCAGAGGTTAGAAAAGTAATATCAATACTTTTATCTAAAATCAACGCAGGTACAGACAAAAGTCCATTTTGAGCGATGTTTAAGATTTAGATTACCTCTGCCGATGAACTCTCCAATTCTACAATTCGATCGCGCTTCAGATTTTTCCGAAGGACTGGCGGTAGTTCAAACTGCCGATCGCTACTTTTTTATTGATCCAGCAGGCAAAACAGTCATTGCGGTAGACCCAAGTTTCGATGGCGTTTCCCCTTTTTCTGAAGGACGCGCGATCGTCCGGATTAATGATTATTATGGCTACCTCGATCGCACGGGTGCTGTGGTGATTGACCCGCAATATTTGGGAGTGAATCAGTTTTCGGGTGGGCTGGCGGTTGTGCGAAATGGAAATCGCTATGGCTACATCAATCTGGATGGGGAATGGGTGATTGAGCCGCAGTTTAGTTTGGCAAGCGATTTTGCTGAGGGATTAGCCGCCGTCAAAATTGATCAGCAGTATGGGTATGTGAACGCTTTAGGAAAACAGGCGATCGCGCCCCAGTTTACCGATGCTTGGAGTTTCTCAGAATCGTTGGCAGTGATTCGGGCGGGGGGGAAATGGGGCTATGTTGATCGGGCGGGGAAGGTGGCGATCGCATCGCAGTTTGATGGAGCTTTCAGCTTTTCGGAAACTCTGGCACGGGTGAGACAAGGGAGCCAGTGGGGATACATTCGGCAATCGGGAGAATGGGCGATCGCGCCCGGTTTGATTTCGCGTCGGATTTTCAGAGGGGCTGCAGGGTTTTGTGGA
>JAAUPA010000070.1 GCA_012034615.1 Leptolyngbyaceae cyanobacterium CSU_1_4 | reverse complement strand
TGCCTTCGCGCCAGGACTGAGCAGCCCCCCCAATGGCTGTACTTGGCGATCCGCAGGGCGTAAGGGAAGAAGTCCTCGACCATATAGTGGTCCATTCGATGGCGGAGGAGAGGTGCGGGACCGCGGGTCTTCATATCCGCATGCACGCGACGATTCGGATAGCGTCCTGCGCCCTTCTTAAGCAGGCGGATCACCTGGTCGCGTTGCCAGCCGGAAAAACGGATTTCTTTGCCGAGGAAAAAGACCTTGCGCCGAATGGTATAGGCATCGTGCATCGGTCCCTGAGCCAGGAGTTGCTCGATTTCGTGACGGAGCTCGGGTGTGCAGCGTTCGTCGGCGTCGAAAATCAGAATCCACTCGTTCTGACACTGGTCCATGGCCCAGTTCTTCTGCGCTGCCGAACCGTAGTAAGTGCGCTGGATGAAGGTCACGCCCGCAAAGCCCTTGACGATTTCGGGGGTTTTGTCGGTCGAGTAAGAATCGATGACGAGAATCTCGTCGCCCCAAAGCAGGGACTCGAGACAGGCGCCGATGTGGCGCTCTTCGTTGAAGGTGGTGATGACCACCGAGATCTTCCGTAATATTCTCTACGGCACGCTGTTAGGAGATGTCGATGAAGTGCTCGAAGACGTGTCGGCGGTGGTATTAGACGAGTGCCACTATATGAACGATCGCCAGCGCGGCACCGTTTGGGAAGAATCCATCATCTACGCGCCCCACAACATTCAACTCGTGGCACTTTCCGCCACCATTGCCAACAGCGACCAACTGACCGACTGGATCAACAAAGTCCATGGCTCTGCCGAACTGGTCTACTCCGACTTCCGCCCCGTGCCCTTAGAAATGAGCTTTTGCAACCCCAAAGGACTCTTTCCTCTGCTCAACCCCGAAGGCAAAGGTATTAATATTCGCCTTAAGCCCAAAGGCGGTAGACAGCGCGGACGCAACGACGCACCTAGTTTAGGCTATGTGGTGAGCCAACTTCAGCAGCGGGATATGCTACCCGCCATTTATTTCATCTTTAGCCGCAAAAACTGCGACAAGGCAGTCACCGAACTCAACAGTTTTTCCTTGGTTAACGATGCCGAAGCCAAGACGCTTAGAACTCAAATTGACACATTTTTAGAACGAAATCCTGAAGCCGCTCGGAATGGTCATGTCGAAGCGCTATATCGTGGTATTGCCTCTCACCACGCTGGAGTATTACCAGCTTGGAAAGGTCTCATTGAAGAACTATTTCAGCAAGGATTAATCAAGATTGTCTTTGCCACCGAAACCTTAGCAGCAGGCATTAATATGCCTGCCCGCACCACGGTTATTTCTAGTTTATCGAAACGCACCGATCTAGGACATCGGTTGCTAAACGCCTCCGAATTTTTACAAATGGCAGGACGCGCCGGACGACGCGGCATGGACAAAATTGGCTATGTCGTTACGGTGCAAACCCCGTTTGAAGGCGCATCTGAAGCAGCATATTTAGCCACCTCTAAGGCTGATCCGTTGGTGAGCCAATTCACGCCCAGCTATGGCATGGTGCTGAACTTGCTGCAAACTCATACGTTAGAAGAAGCCCATGAACTGATTGAGCGCAGCTTTGGGCATTATCTTTCTACGCTGATTCTACGACCCCAGCAACAGGCGATCGCCGACCTAACTGCCGAACTTAAACAACAGCAAAACCAAATTGATGCCATTGATCCGAAGCTTTTAGCCCAATACGAAAAGCTCAACGAACGTCTTAAAGAAGAACGCCGTCTATTAAAAACTTTGCAGCAGCAAGCATTCGAGGATCAGACCCAACATCTTGTCACTTCGTTGTCCTTTGCGGTTGCTGGAACCATTCTCAGCCTCAAGGGTAAACACGTTCCGGTTGCCGTTCCTCTACCCGCCGTCTTGGTCGCCAAAACTCAAGGCTCAGGAAAGTTTCCGCACTTGGCTTGTTTAGGTCAAGATAACCGTTGGTATGTCATTACCCTTGCCGATGTGGTTGGGTTACATGCCGAGTTTCCTCGCATTGTCCAAGCCGATGATTTGATGCCGCCCAATGAGTTACCGCTCCGACCCGGCTCTGTGCGCAAAGGCGATGAAGAGACTCAGGCGATCGCCCAACAAATTCCGCAAGTGCCGCTCATTCTCGACCTTGCCCCCGAAGTCAAAAGCCAACAAGCCCGCGCCGATGCCGTAGAAGCGCAAATTCAAGCTCATCCGCTGCGACAATTAGGCGACCCTGGCTTCTTTCTGAAGCGCTACAAGCGCATGACCAAGCTGCAAGCAGAAATTGCCGATCGCCAAGCCAAGCTCGATCAATACTCCCAGCGCTATTGGCAAGAATTCCTCAGCCTCATGACCATCCTGCAACACTTCAATGGTCTCAATGGCGTTGTTCCGACCGACCTGGGGCAAGTCGCCGCCGCCATCCGAGGCGACAACGAACTGTGGCTGGGGCTTGCCCTCGCGTCTGGCGAATTCGATCACCTCGACCCGCATCACCTCGCTGCCGCCTGTGCCGCCCTCGTCACTGAAGTCTCCCGTCCCGACATTTGGACGCGCTATGATCCCTCTCCTGAAACCGAGGCAGCCCTAGCTGGACTACGCAGCATCCGACGAGAGCTATTCAAAATGCAGCGTCGCTACCAAATTGCCTTGCCGATTTGGTTAGAAGCCGACTGGTTTGGTTTAGTCGAACAATGGGCGCTGGGTGTAGAGTGGCAAGAGCTTTGTGAACATACCAGCCTAGACGAAGGGGATGTGGTGCGCATTCTTCGCCGTACCGTCGATTTTCTGTCGCAGATCCCTCATGTGCCCCATTTGCCTCAAGGGTTAAAGCAAAATGCGAATCGAGCCATTCACCTCATCGATCGCTTTCCGGTTAATGAAGCGATCGACTGAGGTTGATTATTAAGGCTGATTATTAAAGGGAATTGATTAAAGCTCATTAAAATGTTGTGGCGATCGCAAATCGTCCAGATGTTCATGGCTTTGAGCTGAATAGTTTAGTAACTTTCATGTCAGAAATAGCTTGTAATCTCCCATAAACCCCTAAACTCAGACCCGTAGTCAATAACCCTCTACCTAGATCCCTCTCTAAGCGATTCAGACCTAAAATAGGCGATCGCCCCTCCGTTATCTTTGTCATCCCAAGGATTCATTCAAACCATGAAATTCACCTCCTCTACTCAGCTTACTAGCCTGTCGTATAGTGCCTTACTCTTCGCCGGACTCTACGCGCCCGGGGTCGTTTTGCCCGCTCCTGCCCAAGCCCAAATTGCCCAAACCCAAATTGCCCAAGCCCAACCGCGGCTTCGGATCGCCGTTTTGGACTTTGAATTCGCCAGCACTGGACAAACCTGGTCGTGGTGGGGCGGGGGCGCACCTTCCCAGGGGGTCAGCGATCTGTTGACCAATAAACTTGTAGAGGGCGACGCTTATACCCTCATTGAACGCAGTCGCATTCAAGCAGTCCTCCAAGAACAAAATCTGGCACTCTCGGGCAGAATTGATGCCAGCACTGCCGCCCAAGTCGGACGAATTTTAGGGGCTGATGCCGTCGTGATTGGCTCTGTCACTCGCTACAATCTCAACGCAGGCAGTTCAGGGGTTAGCGTTCTGGGCATTGGCACCAACCGCCGCCGCGATACTGCCGAAGTTCAACTAACTGCCCGCCTCGTTAACACCACCACCTCAGAAATTATTGCCACAGCTCAAGGGAATGGCGAAGCCCGTCAAGGCAGCGGTGCGGTCTCGGTTCTAGGCGTTAACGTCGGTTCAGATCATAACAATAGCGATGAATTGCTCAGTAACGCCGCTCAGATCGCCGTCGAGCAACTGTCTAGCGAGCTCACCACCAAAGCTGCTGCTGTGGCAGCTCTTCCTGCCGCTGTGCCTAACGTTAGCGCTCTCGTGGCTGATGTCGCTGGCGGCACTATCATCATTAACAAAGGCTCGCAGGACGGGTTCCGGGCGGGCATGACTATTTCGATTGAGCGGGTCACCCGGGAAGTCAAAGATCCGGCAACCGGAGAAGTCATTCGGACGATAACGGCTCCGATCGGGCAAATTGAGTTAACCCAAGTCGATGCCCGCTCTAGCGAAGGACGAGTGGTTAGCGGCAGCGGCATGAAAGTGGGCGATCGGGCGATCGCTGTTCAATAAACCCTTTCCTGACAAGGCATCTTAACAAGGCACCTCGACCGATCAAAAAGTCGAGGTGCCTTGTCAGGTGAGGTGTTCACAAATTCTGATGGATGTAATTGTTTATTTCTGCGGGTTCCAAGGAATCTGATCAATCCAATACATTCTGGATACAGTAAATTTATAAATCAACATCGTTTGAAACACTTGTTTGCCATAGGTCGGAGTTACCTGCTGAAGGCGATCGTTGCCATCTTCATTCAGCACATTCGTCATTTGCAGCATTAAATACAGAGAAAACTCAATGGGCTTACGCCGTTCCTTAAAATTAAAGTTAATGTCTTTAATGTATTGAGGGGTTCTTAGAATCTTTGAGACTTTATTGAGCTTTTCTAAATCAATGAGGTCGTTCTTAAGTTCAAGCACGCCCTCTGCATTCAGCTTAAATACATCTTCTGCTGTAACGACAGTCGCCAGCTTTAATTTGGGCGGAATAGCGCTAGGGAACTGGGGCAGGTCAAGATCAGTAATTCGCTTGTCGGGGGCGACCCGAATGACGCGCCGCGAAAAATTAGGATCATACGTTGTAATTGAACTACTATCCCAGTCGATGTAAATGTAGTGATCTGCCGATTTATTTTCAATGGTCATAATTAGGGTTTTAGGCTGAGCCTGGTATTTGTACCGAAACTCAAACTTAAACCCCACACTCACCAAATCTTTAAGTTTCTTGTCACCTAGTTTTTCCCCTCAAGCTGTTTCTCAAAATCCTTCACGTCAGCTACAAATTTCGTTTGGTTATCCAAGGATGAAATAGCTTGAGCAATGATATAAGTCATGCAGATAATATAGACAACCAGGATGATCAAATCCATAGGAACGGCTGCAACAGAATGAGCCACTTGATTTTAGAACCCCTAGGGACATGTGGCACAAGTTGCCTAAAGTATTTACCTTTCCTCCCCGATCGGGCGATCGGTTTGCAGCAAGCCAAATTCTTGAAGAGCGGGCAGAAAGTTCTTATTTTCGTGTTGAGAACGGCTGAGTTTAATTAAGGCAAATCGTTGTAACGGGGTCAGAGATGCCCATTGAGCTAAGGCGATCGCCCCTTCAGCTTTCTCTATGACGCTTTCAGGAATCCCGGTCTCATCCATCCAGGCAGGCTGGCGATCGATGGGCAAATCAGCCGGAAGCTCGAGCGCGTGGGCTTGAACGAGGCGATGGATGAGCGATCGATAGTGCCTTGCCGATGCCGCTGTACAGGGTGTATCGACTAAAGCCTGTCGTTCTGTGGACGTGAGCGGGTTCCAGTGAGACAGTTTGAGCTTAACGCCGCAGGTGTCTAGCTTAAATCTTACCTGCATGGGAATACACCGAAGAGAATCTACAAAATCGGCTTCAAATTGAAAAAAATGTGTCATGAAGTGCATTAGGTTTCTAACGTTTCTGGAATCAACCTTCCAGAAACTTTTTTAGATGATTTTATCACTGAGATCCCTACTCGTCAGTTTACCGTTTAACCAATAGGTCTGCATCTGTCCAAACCCTTTAACCTCAATCATGCCTCGCTCTTCTAAAGAGTACTGAAACTGTAAGCGCTGATAGGTTGCGGGCGAAACTTGAATTTTTCCAGGTAAGCCTCGTGACTCCATGCGGCTAGCAAGATTAACGGTGTCGCCCCAAAGATCATAGGTAAACTTTTGCTTTCCAATGACTCCCGCAATCACAGCGCCGGTATGGATACCCACCCGAAGCTGAAAGGGTTTACCAGAAGGGTGACAAAACCGATTAACTGCTTGTTGCATGGCGATCGCCATTTCTGCCACCGCTTCAGCATGATCGGCTTTGGGCGTAGGCAAGCCCCCAGCAATCATGTAACCATCGCCAATGGTTTTAATTTTTTCGAGCTGATAGTCTTCGGCAAGCTGGTCAAATTCGGAAAAGATTTGGTTGAGCAAACCCACGGTGTCATTGGCAGAAGCTTGGTGAGCATAGGCTGTGAAATCTACTAAATCGGCAAACAGAACCGTTACTTCGGCAAAGTCGTCTGCAATGATTTCAGTGCTGCGTTTAAGGCGATCGGCAACCGATGCAGGTAAGAGCCTTAGCAGTAATCGTTCGGTTTCTTGGCGTTGCTCGTTCAGTTCAGCCGTGCGTTCTGCAACTCGGTATTCTAAAACTTCAAAGGATATCTTTAATTGAACTGCCATTTGGTTAAACGACTGAGCTAATACCCCTAATTCATCGGTACGAGTCATCACCACATTTTGTTCCAAATCGCCTTCTGCAATGGCTTGGCTAGCTTGGCTTAACTGCAAAATGGGTTGGGTAATCCAACGCGAGGTATAAATGCCCAAGACTGTTGCGATACTAGCTGCCGCCAAACACAGCCAAAAAGTTGAGCGCGTATTTTCGTAGATTTGTTCCATAAAGTCGGCTTCTGGAATCACCACCATGATCAGCCAATCTAAGCCCTTTCCATCTGAAAAAGGCTGAATTTGCATTAGTTGCCGACTCCCATTAAAGTCAAATTCAAGCTGCTGACGTTCGCGAATATTGCGATAATTGCCAAACTTATTGAGCAGAAATTCTGCAATGGCATGAGTCAGGGCATCTTTACTATCGTAAATATTGAGGCGCTCTTGGGTCTTGCCGTTAAACCCTAACCGAAACGGTTTCTCGTCGAGGGAACTGGCAATTAATAATCCAGAACGCTCAATGACCAATGTTTTGCCCGTCTTCGCAATTTTTAGTTTTCGTAAGAATTGACTCACATTAGAAAGCAAAAATTCTGTGCTAAAAACACCTTGAAGCGTTCCATCAGAGCTGTAGATGGGATGAACCGCAGGAATGCTGAGTTCTTGTGTGTTGACCCACAAGTAAGTATTGCCCCAAATGGGTTTACCGGCGGCGGCGGCAGCTTTGTACCAAGGACGCTTTCGAGCGTCATATTTCTCGGGCAGGGTTTCTAAAAGCTGAGTGCGATCGCCCTCTGAATTGGTTTGATAGGTTCGATAATCTGCCTTGGTGACCTGATCAGAATGATCAAGCGTCAACGTTCCATCTGCTTTTCGTTCGCCGCCCCGCAGTTTGCCCTGATTGTTGCCGTAAGCAATGTAGCTCACGGTTGGATGGAGTCTCATTTGTAGGGCAATGTACTGCTCTATTTGGTCAAGCGAGTTTAGGGTGAAAAATTTTTGCCGAATGACTTCTTCGCTCGTTTGGTTAATGCGCGGTGGTAATGCCACAAAATTGGTAATGTACAAATGAATGCGATCGCTCACTTCCCGCCGCAGTTGGGTAGAGAGATCATTCACAGCCCGTTGTCCATTGCGGAAGGAAAAATAGCCGACCAAACTCACCGCCGTTAAAATTTGCAGCACAAACGGAACGATGACGACAGCGCGCAAAGGTAAGCTTGGACGAACTTTAGGATAAGTGTGGCGAAGAAATTTCAAGGGATGCCTGCAAAAATTTCCCCCCTAGCATTCCCACAAAACCTAGGTCAGCCACCAGACTTTGCCACCAGACCTTGCCTCAAACTGCTGCCAGCACCTCAAACTGCTGCCAGCGCCTCAAACTGCTGCCAGCACAAATAAAGCGCCCGGGGCACATGAAAACACCCCTTCCATTTGCCACCTTTAAGGTTTAATAAAACCTCTCCTTGACGATTTAAGTAGCCAAACCATTCATCCTGTTCCGTATCTGCAAAGTGTGACCAGGTGTACTTATGCATTTTCTGATACCATTCCCAGCAGTCCGATCGCCCCGTCAAACGCAGCCCGATCGCCAGCGCAACTAACGATTCTAAATGCACCCACCACAGTTTTTGATCCCACTCCAACTGCTGAGGCGGATGACCCTCTGCATCCATAAAATAATACAATCCACCCTGCGCCTGATCCCACGCAAAGTTTAAAGTATTGATCACGACATCAATGGCGCGGTGAATGGTTGGCGTATCGTGATGTCGATTGGCAATGTCCATAATAAACCACATGGCTTCGATACCATGACCTGGATTAATCAGTCGTCCTTCAAAAGAGTCTACATGAGCGCCCTCAGGGGACACATTTTCATACGTTAAGCCACGCTCTTGATCCAAAAAATCATTCATGACTTCTTGAACAGTGATATCTAGAATTTGTGTTAGGCGATCGCTAGGCAATAGCCAATCCATTTCTAAAGATAAGTTTGCTAAAATCATCGGCACTGCCAAAGATTTCATCGGGCGTGTATCAGGGTAAGTTTTGTTGTACTTGCCTTTAGGATCGTCTTTGCGCCGCAAAACATTCTGATAAGCCTGGAGCGCCACCTCCTTAGCCCAATCTTCTCCAGAAGCCAAGGCATATTTGCTAAACGCCATTGCCGCGAAGCAGTCAGAAAAAATATTGTAGGGCTGTACGAGCGGCCGACCGTCGCGGGTCAGAGAAAAATACCAATTGCCCTCAGCGTCGCGTCCATTTTTAGCCAGAAAATAAGCACCATTCGCAGCGATTTTTAGCCAGTCTTCTCTGGGTTCTACTTGGTGATAAAGCATGGAAAAAATCCAGACTTGGCGATTTTGTAACCAGACAAATTTATCAGTATCGTAAACGTTGCCTTGGCGATCGAGACAAGTAAAATATCCTCCTTGCTCCCAGTCAATAGAGTGTTTTTCCCAAAAGGGAAGGACGTTATTGAACAGCGTATTTTTATACAGTGCAGCTAGTTGTTGAAAATTATCATTCATGTGTTTTGCTCCACACTTTTCATCTCGATCGCCTCTAATTTTGTCCCTAATCTTGACCGTTCCTAATCTGGACGATCGCTGATGATTCTGCGCCTATAATTCTGACAATCGCTGAATCAACAAACTGTAAAATCCTTCATCATCTGCCTGTTGAATAACATGAACATTAGGCGCTTGCTGACCTGCCTGCCACAAATCTACAACCGATCGCCCCATCGTTAATTCGCTGGTTGTTTCGATCGCAACGTGTAAATTGCGCCCCAAAAACAATTCGGGTTGAATCAGATAAGCAATCACGCAAGGGTCGTGCAGCGGGCTTCCCAGCATTCCATATTTCTCAACATCATAAGCGCCATAGTGAGCCAGCATCGCAGCGGCAGTAGTACTGACTGGAGAGGCGATCGCCCGAATTTGTTGCAATCGTTCAGGAGTAGTCAGCACTTTGTGAGTCACATCCAGACCCATCAGGGTTAGGGGTAAACCGCTGGTGAAGACGATATGAGCCGCATGAGGATCGACATAGAAATTAAATTCTGCTGAGGCAGTGACGTTTCCTTGACCAGTCGCTCCGCCCATGAGAACGACTTCTTGAATTTTAGGAATAATTTGTGGCGCTTGGATAAGGGCGATCGCCAAATTGGTTAAAGGTCCTAACGTTGCCAGTGTAATGGGCTCTGAAGCTTGCAGCAACGTTTCAATTAAAAACTCTACGCCATGCTGACGTTGCAGCGGCATCTGCGGTTCTGGCAGGTCTACCCCTTGCAACCCGGTTTCGCCGTGGACATGTCGTGCTGTTTCTAGCGATCGCAGAATGGGACGAGGACATCCTGCATACACCTTCATATCACCCCGGTTCGCTAACTCACAAATTTTACGAGCGTTCTTCTCGGTGAACGATAATGAAACATTCCCCGCAACGGTAACGATACCCAAAATTTCTAGCTCGGGGGATGCCAATGCTAACAAGAGCGCGATCGCATCATCAACACCCGGATCACAGTCGATAATGATCTTTTTCATCACTTTTTCTCACAGACCTAAATCTACTGCAACGCGGTGGGCACAGGCAAATCCTGAAAACGCTACGGCGTTCAGGCCCTGCCCTGGAAAGGTGCTATCCCCCACACAGTACAGCCCCGGAACGGAGGTGCGATTGAACGGCATTCCCAACAACCCCCACAGCTTGCGGGAAGGAATCGGTCCATACGTGCCATCATCCCGTCCTAGAAACCGTCTGTGGGTTCGGGGAGTGCCCGCTTCCTGGTAGTCTAGACCTGCTGATAGACCGGGAAATATTTTTTCGAGGCGATCGATGAGTTGCTGGGCTACGGTCTCTTTTTTGTCGTTATAATGGGTCGGTGATAAATCCTGCCAATCCTCTATCCAATCTGGCGTAAAGGCGTGAATAATGTGATGACCGGGTGGCGCTAAGTCCGGATCTAGCAACGTGGGAATAGAAACGAAAAGAGTGCCCAATGCCGCCTCTAGCTTTGCCCAGTCTTCTAGCAAAATGTGGTGACACTCAGTTTCGGGTGGCAATACTTCAGCTTTAACGCCCAGATGCAGACTAAAAAAACTCGGAGACTTTTGATAGCGCGTCTGCCATTTTTGCTCCGCCCTAGGCATTTCAGATTTGGGCATGAGCTTCTCAAACGTGTCCCAGCGCGTGGCATTAGAGACTATTCGTTGAGCACGATACTCCTGCCCAGATGCCAACTTCACGCCGATCGCCCTCCCGCCGTCGCGGATAATATGAGTCACTCTGGCTTTATATTGAATGCGGCTGCCTGCCTTTTCTAGCCCTTCTACCAGCTTTTGGGCAATTTGTCCCACGCCCCCTTTGGGATAGTTGATGCCTCCATAATGGCGATCGCTAAACACCATACCCGCATTAATCATTGGCGTGCGATCGGCGGGCACCACCGACCAGCAGTAGCATTCCATGTCAATAAATTTCAGCAGGGTGGGGTCTTTAATAAAGCGTCGAGCAATATCTCCAACATTTTGAGGCAAATATTTCACCAACCCTAAACAGGCAGCAGGGCGCTGGAAAAAGACCCGTGTCAGATAGCCCAGTTCCTCCAATGACAGCAGTTCCATCGCATTCAGGCAATTAAATACCTTCCAGCATTCGTCATAAAACCGCCGGATTCCTGCTTGCTCATGGGGGAAATGATGGATTAGCTCTTGCAAGAATTTCTCATAATCTCGGTGAACTTTTAGCTCCAAATTCTTAGGCAAATGATAGTGAATTTGTACCGGATCGGGGATGGTTTCAAGGGTGACGTGAACTGCTTGTAGGGCACGGGTGAGGAGATTGGTGGTGCCGCGATCGCCAAAGCCAAAAATCATCGAAGCGCCCACATCGAAGCGATAACCCTCGCGCTCAAAATATCCAGCACTGCCGCCCGGAATCAAGTAGCGCTCTAGAACCAACACATGCGCCCCCTTCGCTGCCAGTTGGGTTGCGGTCACAAGTCCACCAATGCCTGAGCCAATCACAATCACATCATAAAGTTCAGACTCTAACGGCGCGGTGGTGGGGCGGGAAACGACTGTCATGGCGCTAGGAAAATACAAGACACCTATTAGTGTATAGGGAATGGGAATGCAAAAAAATGGGAGCTAGCCTTTCGGCGAGCCCCACATTAGCCTTTGAGAGGAGAACACTTTATAGATAAACTATATCTTTATTGAGACTTACTGTCAACACTATTGAAAGTTAATCTCAATAAAAACAGTTCCCAAAACCGAAGCTTTGATCAAACCAAGCTTTGGCAAGTGCCTGCGTACCGGTTGCCCCGATCGCGAAGAGAATGCTTTAAAAGTATAGATTATGACCCGATTCGCCCCCTAGAGCCCCAATTTTGGAAGCCTTAAACTAGAATTTGCCCAAAATTCCCAGAAAATGGAGAGTTGGGGGCGAGTGCAAAGTGCTTTGATACTTTTAAAACATCCTTATGAGAGCAAATAAGAGCAAAAATCAAAGAAGAATTACTGAAGACCTAGCCAGCTTAGTAGACCTTGTCCTGTGAAATATTCAATGGCTAGCGTGCTCACAAACCCAATCATTGCAGCACGACCATTCAAGCGTTCGGCATAGGCGTTGAAACCAAACTTGGGTTCGGTCATCTTAGGAGGATTAGAGGGGGCTTGAGTCATGATTTCCTTTACAAAACTTGACACTCATATCCTACACCGAACTAAAGCGATCGTGAGAACGAAGTTGGTTGGGTTCAAAGGTTTGTGCCCAGCGGATAAATTCTTCTGAAATTCCGGCATTGGTATAACAAAGCAAAAATGCCACATAGCGCACCCGTTGTTTAACCACCACCGCTCGATACTCTTTGCTATGAATAACAGTGTGTTGCCCTGCGCCCAACTGAAGGCAAGAGGTCAGCAACGCTTGCAAGCCTAACCCCTGAAAAATTGTTTGTATCCAGCTAATATCATGGCTTTCAACCGTCACAAAATATTCTTTGGGTAAACCGCTCAGGTCAAAAACTGTTACCCCAATAACAAAGTCTATGTAAGACACTCGTCGAGCCTCGCTGGGTGCAAGAAATTGTGACAGAAATTGCATTAAAACTTGTGCAAGTTAGGTCAAGCTTATCCGCTTGGCGGCGTTTGCTACGACCGTACATTCGCTCGTTTTTTGGCTTCGTTTTCGATTAAGCAAATCTTACGGCAAAAATGGTTTGATTATTGGCGCTTTCCACCTCAATCGTCGCATTGATTCGCTCGGTCAGTTTTTTAACTAGGGCAAGCCCTAGACCTGTGCCGCCATGCTTCCAAGGATCATTTTTGGGGACGCGATAAAACTTATCAAAAATGCGATCGCGCTCGTTGCTAGAGATTTCTACCCCAGAATTAATGACCCGAATGGTTTGTCCTCTGCCCTCGTCTAGAACCTCAACCGTAATTAATCCGTGGGCGGGGGTGTATTTACAGGCATTATTGAGCAATTCTCCAACAATGCGTTCTAAGTAGGAGATATCCGTCGTTAAAATAGAGTTTTCTTGACACACTAAAATTTCTAACTGCTGCTGTTGAGCGATCGCCCGCTCATAATAAGGCTGTGAAATTCGGACGAGCCAAGGATTCAAATCAATGGTGATGGGGTTCAGAGCCTCAGTGCCCGCATCCAAACGAGCCAGATCGAGCAAATCATTCACCAGGCTAATTTCTCGCTGACACTCATCTTTCAAAATTTGTAGATAACGAGATCTATTGTGAAAAGTCCGCCCGTTTAATGTAGAGGAAGCGGGTAAATTAAAGTTTTCATGGGTTAAAACACAAGGCTCTTTTTCTAACGTTAACTCTAACATTTGAATCGCCATTTTAATATTAGAAAGGGGCGATCGCAGCTCGTGGGAAACCGTGCTCAAAAAGTCGTCTTTCAGATGACTCAACCGCTCTAACTCTGCCACTTGCGCCTGAGATTGCTGAAACAACAGCGCTTGACGGAGGGCGATCGCACACTGAGTCGCCACATGTTGCACCAAATTAATTTCGCGCTCATTAAACCCTTCACCGACCTGATTCACGAGCCATAGGTCACCCAGAACGCCCTTATCATCAGAAATCGGACATACCAGCATCGAGACTTGTCCCCGCAAAGGATGGGGCAATAACGAACAAAACTGAAAATATCGTCCTTGCAAAAGCTGATCATAAATTTCAGGAAAATCAGCCATTTGTGAAACACGTCCCTGCGAAGGCGGAATCGATGTGGCAAACTCGTAGCGAATGGTCGAGGTTTGCTGCCCCAAATCGAATAATGCCGCATTGCAGCAACCCACCTTCAAAGCCTGTGCCAGTGCCTCAACCGCGCCCTGAAGAATCTGATTTTCATCTAAAGAGTCTCGGACTTTTTCAGTAATTTGCTTGAGCGTAGCTTCAGAGTCATAAGCGGTTTGGAGCTGAATGCTCAATTTTGCCTCCGACTGTTGCAATTCCATCTCTAGTTGCCGCAGATGCTTGACTGTTTCCTCTAAGGCTTGATTGGTTTCCTTTAGCTTGGCGTTTTGAGATTCTAGTTTTCGGTCTTGCAAATAGTTCCGAATGGATTCTAGAACCGTGAATTTTAAATCTTCAGAATTCCAATGTTGGGCAATATAGCGATGAAGCTTAGCATGATCAATGGCGTTGCCCAATGCTGCCATGTCAGTTTGCTCAGTCAGTATAATTCTTAACGTGTGGGGCGATCGCTGTTGAATGTACCTTAACACCTCATCGCCTCTAACATCCGGCATAATAGAGTCGGCAAGCACCAGCGCCACTTCACATTCGCCCCGCTGCCAAGCCAAAAGTTCTATAGCTTCTATGTTCCCTGCTGACGTTTCAATCGAACAACTGTCCCCCAGAACTCGCCTCATCTCAGCTTTCAAGCTAGCTAAAATTGCAGGCTCATCGTCAATGCAGATCACAACGAGTTTACTCATGATTTTATCTACGTATCATTCTGCAAAGGAATCATTCTTAAATGCACTATTCCATACCACACCCCTAAGAGTGCATTCTAAGACTATTCAAAACTATTGCTAAATGAGTTCAGCCAAGCGCCACATCTCTAAAAAAACATTCCTGGTCTCATTCATCACCTAGTTCTCAGCAATATCATGGAGACAGCATTCATTTATTGTTGTTCAGAGTTTTTGGGTTGACATCTACTGACCCATGGCAGGCGGTGACCTTGCCTAGAACCTTTCAGAAATAAGTAACCAGAATAAAAAGGGGGTGTATTTCAGGACACTAGAAATCTTAATTTCGTAGTTAAACTGCTCAATGATTATTAATACAGTTGAGTGGTCTGAATCCGTTAGTTTTAGCAAACTAAAGCATAAAGAATAGATTGGCTCTCTCTGGCTTTCTATTTCATGACAAAATTTATCCCAGAATTATCCTTGAGAACTAGATTATGAAGCCAACTATCCGTTGGATTGTCACCCTCGCCGCTCTAGCAGCCAGCACGGTTGCCATCCTTCCCACTATTGCTGTGAGCCAATTTGGTCAGCAAGAAGTTGATCAAAGCAAATTTATTGCGATCGCCTCTCCCTACCGAAACGGTGAAGCCCACCAACTTCTCGTCGTCGAACAAATAACCGATGCTCGCCCCTGCTGGTCGGAATCGGGCTTTGCCCCCACCCTAATTGACCCTTTACTGTTCCAGTTCGACTTCACCGGAATTTGCGGTCGCAGCACCGATAGCAATGGCTATTCAGTCCGCATGAGTGGAGAAGACCTCGACCTTCGGTACAGTCTGCGGGTGCTGCGCCGAGGCGGAGACTTAGTTCTAGTGGGGGCACCGCGCGATCGCGGGGGAGAGGAACTGATCATGGGTCGTACGGACGGCATCACCCCAGGCTTTGCCAAAATTATCCTTAATGAGGGCTGGCGCTTTACCAAACGAACCTTGGGCGATCGAACCCTCGGTCACGTCTACCTCACCAGCGATAGCCCCCACCCCTTGACCCCAATGCAGGCATCGGCGACGCTCCAGGCAGCCGTTTTAATGACACGATTAACGACATCTACCTCGAAGAAATCAATCAAGCTATTGATATTGGCTTCATCTCTGGTTTTTCTGAAGATAATACTTTTCGCCCCTTAGCCGCTCTCACCCGCGAACAGCTTGTGTCCATGGTGCTCGGCGCACTCGACAGCCTACCCAACGTCGATCTCAATATTGTTCCGGCGACAGGCAATCCCTACACCGATGTTGCATCCATTCGTTGGAGTGCAGCCAAAATTCAATTTGCCAAAGCCAACAACATTGTCAGCGGTTACCAGGACGGCAGCTTCCGCCCCGCTCAGCCGGTTACTCGGGCAGAGCTCATGGCAGTCCTACGCCGAGCCGCCGAATCTGCCAGACTTTTGCAAGGACAAACTGGAGAACTTCAGGGCGATCGCCCCATTCAAAACTTTGCCGATACGGACACTCACTGGGCCAGTGCCTTAATTCAGCAAATGTCTGCCTACTGCGGTGTCGCATCGCCCCTCAACGAACAGGGCAACATCTTTGCCCCTGATATCGCTGCCCAGCGCAACTATGCCGCAGCAGCCACCCTAAGAATGCTTAACTGTGCCAGGGTTCCACCTTCTACCATTCCTCAACCTCCGACTATTCCCCAGCCTCCGACTATTCCTCAACCTCCGACTATTCCTCAACCTCCGACTATTCCCCAGCCTCCGACTATTCCATAGAACAACGCATCAGCATCTCAGGCTAATTACTGAAGACGAGAAGGAGCGATCGCATTTTCGCTCTTTGCTCATCTTTTTCACACCCATTTTCTCAGTATTCACAAAAATAAACCGGCTTCAGTTCTAGGTTTTTACTGACCGTACAAAAAGTCAAAAACTCAGTATTTCAATGCTTTTTGAAGAACAAAACAAGGCTTCCTTAGAAAACAGCCACTTAGCAAATTGGTTTGTTACAAAGTGTAAGAAGACACACACGCCTCTCCCTGGCTTGATGTGTACCCCCTTGTCCTGAATTAATCCTGATTACCCCGACCTATGAAAACTGCACTTTTGACTGGCTTACTGACCGCTACTGCTACCGTCGTCAGCATGGTCGCCACTGTAGCTCCTGCATCAGCTTTTTCTTGGAATAGCTCTTGGACACAGCCCACCGTCTACAGCAAGTCTCAAACCAAGTTTAATGATGTTCCTTTCCAATCCTACGTTCAAAAAGAAAGACTTGAACTGACGGGCGCACATCAAGTCATGCTTGACCCGAGCAAGCTTTTCCTCAAATATGCTCACAACGTTTCTACCTATTTTATCAACGAAGGCGCTGGGTTTAGAAACCAACTCGCTTACGAAGCAACGTCCAAAACAGGCGAGAAAACTTCCAACTTACTCTTCAGCGATATTGCCTCCACTGAATCCATCTTGGCTAACAGCGATGGACCGTTGAAGAAAGGGGATGGCGTTAACATCGGCAAGGTTGCGGCGGGCACCCAGCTCGACTTCTGGCTAAAGTCTAATGGCAAGAACGGCGGTCAAAATGTCTTTGGAACCAAAACCGAGTCTAATGGTGATGGTCTTCAGCATGTGGTCGCTTACGCCTATGAGAATTACATCTTGCTAGGGTTTGAAGACTTGTGGGGCGAGAAGGGCGCTACGGATGGCAAAAACCAAAATTCTGACCGTGACTTCAATGATGCCGTCTTCGTGTTAGATATTGGCAAAAATAACGTCCAGAACTTGATCAAGCCGGTGCCCGAACCTACGGTCACGCTGGGTTTGGTGAGCATGGGTGTGGCAGGTGTGTTGCTGCGTCGCCGCCGTCAAGGCGCAGAAGCTGAGCAAGCATAGTTCACCACTGAAATTTAAATCTAAGACTCTTCTAACTCAAAAAGCGATCGCCCTCTGTAGAGGGCGATCGCTTTGGTTTGAAATCCAGCTAAAACGGTTTAAGCACTAGCCTAGTCTTCATGATCCTCAAACGGATCATCTAAGCTTTTGGAGGGTGGTCCAAAAGCAGTGTAGACCGATAAACCCGTAATGCCCACCAGGAACGCCCCGATAGTAATGCTAATAACTGTTGCGGTCTCCATATGTTGAAGTCTTCTCAATAGTAGTATTCTTATAATATGACGGATTGTTAAAACCTATCAGAATTATAAAAGGTCACTCATGGCACAGCGGACTCGGTTAGGAGATATCCTCAAGCCCCTCAATGCTGAGTATGGAAAAGTTTCCCCCGGTTGGGGAACCACACCAGTAATGGGCGTTTTCATGGGATTGTTTTTGGTTTTCTTGTTAATTATCTTGCAGATTTACAACTCCTCTTTGATTTTGGAGAACGTCAAAGTCGATTGGTAGAGCCGACTGGGTTGTCAATTTTTAGTGGGTGGGTCAAAACGAAAGAATTCAAAATTCAAAATTAAAGGCTGTTCGTTTTGAATTTTGAATTGATCATTTTGAATTCTTTCATCCCTTCCTCATTTACTTCTTGACAGATCCCTACCAGTTTTAGCCGTTTTTCTAGCCTTGCTACAGGTTTAGCTTTGCAAGGCTGGGCTTTGTCAAAATTAAACCCACTTTCATTAAACGTCCCCGGCATGTCCGGGGCTTTTTGTGTTAGTAGTGAGTAGCAGGTATTGCAAGAGGAAGTTGAGATGAATGTTTTCGGCATTGGCTTACCCGAAATGGCTTTGATTATGGTCTTAGCCCTGCTAGTATTTGGGCCCAAAAAGCTGCCAGAAATTGGACGCAGCCTTGGAAAAACCGTTCGCAGCTTTCAAGATGCTTCCAAAGAATTTGAGAGTGAGTTTAAGCGAGAAGCAGAACAAATTGAGCGAACGATTAATGAACCGATGAAAGCAACCCTAGAGCCAAAGGCGCTTTCTGAGTCTGCGACCCATGCTGAATCGGCTGAAGTGATTGAAAAGGTTCCTGCGTCCGCTAGAGAGGGAAGTGAGGAAGTAGGGTCAGCTTCTGAACACGCAGAGCCAGCGAATCAACCGCAGCAGAGTTAAATTCTGTCTTAATCAAAGCTATGACCGAAAGCAATTCTCCTGTCGTTGTTCCTCAATTGATTGTGGGATTGGGTAATCCTGGCAGCAAGTACGACCAAACTCGCCACAATATTGGATTTGTGGCGATCGATGCCTTAGCGCGTACTTGGCAGATCAGTCTATCAGAACATCGCAAGTTTCAAGGAATTTTTGGGGAGGGTCGAGCGGTTTCGGGCAAAATGCGATTGTTGAAACCAACGACCTTTATGAACCTGTCAGGGCAGTCTATTCGGGCAGTGATGGATTGGTACAAGCTGCCTGCTGAGTCGGTGCTCGTTGTTTATGACGATATGGATTTGCCCTTAGGTAAGATTCGACTGCGGCAATCGGGCTCGGCGGGAGGACATAACGGCATGAAATCGGCGATCGCCCACCTAGGAAGCCAAAACTTTCCTCGTCTTCGCATCGGCATTGGCGCTCCCAAAGATGGAGACCCTGATCGGCAAGTGATCTCTCATGTCTTAGGGCGTTTCTCGTCTGGAGAAGAACGCCTTTTGCCCGAAGTTCTTAACCTCATTACGGGGGCTATAGAAATGAGTCTTCAGCAAGGCATCCCGAAAGCAATGAGCCTCTACAACAACCGAACGGCGACTCTGGTCTAAACAAAAGCCCCAAAAAAGCCCCCAAGTTCTTCAAGAATTTGGGGGGCTTTTGCTCAGAGCGGAGGTTCTAGCTCATGACCCACTCGGGAATTGCTTCTTCCTTCGTATTGGTGTGGCGATCGGGCGTTTCACGCTCAAATTTCAGGTGAACCGCTCGATGCTGTTCTCCATCTGCGGCGATCGCAAAGATTGGGAAATCAATCACGCCGTCTTGAAAAGACATTTGGAAACGGAACGTTCCATCTGAGTTTAGTTGAACTGGGCGACCTCCAATAGTGACCACTGCATCCGGTTCTGTTGCACCATAGACAATTAGTTCCGCATCAGCCACTAACCAGAACTGGCGAGGACGAATGGAGGGCGCAGAGGCAGAGAAGCCCACACCTGACATCATGCCAATGCCCGACATGCCAATGCCCGACATCGTCATCCCTGACATGCCTACTCCAGACATGCCAATACCTGACATCGTCATCCCAGACATGCCTACTCCAGACATCGCCCACTCCCGACAGCTC
>JAAUPA010000069.1 GCA_012034615.1 Leptolyngbyaceae cyanobacterium CSU_1_4 | reverse complement strand
GGGGACTTCCAAACCTCAAAGTCCCCCAGAATGGGGAACTTAGGGCGATCAGAGCAACAGCATCTCAAGAATTCATACTTCCATTCAGCAATGCCTAAAAATTTAGGCTGTAAGCCGTTCTAAGTAACGTTCGATCAGCAAAATGGCGACAATGTCATCGATCGGACGGGGCAAGGTGCGTATACCCTGAGGAATGAGTTTTACTAGCCCTTGGGGCGGATACATTTGCCAATAGCGATCGCGCGCTTCCAAGGTGCTGTAACGCTCGTCTACAGGCACAATCCGTAACGGATCGGCTAATCCGGCGATCACTTGCTGTCGCCATTCCTTGGCACTCGTTTGATCTCCCATGACCAGAAAAGAAATGGGATAGTCCCGCTGAAGCCTCTTAATCGTGGCGATCGCTTCTGATGCCGGGATCACTTCATGGTAGTAAAGGCAACGATCCAGCCCCATGATGGCTAAACCGCACTTTTGACGACCTGGATCAAAGCCGAGAATAACAGGCTGACCTGGGAGAGACGCAGAAAGAGCCATAGGAAAAACAGGAAAGGAAAATAGGATAATGGCTCAAGGTAAGGCAGCTTGAGTACTAAACAAAACTTGTCCATTCTGCACCGCAACTAGCTCAAGACGCGCAATTCCGGCAGTATAAGAGTTTTCAGCCGCAGCGACCTGAATTTCTAAGGGCTGGTTGTATTCTTCTACTTCTTTAAAGAACTTAACTACAGTTTCCGATCGATCATCCGCTATCACAACCTGCTCCGGAAGGATACCCGCCTGACGGGCTCTGAATTGAGCAGCCGCAATAACTCTAAGAATCAGTTCTGCCAAAGCTTCACCCGTTAAAGAAGTCGGATCCACCGGAGCAGATGCCACAATGCCGCCCTGAGGGAAGACCAATTGATTGGGAATGGCGATCGCGCGAACCTCAATGCAGGCATCGCCCGCCAAAACGCAGGGTTGCCCGATCGCATAGTTGCGGGCAGAAAGAATCCGAATGACATATTCTTGACCGTCTTGAATTTGCTGAATGACAGGCTCAACTTCAGAATTGGGAATCCGAATCACTTGTCTATTTAAGTTGGAGACATCAGGGCGAATTCGTTGGAGCGCAAAACGGTTAGCTTGCAGCAATACCTGGTTAACGAGTTGAGGGGCGGCAGTGGGGTCAACGACTTTGAACGGGGGCGAGGAAGCCAGAACTTGGTTCCGAAAGAGCGTCACGCTACCGTCTCGAATTCCTTGTAAATCTTGGACTTCTTTTTCTAAATCAGCACGCTGACTGGCGAGGGCTAAAAGCTGAGTTTCGCGTTCGGCGATCGCCCGGTCTCGGGCAGAAATTTCTTGGTCGCGCTCAGCAATTTGAACCCTGACCTGATCTCGCTGGCGAATCAAATCTTGACGACCTGCCTGGAGCTGTTGTAACTCGGTGCGTAAAGTGGCAAGCTGACCAGAAACTGTCTTTAAAAAAGCTTGAGCCTGCTGAAAGCGATCCTGAGCTTGTTGAAACCGAGCTTGAACCGCAGCCAACCGAGTCTGGGCTTGGTTCAGTTGGGCAGCGGTGCGGGCTTGGCGATCGTTGGCAGCTTGCAGAAACTCGTTGATAGTGGCTAATCTTTTCCGAGCAGCCTCTTGTTTGCGCCGCGCCGTTTGTAACCGCCGCTCAATTTGTTCTCGTTCTGCCTTGGCTTTATCTCGCTCTTCTTCAGCAATCTGGCGCTCTCGGCGAATTCGCTCTAAATCAAAAACGCCTGTGCGCAGATTGTCACTGACTGCAAAGAGAATCCCGAAGGTGGAAGCAGCAATAATTCCTCCAGTGAGAATGGTAATGAGAGTCGCTGTTCTGCGAGGACGAAGATTAAATAGAGTCAGGCGAGCTTTGCCTACACGAGTGCCCAGGCGATCGCCCACTGTGGCAATAACTCCGCCCAAAATTAAAATTGCTGCTATCAAGACCAACCCAGTGGTCATTAGTATCGTTGAAGAAGTTCAGATCCAGACTACTGTATTCTGGGTAGTCTGATAGTGCCGTGTTGACATCCTAGTAAATTTTGGGTTAATGAAGCTGCTCTGCTTAAGTAATGGTCATGGAGAAGATGCGATCGCCCTTCGGATCCTTCAGCAACTCCAGCAATATCCCAACTGCCCCCCCTGGCAGCCCTACCGCTGGTGGGCGAGGGAGGCACTTATACAAGCCATGGAATTCCGATTATAGGCTCCGTCAAAACCATGCCATCGGGTGGATTTATCTACATGGATGGACGACAGATGGCGCGTGACCTGCGAGGAGGACTTGCCCAATTAACATGGAGCCAGCTTCAAACCGTGCGAACTTGGGCAAAGGACGGTGGCATAATACTGGCAGTAGGAGACATTGTGCCGCTGCTGTTTGCTTGGTGGAGCGGTGCAGATTATGCCTTTGTAGGCACTGCAAAATCAGAGTATTACCTGCGCAACGAGCAAGGAGTTTTGCCGCGTGGCTCTTGGTTTGAGCAATTAGAAAGCGCTTGGGGTTCTGTTTACCTGCCCTGGGAGCGCTGGTTAATGAGCCGCCCTCGGTGTCAAGCAGTATTTCCTAGAGACACATTAACTGCTGAAACCTTGTCGAAATGGGCAATTCCCGCCTTTGATGTGGGCAACCCCATGATGGACGGATTGGAGCCAGGAGATATCAACTTGAGAACTCAGGCAGCAAAAGAACTCACCGTTGTTCTGCTGCCGGGGTCGAGAGTGCCAGAAGCTTATGACAATTGGGAAATCATTTTGGAGGCAGTATCAGAATTATTAAAAACACCGGGGTTGCTAGAGGGTTCTAAAGAGGTATCAAAAACTAATCAGCCTTTGATACAATCATCTACGGATTCTGGTCTGCGCTTTCTGGCAGCGATCGCCCCTACTGTGGCTCCGGCTTCACTTTGCCGCCTTTTAGGGCGTTATGGCTGGGCGTTGGTGCCGCAAGTATCAGTGCCGCAAGTATCAGTGCCGCAAGTATCAGTGCCGCAAGCAACTTTGACTTTTCATCAGGGAAATGCCACTCTACTGTTAGTCCTGTCAGCCTTCAACGACTGCCTGCACCAAGCAGATCTGGCGATCGCCATGGCAGGTACAGCCACTGAGCAGTTTGTTGGGTTAGGAAAGCCTGCTTTTATCTTGTCAGGGAAAGGACCTCAGTTTACATCTACCTTTGCTGAGGCTCAGACTCGCCTCCTCGGAGATTCAGTGATTTGGGTGAAGCACCCTCGCCAAATCCCTAAGGAACTTCAGGCACTTTTACAAGATACTCAACGTCTACAACATATCAGTGAAAATGGACAGCGGCGGCTAGGTCAGCCCGGAGCATCGCGGCGGATTGCACAGCTTTTGCTGAGGCAACTGGGTTCGTTCCACTGAACTGATTTCACTGAGTTTCGCGGTCAAATTGCTTTGCGCTCAAGTTCCAGTCTTACGCTACTTCAAAACAGAGTGCTACTGAATCAAATACTATGTAATCAAATGCCAGGTAGTCAAATGTTATAAAAACATGATGACAAACTCTTTTTAGCTGAGGCGACGAAACATGAGAACCGCAGAATTATTAGAACTTTATAAACAGGGAAATAGGGATTTTAGGAACCAAGACCTTAGAGGCAAATCGTTTGTAGGGCAAGACCTGTCGGGGGTTAATTTAAGCGGGTCTGATCTTCGAGGGACAGATTTTACCAATGCGATTCTTCAAAACGTTAATTTTACGGGGGTTAGGGCTGGGCTGCTGCCCGCTCAGAAAATCACTATATTGGTTGCCTCAGTCCTCGCGTCTCTGCTATTGGGAGGCTTGGCGGGTTGGGTGGACGCTTTAGTGGAGTTGGAATTTCACAATAGCGATGGGTTTGGCGGAATTGCACCCTCTATTAGTGCTAAGTGGATTGTTCTAATCATTCTGTTGGTATTTGGCTATGTGACCCAGCGCCATGGCATGGTTTCGGGTTTTAGCACCTTTACTGTCGCGTTGGCAGTGGCTGTAGTTGGAGCATTTATTAGTACGTCTTTTGTGTCGATCGCGGCGGCAATTGTCATTGCTATTACAGTTGTAGCGTTCATTGCAGTCGTTACCACCATTATTGTTATTCTGTCGTTAACCGCTGCCTTGGCGATCAATGTCAATGCTGGAGCAATTGTTCTGGCTGCCTTCACGCCTACTTTTGCGTGGGTTGCTGTGCCCTCGGCGGGTGAGTCAGCCGTGATTCTGGCGATCGCGGTCACGCTGCTGAGTGCCTATATTAGTTGGCGCACCTACCTGGGAGATAATCGACATACTGCACTCCAGTCGATCGCCACAGGCTTCGCAACTCGCAACGGAACAAACTTTCGAGGGGCTGACCTAACCAGTGCAGACTTTTCCCAAGCCCGGTTGCAAGGGGCAAATTTTAATGATGCAATTTTTTAAGCAAACTCGTATTACTAGAGCCATTTATGCAGATGCTATGGTCTAGGCGAAGCCTGCCCGTTTCTACTGCTTTAAGCTCTCTTTAAGCTCTATTCAGCAGTTATATTTAATCATTAGTAAACTGCCATTGGCTAAAAGTCGCAGCTTGTCCGCAGGGTTGGTGTTGCTCATCCAGAACATTCCACAATATGACATTTTCAATCCAAAACTGTTTCCCCGTGCTGGATGTCCGCATCCCGCGATAGTCACTGATATATCCCTTTTGTTTTGCCGCTGCCAAAAGTTTTTGCCGAGCTTCTTGTTCCCCCTGGGCAGCCGATTGCCGAGAAAGCATTTGAGTAAAAGATTGCCAGTCTAACTCCCATAGCTCTGGGGCTTGTCGATTTCCGTAGTTAAAAATAGGATCTGGCTCTGTTCCGTGAGCAACCATCACAAAAGGCGCTTCAAATAAATCTTGTGCCATCTTTTCTAATCGCGCCGACTCCGCCAGCCCTGACGACCCAGGCAAATCTGACCTGTTTAAGAGCGATCGCCCTGTCCAATGCTGAAAACTTTTGAGCAAGCGCTGGCTTTGCTGTATGACTTGGGGAGTTTTCCAAAGACATTCCGGCTCAGAAAATAAGCTTTGGGACATCTCACAAAACTCCTAGTTTTTCTCGAATCACCGTTTCGGCAGCCGCAAAGCCCACTAACACTGCTGTTTCATCTTTCACAAACAGCGGTCGCTTGAGCAGCATAGCATCCTTGGCAAACGCATCGATCCACTGTTGCTCTGTCCAATCTTTTTTGTCCTCTCCTAGGGCACGGTAAGATTGCCCCGACGTATTGCGCATGGGTTTGCTGGTAAGTGTGCCGACCCAAGTGCGATCGCCTGCCTTTCTGGGGGATGTTCTTTAGTATTGACAAACTCATATTCAATTCCTTTGGCTTGCAACCATTGAACGGCTCTCTTGCAAGTTCCACAGTTAGGAATTCCGTAGACGGTCAGGGTCATTTTATATTGTTCCTCTCCAAAAAGTCGTAGCGTCGAGACTCCTGCACTCCCAAAAGCCCCATGGCTCAAGACGCACTGGATTGTAACTCATCTAGCTTTGCCAAAACTTCAGTGCTGTGGATGGCTGGGTTAACCCCGACGAAGCGTCCCCGCATCACGCCATCTGGATCAATCAAATAAGTATGCCGCAACGAAACATAGCCCAGCCATGAGCCATAAGCCTTGCTGACCTTGCCCTCTACATCTGCCAAGAGCGGGAACTTCAGTCCTTCCGAATCACAAAACTCAGCATGGGAATTAACATCATCAGCACTGATGCCCAAAATCTGGGTATTGCGCGTCAAATATTTGGGTAAGTCTTGCTGAAACCTGCGGGCTTCCAGGGTGCAGCCAGAAGTAAAGTCTTTTGGATAGAAATAAACCACCACCCACTTGCCCAAATAATCTGCTAATGACACTTCGCCCTTACCCGAGTTGCTGGGCAGAACGAAGGCGGGGGCAGCTTGATTGAGGGGAGGTTGGTCTCCGCCCATGGCTACGGCAGGCTGAACAGTGCTGAAGGCTAGGGCGATCGCCAGACAGCCCACATAGAAGCAGCGGAGTAAAGTACGACGAGAAAACATAGAGTTAACAGAAGAATTAAGAGCATTCACATAAGTTTACAAATATTTCGACCGCCTCGATCAAAACCTTGCCGAATCAAAACCACTTAATCAAAAATCAGCATCACTCTGTTCCTCATCTAGGGTGGGAACCCGCTCCCCCGCATCCTCTGGATCCGAGTCAGAATGATAGGGTATAACCGGGGCAACCCTAGCGGGCGAGTCCTTTATCTTTTATCCCTTTCCTCTTTCTATGCTAGAGCTATACCAATTTGAGCTATCTCACTACTGCGAGAAAATTCGCTTCATCCTGGATTACAAGGGTTTGGCGTATCGCAAGGTGGAAGTGACACCGGGTATTGGACAGTTAGATTTGTTCAAAATGTCTGGGCAACGTCAGGTGCCTGTGTTGAAAGATGGCAACGAAGTTATTGCAGATTCAACGGCGATCGCCCAATATCTCGATCAGAAATATCCCGATCGCCCCCTTTATCCCACAGACTCGCGGCAACGTGCCCTTTGTCTCATTCTAGAAGAATGGGCAGATGAGTCTATTGGCTCAAACTCTCGTAAAGCCATGCTAGGAGCCTTTAGCCAAAACTCTAGTTTTCGGGCAGCCGCATTACCGTCTTCCACGCCAGCTTTTTTAAGAACGCTGGTAGAATCAGTGCCCCAAGAGGCGATCGATGTTTTGGGACTGGGGGCTGGATTTGGAGCCGATTCGGTGAAAGCAGCCCGTAAAGCAATGGCGCAAAACCTAGAGGCACTCTGTCTCCTGCTGACGGCCAATGACTATCTAGTGGCAGATCATCCGACAGTGGCAGATTTTGCCGTAGCCGGACTTAGTATGTATATTAAATTCCCCACCGGAAATTATGTAGATCTCCCTGAAGGGTTGAAAGGCAAAGGTGTACCCGGTTTAGCGGATAACCCATCCTATGAAGTGTTCTGGGCATGGCGCGATCGCCTCTACGCAGATTTTCGTCAGGCAGGACAGGTTTCCCGTCCGGCATCTGCCTCCGCGCCCACTCCCATTAATATTGATTAGTGAATTTGATTCGTGAATCCTAGTTAGCCGATATTACCTGGCTTCTCCACAACGAAATTCCTGGCTTCTTAAGGGAGCCGGGAATTTATGTCTGAAATCTATTTTTACTTTTATTTTTTTACTTTATAGATAGATTTGGCTCAGAATGATGCGCAGGCGATCGTAATCATCTTTGAGAAGAATACTGAGCGATCGCCCCGCTTCAACCAACCAAGCCCGGTCTGCCTGACGAAGCTGGTAAATTTCTCGAATAGCGGCAGCAGTTAAGCCGTCTACGGGAGCGCCTGCCACCTGAAGCAAGGTTCGTAGAAAATCAAGCTGGTCACTGAACCGGATAATTTCTTCTGGCTCACAATAGTAAACCGCCTGATGAATTTGGGGAGGGCGCGGCGGCAAGTGTTGATAAAATTCTGGAGTCTCCCCGCGATCGCCCGCCTCCATTCTTGCCGTGGCGACCTGGAGGAGAAAAACCCACGATCGCCGCCCGAAACTCGGTTTTCAACATTGCAAAAATCTGGGGCTGTTGCTCCCGCAAGTCTTGCAGCGACAACCCTAAAGCCCTAGCTCGATGCACCGAGTCAATGGGGCTAGTCGTGACGTGATACACCACCCCATAGATTTGGTTCCCCGACTCCTCGTCAGTCGCCTTCACCCAACTTCCAAAAGGAGGCATCACGGCAAAGCTCAGGTCTTCGGGCTCTAAACATTGCGCCAAAAATTCTGTTGTGGCAGTTTCAATCACCTCTGCAATGTAGCTAGGCGATCGGCTTTGAGCACTAAATTGAGGCAGGGGTAATCGCATGACGCTCTACTTTTTGCCGCGTCCGGCAGTCGCATCTACCAACTCCAGCTCAGACGGACGGTAGGTAATGAGCTTATCCCAGTTGCCGCCCTCAAACAAAACTGCCACTAACCCGCTGCTGACCCGCTGTACCAACCCTTGATATCCGTAGTAGATATCATTAACATTTTTTACCCGAACGGCTGAACCCGGAAGAATCATAATGTCTTTTGAGGATTGAGAAGTTACTTGTATTTAGGTTAAAACATTTCGGTCAGATTGTTGTAGATTCTAAGTCTCAATCACTTTGGTCGAAAGGCTAATCCAATTTCCCGATTCTGTTTTTCCAAGGATGTACACGTCAATGGCGATGCTGCCCACCCGATACACCTTGATAGAGCTTAAGTGCTGCTCAATCCATTGCAGCAAGGTTTGAAAATGCTGCAACCTCTGCTTGTCCGCCTCTTCATGCCAGTCTTGGGGTTGAATTGCCGGAGCAAAAAAGTTTTCTATACTGATTTCTTCTACGACAGTTTCTGCGTCATGTCCCGTTCGTTGCAGCAACTCATCCGTCGTCAAAGGCTCAGCGCGATCGGGCAACAACACAACCTCAAACGGGTAATCAGATTCGCTCATCCAAGTCAACCCTTCAACGATCGCCTTTAAAGAAGCTACAGCATTTTTTTCTCCGTTAATCTGAACAATAGAAGATTTAGGATCAGGAACCACTTCGGCTTGAGACATATTGAGTAGAGCAAAATAAAGCTAATCGTTTTCTAAAGTTGAACGCAGATTGATTAATACAATTTCTCGATGTCGCACCGTATTAATAGCAACCTCCCAAGGAAACGTAAAAGACTGAAACGACTCCGGTGAAATTCGATCCTGATCCAAATCCGCCACGACCTTACGCAGAATTTCAAACAGTTTATGTCGAACTGACTCCAACTGGTCTAAATCCTCTACAGAATGCACTTGCTCAACCAGTTCTAAAATCTCCAAGTTGTACATATCTGCTCGATCCTTTTGGTGATTCAGCAGCCACAATCGCAACTGCCACAAACCTGAGGCGCAAATCGCACCCACAGAAGCAACTAATCCTAGAAACTCTGAGTTCGCCATCAAAAAGTGGGGGCGCTCTTGTTCATAGTAAGCTCTTGCTCCCAAGTGCAGAGGAATCCCTAAATTCTCACTTGCCTCAGGCAACCGCATCAGAGCAGAGCGAGGGTAAATCGTGATCATTTCATTGCGAAACTCAAATAAGGTTTGAGTAATGGCTCGGATCACCTCACGATCAGCCTGTTGATGGGTCACTAAAACCGCTCGAACGGCTGCGGCTGTCAAGTCTTGCGAAGGGATTGGGGTGGCTCCGTCGTAGGTGCCTTTGGGAATTTGGGTAGCTTCTAAAATGGGTAAAGAAAGCCGGAGAGAATCAACCTGGTCAATGGGCAATAACTGAGTCTGGCTGTGGGTTAAAAGAGAGCTCATGGATGGATTGCCGATCGCCATTACCCGAAAAACAGCATCGACCTTTCCCTGAATCAAAGCCTCATAAGCTTGAGCAGGCGGCAACGCCCTGGCAACAAGGTTGCGTTCAGACAAGCCAAAATGGCGACTAATCGACCAAAAAAGATTGTAGGAACCGCTGCCCTTAGGCATAAGGGCAACTCGCTTACCCTTAAGTCACTCATTTTTTCAATGCCTGACTGTTTGCGCACAACTAAGTGGAATACCTCTGGAAAAGATATGCCATGGCTCGAACTGAGGGCTGAGGCGGCGTATCGCTTTGAACGATCGCCAGTTCCACTCGCTTTTGTTCTAACAAATCTTGGTTTTGCTGGGCTCCCTTGGTTGGAACCACAGTAATACGGATTTTGGGCTGATGCCGAGCCACCACAGTCGCCAATGCTTGAGCAAAAGCATAGTACTCGCCGTCTGAGCTACCTGTGGCGATCGCAACATGGTGAACTTGCCGTTGTTGCAACCACCGCACAGAAAAAGCGATCGCCGCAACGCTGCTAACCACCAAGACCGGGAGAGCGAACTTAACTTTCATGAGAACGAGTCAAGGGGACATAATAGGCAGCCATGCCAACCTCTAGTCAGCCTACGTGAAAATTATAAAATTATGTCACCGGGGCTGAACCGCATAGCGTTGTGAAGGAAGCGATCGCGGCTCTACACTGGGTTGAACAGTCTTATTAACCCGTTCACGCCTAAGCACCAATCCAGCAATGCCACCCGCAGCCAGAATATAAATGGGGTTAATCATGGCATTAATGAGGCAATCTACCATATATAAAGCTGTCATCAGGGCAATGACTGTGGCTGAAGCGACCCTTTTATTTGTCCACAGTCTTGCGGGATAGCGCATCCAAAATAAGCTAAGCGTTGGGAGCAGCATGGTCACAAAAAGGCTGACCAACCCCACGGTTCCATTTTGTCCAAAGATATTAATCCAAAGGCTATCAGGAATAGTGAGCTGGCTGCCATCTGGTCCAAAAATCAGAGCACGTCCATATCCACCCCATCCAAAGATGACTTGCTCTCTGGCTTTGGCTGAGAGCAGTTCTTCGTTGTTAAATCGAAACTCTAAAGAACCTACGCGATCTTCTGGCAAAACCTTAGAAAGAGACTCCACAATTTGGTCGGCAACGTAGGTGCCTGAGACAGCATTGATGTAAAGATAAACCACAATTCCAGCAATCAGCAAAAAAGCCAGAGCCGCCGTTCGCAGGTTCTTACCGACAAACAAAATTGCAATACCGCCTGCCAAAAGAGCGTAAGCGCCCGTAGAACGAGTCAAAATAAAGGTGACAAACAATGCAGCCACCAACCATTTAATTGGAATATTCCAGAGATGTTTGACTGTCCCAGTCTGCCAGAGCCAAATTCCAACCAACGTTGCTGCCATCATAAAAGCTCCCACTGCCAGACCGTGGCTCAAAAAACGGTCGGTCGGTAGCCCCCTAGCCGAATCGTTTGGCTAAAGTCAGAGCCTGGAGTCCCGCCATACACGATTCGATGAAGTTGCGGACTGAGCCGCATTTCAAACAAACAAAGAGGAACGTAGGACAGCCCTCCTACAAAAATGCCGATCGCCAATTCGCGCATTCCATTCAAACTGTTGAGGTAAATACGCCCCAGAAAATAGGGAATACCCCAAGTCACAGTTTGGCCCAAAGTTGCCGCCATGCCATCGTAAGGACCGAGGTCATTGGATATAGAAGAGGCAAAAGGACAGAGACACCAAATCACCATGGGGATGTCTATTGCACTGAAGCGAAAGCTACTGAAGCGCCCAACGTCAAACATAAAAGTTGCTAGCAAAATACCGTAGCAAGTTGCTGCTATCTTGTCATAGTCGGGCAGCCCAGGAAGAGGCAATACGGCTTGGGGTAAATATAACCAAGCGACGACAAAGCTAATCACGATCGCCCGTCGTGCAGGATATCGAGAAAATAAGTAGATAACGACAGGAATCCAACCAAACATCACGAGCGGAACCAGAAGATTCGGACTAGCGAATGGATTACCACCAAAAATAAATCCCATGGGTATTTAAGTCTTTGACTTGTTGAAACTAAGCTTCTTCCCGAAACGGTGCGTCCTAACTGCCTAGCAATACACTTCTAGCTTGTGCCCTCCAGGCTGTGCCTCATCGTAATCCTAAAGCACAGATATCGGCAAGCCCAGCGTCGGATCAGGAACCTGAGGAGCCAGTTCTTGTTCATAACTACGTTCAATCGCTTTGCCCAAGGCAGCTTCAAACAGGTCGGTTGCATCATCCCAAGAATACTGAACAACCGTTTGATAGGCAGCTTCAGACATCTCTCGCCACTGCAACTCTGGAGAACTCAGCACCTTTTCAAGCCCTTCCGCTAGCTTTTGAGCATTGCCAATCGGTGCCAGATATCCATTCACGCCAGACTTAATTAAGTCCAGGGTCCCCCCACCTCGGTAGATACAACCGGACAGCGGCAAGCCATGGCTTCTGAAGGGGGAAGATGGAACCCCTCCCCCATGCTGCCACACAGCCAAACATCGCAACTGGCGTAGATGTCTTTAATTTGATCCTGTTGGGGAAGAAGAGTAAAGGTTGTGTTAGGCGGTAAGGGCAATTCTGGGACGGGTTCGTGAGAGCCAAAGGCAATAATTCGCAGGTTTGGAATTTTCTGAGTGACTTTGGCGATCGCCTCAAAGCTGATTTTACAGCCTTTCCAGGCAGCCTGAGCGTACATAATGCCCACAGTTGGCACAGACTGTTTGCCCCGAGGAGGAGCATAAAACTGTTGGGTATCCACACTGTTAAAAATCAAAGAGGTATCAGCATCCCCATACTCAGCCTCCATCAAATCAACTAGCCACTTAGAGATGACAATTTTATGAAAAGGCAACAGATAGGTGGCTTTGACCCGTTCAACTGGTAAATAGTCAAAAACTTCATGGTGTTGAACAAAATAAGCTTTTGCTCCTTTTGCGGGAGACCAGGGAGCAATCCATTCAGCCGTTTCCCACCAAGTTGCAATGACCACATCAGCATCAGGAACATCAGCTTCAGTGACCTGGCAGCCTGGTTTGACGACCTTGTAGGGTACGTCGATCGCATCAAAATAAGAAGGTTCACGCTTAACAGGCTTGAGCCATCCTTCCCCCTGTAAAATTTGAGCAAGGCGTTTGCGACGACTGGGTTTAGTCACGGTAGAAACCACAGAAACACTGTGACCTCGTTGCTTGAGGCGTTCTGCATAAATCGCAGCAACCCGCATACCGCCACTCAATCCGCCATCAGGCAGAACAAAAGTAATTCTCATACAGAAGGACTCGAAGTAAGGGAAAGAAGCAGTGCACTAAAACCATTAAGAATCAGCATCTAAAGATGATGTTCACCTTAAATCTCTTCATACCTAAGAGGTTCTCTAAAGAGTCTAGATTGCTTCCCGATCCGCCCCCCAGATCCTCCATTCTGGGGAATCTTGCAGGAGAACGGGGTCGGAAGTCTCCCAAATTGGGGGTTGGGGGGCGAGTGTGAGAATTTTTGAGACTTTTCAGACATCATCTAAAGCTACCTACGCTGATCATTCCTCAAAGTCCGGTCACAAGCTGTAAGGTTCATGTGAATTTACAAGCTTTTTATGCTCAGACTTCTACTTTGGGGAAAAGAGATTGAACTTTATCTCACTTTGATATTGTGTGACCAATCCATAGGTAAACCTTACTGGGGTTCAGAGGTGAAAGCGCTAAGCTAAAGCTAGGAAAGACCAGAATGCCTTTACAAATGGGTTTACTTCAGAAATGTATTTACTTCAGAAATGTATTTATATTGAACAGGGGTAACTGTAGCGTGACAAAGTTTTTCTACGCAATAGTTTACCCTGCTGCTGTTAATCTAGACCTTGCTCAGCCAGACCGCATCTAGATTTCTCTTGCTCATTCAGTGTTGCAAAACCATGCCATCTATTAAACAACTTGCGCTGCGGGGCACATTTTGGACGATCGCCAGCTACGGCATCTCTCAAATCCTTCGGTTTGGCTCCAACCTAATCTTGACCCGTCTTTTGTTCCCCGAGATATTTGGTCTAATGTCTTTGGCTTATGTGTTTATTACAGGTCTTCAGCTTTTTTCAGACTTAGGAATTCACACCAGCTTGATTCAAAATAAGCGAGGAGATGAACCCGATTTCCTAGATACTGCGTGGACTATGCAAATTATTCGCAGTGTTGGGCTTTGGATCTGCTGCGTCATTATTGCCATTCCTGCTGCCAATTTTTACAAAGAGCCACAGCTAGCCTGGGTTCTTCCTATTGTGGGATTAGGGACGTTGATTGGAGGGTTCCATTCTACTGGGCTCGCCTCCTTGACCCGCAGATTGGCAGTGAAGCAAGTCTTAATTTTTGAGTTGGGCGGACAGGTTGTTGGACTGAGCGTGATGGTGGCTTGGGCATGGTTTGACAGAAGCGTCCGGGCTTTATTGGTGGGAACCGTGGTAGCATCGCTGGTGCAATTGGTGTGGAGCCACATCATTACTCCAAATCCGCCGAATCGTTTGATTCTAGAAAAAAAAGCGGTGAGTGAAATATTTTCTTTTGGGAAATGGATCTTTTTATCAACCGCACTCACATTTTTTGCTATGCAGTCCGATCGCCTCATCCTAGGCAAGTTGTTGGGATTACAACTCCTAGGCGTTTACGGAATTGCCTTAACGTTAGCGGAGATTCCTAAACAAGTGACATTGGCGGTTGGCGGAAAAATAGTTTTCCCAATGTTTTCAAAGTTCGTCAGTTTGCCGCGTTCCGAGTTTCGTGAAAAGATTCGGCGGGGGCGGTTGCCCATTTTGCTCGTCACAGCGCCCACATTAGCCGTAATGTTTAGCTTTGGTGACATTCTCATCACAACTTTATACGACAGCCGCTACGCCGATGCTGCCTGGATGATTTCGCTGCTGGCACTAGGGATTTGGCCCCTTATCTTAACGACTACTCTGGAAGGAGCCCTCTTTGCGATGGGTAATCCGACTCCCTCCACTTGGGGTAATTTCTGTAGCTTTTTAGCTTTGGCAAGTGGAATGTGGGTTGGGTTTCATCTGTTTGGCGTGGTTGGGGCGGTTGCTGCGGTGCCGCTCAGCAATGTTCCCTTTTATGCAGCAGTGTCGTATGGTTTGTACCAAGAAAAAATTGATTGTTTTGACCAAGATGCTTACACCACAGGATTGCTGTTGCTGCTGTGTGTCGTTTTCATTGTGGCTCGCTATGCTTGCGGGTTCCCGATGCCGTTGGGGTCGGTCTAAAGCAGCACAAATCTAAAGCTTCTCGGGGAAAGTAGGGTGAGTTGAGGGAGACTGGGATGAATGGTGCTCGGCGCTCATTCTAAACAGGGTGGCAAGTTTGCCTGCCTCTAATTCAATGTTATGGTTGAGAGCAACTCGCTGGAATCCGGCTTGCCCCATCTGTTCTAGTTTGTCTTGAGCGGTGAGTAGTGCCGATCGCATTGCCATGACCAGCGCTTCGATCGAACCGGGCGTAATCAGCCAGCCGCAGGTATTATGTTCCACAAGTTCAGGGATGCCAGCGATAGAGGTGCTGATGACCGGACGACGCAGGGCGAGGGCTTCCATTAGTACTACGGGCAGCCCTTCGGCAAAGCTAGGCAGTACCATCACTTTAGCGTTGAGAAGATGCTGACGCACTTCGTGAGTTCTTGCCCAGCCTGTAATTTTAATCTGGTCTTGAAGTTGATATTGGTTGATCAGAGCCTCGATGGGCGATCGCATCTCACCGTCTCCAACCAACACGAGCTCAAACGACAGTTTTTCGTCAGCCAAGCGCTTTGCGGCTTCAATTAACAAAAGCTGACCCTTTTGCTCTGACAAGCGCCCCACACAGACGAAGCGAGGCTGGGCAGGAATGGGGGTGGGAGCGATCGCTAAAAAGTGGGTATCTACGCCACAGTGCACGACTCGAATTTTCGACCATTGTTCGGGGCGAGTCCATCGATAAAGCTGGCTTCTACCAAAGGAGCTAATCGCCACCACGAAAGCCGCTTGCTCGATTTTTTGCGGCAGGGCGATCGCTTCTACTTTGTCAAATTCTTCAGGACCATGAACCGTAAAGCTAAAGGGAGGGCCTCCTAGCATCTGGCATAGCATTGCTACGGTTGCTGGATTGGTGCCAAAGTGAGCATGAACATGGGTGACTTCGGCTTCGGCTAGCCAGTTCAACAAGACACACGCTTCTGCCAAGTATGCCAAGTGTTTAAGCACGCCTTGTTCCGATCGCCACCCTAGCTTGAGGGTTAGCCCAGCGGTTTTAAAACCGATCAGGACGACGAAACATCACGGTGAGCAGACTTTGAAGTAAGGCGATCGCGCCTCCTTCCAGCAGAAACCGAGTTTTGTTAAGTTCTTGCTGATCCGCTTCATCCACCAGTTCCTCGGCACAAGAACGGACTGCAAAACGCAGAATCGTTAAACCACAAGCTTCCAGAGCAAGAATTTCACGCCGAATAAAACTATGGCTAACTTTGGGATATTGGTTGATAAGGTAAGCAATTTTTAGAGCCATTCAGCCTGCTTTGAATGTCAACACCCATCATATTAGGGCTTATTATATAGGGCTGACGAAATCGTTAAGCTTGCCAGCGCAACACCGAGCCAAATCAGAATACTGATTCGGGTCAGGTTCATTGCTTGATTAATGGTTTCAGCGGTAATGGGTTGAGTATCGTTGCCTAATAACGGCTTAAGCTTGGTCACCCCTTTATATTGATTAGCTCCCCCCACCTGAACTCCTAAAGCTGCGGCATAGACACATTCGCTCCAGCCTGCATTAGGGCTAGGGTCTTGAGGGGCATCTCGTTGGCAGATTTGCCAAACTTGGCGCGGCTGACCTGAAAGGAAGGAGAGGAGCAAAACGTTCAGTCGGCAAGGAATCCAGGTCAAGACATCTTCTAGCCGAGCGCTTCCCCACCCGAGGTGAGTATAGGGGGCTTCTCGGTAGCCAACCATAGAGTCGAGGGTACTAGAAGCTTTGTATGCCATCGCTAGAGAGGCGCTGCCGATAGGCAAAAATAGCGCCTAAAATGCCATAGAACAACGGTGCGATCACGCCATCGGTGGCGTTTTCAGTGACGGTTTCTAGGACAGCGCGAAGGATTTCTGATCTTGAGAGGTTGGCGGTGTCTCGCCCCACATAAAGCCTGAGTTGGCTACGAGCGATCGCCAAATTTCCTGACTCTAAGGGCTCCAGCACCTCTTGAGCCGATCGCCTTAAGCTTCGTCCAGCCAAACAACTGGCTAAAAGAATGGCTTCGATCGCTATGCCTAAAACGGGGTGGAGGTGCTGGGCAGTCCAAACCATCAGCCAAACTGCCAAACCGCTTAAACCAGGCAGGACGATCGCCAGACCTACGCCCAAGCCCTTTAAAACTCCAGGTTGATGCCATCTCTTGACCACGAGATGACAATAGCGTTGAATTGTCCAGCCCATCACCTGCACCGGATGTAGCCAATTCCACGGATCGCCAATTAAGTAGTCTAGAAGGGCAGCGATCGCCAATTACCAGAGCCGCGTTCGAGATACCCGCGGATCGCCATTGCTCCAATAATTCAGGATAGAGTGCAGCGGGGTCTAGCATCCTATAATGTCTGACATCTTGATTGATCTAGCACTTTAAATATTGCTTTACCATTACAAACGATTATGTCTAACCTGTCCTCTCCAGCTTCAGCCGAAAATCGACTTATCCGCCTAGAGCGTTTGCGGAGCTTCAGCCGATTGCTAGATAATGCGATCGCCCTCCCCGGCACCCCTTATCGGGTGGGGTTAGACCCGCTGTTAGGGCTGATTCCTGGCGGCGGAGATACGGTTGGGTTAGTGCTTTCCTGTCTGATTGTGTTTGAGGCATCCCGCCTAGGAGCCAGCCCAAAAACCCTAGGACAGATGACCTTCAATGTTCTCCTAGAAACCTTAGTGGGCACTGTGCCAGGAATTGGGGATCTATTCGATGTCGTATGGAAGTCCAATTCCAGAAATATGAAGCTGCTAGATGAGCATCTGGGAGTGCAGCCAGCAGCCCCTACCATCGGTCATCGAAATCGTGGGTTTACGATTTTGCTCTTGGTGGGGCTGGTATTGGCGATCGCGGGTTGTATTGCCCTATCGATTTTTGTTTTACATGGGCTCTACCAACTGTTCTCAGCGCGTTAGGGCTGCTCGTCAGTGTCTACCTTCGGAATAATATCGGGGCGATCGTTGTCTTCCCAACCGGGCGGACGCTTGGAGTTGTACCAGGCGATCGAACCAATGCCTACTGCGGCAACAAACCCGACCGCATAGACCAGTGTGAACGCCAGCGGAAAAGTAGAAGCAACACCTAGCAATAAACTCATTTTTATCTTGCTCCTAAGACTTCAAGCATAATTTTTCTAACACTGGTTATCTAGTATGTCAGGTTATGAGGAGAATGGGAGGCTGTCTACTCAGGTCGTTCGTGAAAACCAAACGATTGTCTTAGAAGATTTGAACGTGGCGGGAAGGGTCACGCATCGAATGGGGACTTTGAGTCTGGAGGAACGCGGGATCTTTCCTGGGCAATTACTCGGTTGGGCAATTACTCGGTATGGTAGTGACAGTAATGTGTGAGGAGATGAGCAAATGACCTCAGCCCTAAAATCTAGCGTTCTAAAATCTACTGTTAAATCTACTGTTAGTTTAGTTCGGGCAGTGGCTTATGAGCGATCGCAGCTTAGAGCAGACTTAGAGCAATTATTGGAGCCGTTGGGCGGCATGGGGGCGTTTGTGAAGGTGGGCGATCGTGTTCTTCTCAAGCCTAATCTGCTCATGGGCAGCCGATCGGGGCGAGAATGCACCACGCGCCCAGAAATTGTCTATTGCATCACCCAAATGGTTCGAGAGGCGGGCGGCAAGCCTTTTTTGGGCGATAGTCCGGCATTTGGCAGCGCCAAAGGGGTTGCCGTTGCCAATGGCTATGCACCTCTGTTAGAAGAACTGCTCTTGCCCGTGGTTGACTTTAAAGGCAAGCGCTACCCAAGCGTGGGCGAAGATTTTGGACATCTATTAATTTCTAAAGAGGCAATGGAAGCAGATGTGGTGATTAATTTACCAAAGGTCAAGTCTCATGTTCAACTGACGCTAACCATGGGAGTCAAGAATCTGTTTGGCTGCGTTCCTGGCAAAATGAAGGCTTGGTGGCACCTAGAGGCAGGGAAAGATCACGATCGCTTTGGCACAATGCTGGTAGAAACAGCACGGGCGATCGCGCCTAATTTGACTATTGTGGATGGCATTGTGGGGCACGAAGGGAACGGCCCTAGTGGGGGCGAACCCCGGGCATTGGGGCTGTTAGGCGCTTCGAGCAATGTTTTTGCCTTAGACCGAGCGATCGTAGAGATCTTGAAGGCTGATCCCGCCACCATCCCCACAATCGCGGCTTCTCAGCGGCTAGGGCTTTGTCCAGAATTGACAGACATTGAGTTTCCTTGGCGATCGCCCCAAGACGTTCAAAATTTTAGTACTAGGTGAAATTTCCCCGATCGACCTAGTTCCCATCGACTTCGGCGCACCCCGAGTCTTGAAGTCTACGTTCAAGCATCTCTACATTCGGTTCATCAAAGAGCCGATGGAAATGTACGCCAAGTCATAAGCCTTAATCTTCCCTTGACCGCTATCGCATATTTTGCTTGCGTTCTGCCTTAGCATCTCGGCTGCCAGCGGCGGCTAGTTCTGCATCTAAAATGGTTTGTCCGGTGGCTGCTAGATACACATCGTCTAGGCTAGGACGCGATTGGGAAATGCCAAAGGTGGGAAGGTTGGCTTCTTTGAGCGCCTGCTGAATGGTCATTAAGGCTTCGCTTTGAGAGGTGACCACTAGATTGAGGGAATTGCCTTGGGCACTGTTAATAATCACCTCTTGAACAAAGGGGAGAGATTGGAGCATAGATTTAACGATTTCCGCTTCTTCAGGGGAGGTGAACTCCCGAACTCGCAGCGTCACCCGATCGCCCCCAATCTGATCTTTCAAGGCTGAAGGCGTACCCGAAGCAATGACCCGACCGCGATCGATAATGGCAACGCGATCGGCTAAAGCATCCACTTCTTCTAAATAGTGGCTAGTTAGCACAATGGTGGTGCCTTGGGTGCGCAACTGCCGCAAAAAATCCCAAACTGCCACTCGGCTTT
>JAAUPA010000370.1 GCA_012034615.1 Leptolyngbyaceae cyanobacterium CSU_1_4 | reverse complement strand
TAAAGGCGATCGAATTCAAAATTATCAATTCAAAATTAAAGGCTGTTCATTTTGAATTAATAATTTTGAATTTTGAATTGATATTAATAATTTTGAATTCTTCTATCACCCCATCCTTCATTTCTTGATTTATCAAGAGAAACTCGCAGATCTATATTTTTTATGATAATCAGAGGAAAAAATGGCGATCGACTTTAGCGCAGCCTTACCCACCTTTGTCATCACCCTCCGAGAAGGGGTAGAAGCGGCTTTGGTAGTAGGCATTGTGCTGGCTTATCTCAAAAAGCCAATCAAACCCGCCTTTATTCTTGGGTCTACGCTGGAATTGGGGTGGGCATCGCCGCCAGCGTTTTGATTGGGGTGGGGTTTAGCGGCATTTTGCTAATCTTGGCAAATTCAAATCAACCCTATGCCGCTGTCCTCACACCTTTGTTAGAAGGAATTTTTTGCACCGTAGCGATCGCCCTCCTCAGTTGGATGCTCGTTTGGATGACCCAACAAGCACGCACGCTCAAAACAGCAGTTGAGGGAGCGATCGGGGCTGCCTTAGCAGAAAACTCCAGAGCGGGCTGGGGCGTATTTGGGTTAGTGGCGATCGCGGTTTTGCGAGAAGGCTTCGAGACAGTTTTATTCATTGCAGCTCAATTTCAGCAGGGCTGGATGCCCGTCTTAGGTGCCCTAGCCGGGTTAGGGGGCGCAACAGTCATCGGGTTTGCCCTCTTCCAAGTGGGCATAAAAATTAACCTGCGCCGCTTCTTTCAGACCATGGGAATTTTACTGCTGTTGATTGTCTCAGGCTTAGTCGTGACCGCCCTCCGAAAATTTGATGGCGCGATCGGCATACTAGCGCAAATAGATCCACAGTTTGCCGATCTCTGCTCCAACCCCAACTCCTCCTGCATTCTGGGGGCGCAAGTGTGGGACACCAGTGACATATTGCCCGATCGCCAACTTCCAGGAATTTTATTGAAAGCATTGTTTGGATATACCCAAAAGCTTTATCTAGTCCAGGCGATCGGCTACATCACATTTTTAGGAACCGTTGGCGGGCTATATTTTCGCAGCATCACCGGTAAGGCTCCATCACCCACCCACCCAGCGACACCCTAGCCCCACTCCAGCCTACGCAACCTTTGAATTTCCAGACAAATAGCCCAGTTCCTGAAGCCGATGGAGCACTTTGTCCGCACTTTCCTCCAGCGTCTCCAAATCCGTTCGGCATTCAATCTCCGGTGAAAGAGGCGCTTCATACGGATCATCAATGCCCGTAAACTGCTTCAGCTCTCCAGCCCGTGCCCGCTTATAAAGCCCCTTCACATCCCGCCCCTCACATACCTCCAGCGGGGCATTCACAAAAACCTCCACAAAATCCCCAATTCGTCCCCAGCACCTCATCCCGAATATCGCGGTAAGGCGAAATTGCCGAAACCAAAACAATCACCCCATTGCGCGTTAATAAATGCGACACAAACCCAATCCGGCGAATATTTTCGTCGCGGTCTGCCTTACTAAATCCTAGTCCCTTAGTCAAATTTTCTCGTACAATGTCACCGTCCAAAACTTCGACTTTGTGCCCTTGGGCGCGCAACACCTGCTCGACCGCCATCCGAATAGTCGTTTTACCCGCACCACTTAAACCTGTGAACCAAACTGTCACACCACCCATGGGTTTCTCCTGTTCCTATAAGTATCCAAAATTGCGCTAGCTTGCCCTATTGACGGGCACCCGCACATCTTCATGATTTGCCCATCTTCCCAAATATAGGGATGTTTTGATCAAAACTCCTGCACCCAACCCAAGCTTTCGTCACTCGCCTATCTGCAAAGGCTCTGAAGCAGCGATCGATCACTGCTTTTCCATCTCTAGTAACACTTTTGCCGCTGCACTTGCCCCAAGACCAGTCACATCAACGGGCTGAAGCCTCATCTTGCGTCGCTGCAAATCGTAGGTGTAAGTTTTGTCGTAATAGTCTAAAACAATATCAAAAGCTTCGCGGATCTGTCCTTGTTGCAATAACTCTATCGCTTGCTGAGTTCGCAGTCCGCCTAAGCGCTTCCGAATTCTTTCAGTTGCCGCAATCAAATCTGCTCGCTCCATCCCGCCATACACTTGCACCAAAGCCACTAATCGTTCGGAGCGAGGACGACAAATTTCGATGACCTTTGCTTCTTCCATTTGTTGAAAAAGCGCCTCCGGAATACGGCAAGTTCCAATTCGTTTACTTTCTGCCTCAATCCAGACAGGCTGCGCAGGATGAAACCTTGCCCACTCCAGGGCAATTAAATTCTCAAAATGTTCGGTAGAAGGCTGAGGGGGCAGACCCATTCCGCCATAACTACTACCCCGATGATTAGCTAAGTTTTCTAAATCTAAAACCTGCGCCCCCTGCTGAGCCAGGGCAGTAAGAATATCTGTTTTGCAGGTTCCCGTCATACCGCCCAGAATAGTGACAGATTTAGGGATCAAAATTGAGACTGTGCCCAATGGCGAAACGCCTTATACCCGCCGACCAGCAGCGCCACCTCCATCCCCGCCATTTCTAACACCCAAGCTTAACGGGCTTCGCTTCGCATTCCACCGCGCCAGCAGTGAAGCCGGATGGGACGATCGCCCGCCAACTGTTTCGCCTCTGCAATAAAGCCCGCAAACTTTGATCCAGCGATCGCAAAACCGAGCTCAACAGCGGCATTGCGTCCCCGCTGCTTATAACAAACCCCAACTTGCGATCGTTCCTCATCAGTAAACAGCGGAAAACTAATCGCACCCGGAACATGCCCTTGAGCAAATTCTCCTGGACTACGCACATCCAAAAGAACTCCAAGAGCATCGACAAATTTTTCAACAGTCAACAAATGAGGCACTGAAAACACAAAATAACAGCAGCCGAGTGTTTACACTCATTCAAAGCCATCCTACAACTAATAAGCCCCCCTCCTCTGGAAAACCACCTGCACCGTTCTCGCCAAAATCTTTAAATCGAGCCACAGCGACCAATTTGCAATGTAACTAATATCAAGATTCACTGCCTCCTCAAAACTTTCAATATTAGAGCGTCCAGAAACTTGCCAAAGCCCAGTAATTCCAGGAAGCACCTCCTGCCGAATAAAATGCCGCTCCTCAAACCGAGCCACATCTCTGACCGGCAAAGGGCGAGGTCCCACAAAACTCATCTCCCCCAACAAAATATTGAAAAGCTGCGGTAACTCGTCCAAGCTGTAACGCCGCAGA
>JAAUPA010000369.1 GCA_012034615.1 Leptolyngbyaceae cyanobacterium CSU_1_4 | reverse complement strand
AAATAAAAACCCCTAGCCAATCGCTAGGGGTCAGAATCATCAGGGTGCATCTACCACCACTTTTTACAGAGATGACTCTAGTCAGTCCGGAACGTTTTGGGGCTAATGATTTTACCTAGAGAGGTCTCAGAGTTTATACATAATTCTTCAAAGCTCTTCAAAGCTCTTCAAGCTCCAAAAACGAATCTTCAAAAATCAACAATCAAAAATCAAAAATCAAAAATCGTCTTCAGAAGCTTCTGCTGAGCCAAAAGGCAACCGCCAGACGATCGCCTCCTTATCGGCACAACTCTCTGATCCATCAATAATGCCGTAGGGATGCATGGCACAGATGAAAGGCGTTCCGTTATACACTTCACCATGGTAATGACGGCAGCCTTGGCAAATAGGATGCTGAATGCTTAGAGACTCTGCTGAAAAATCGGTGAAATCTGAGATTTCATCAATCCACTGAATGTCATGCAGAAAGCTTTCAAGTTCAGCTCCTAGCTCAAGGAAAGGGTCTAACCAGGCGGTAAATTGAGTCTCCATCTGTTCGATGGCGGGCGCGATCGCCTGTTCTATCTCTTCCGCCATTTCATCGCTGATTTCCATGAGGGTCAGCGCCCGATTGCCCATTTCTTTGCTGGCATCTTGAAGAAACTTCTCAAGGCTAGTAGCGGCTGTTTCTACATTCTTAACCCAATCCTGCTGCCAATTTTCCATACTGCGGGGATTCCCTATTGCGGAGATTAATGAAGGATTTTGTGGGAGGGGAATGCTCTCGGTCAAAACATTCTAAGCTCTAAATCACTTCTGAATCGCTGAGTGAAGATCTAAGTCAGAGGCTTCTAGTTTTTCTTAAGCCGTTGAAGCTCTTCTTGAAGTTTGGCAATTTGATCGCGAAGTTCATTCGCAGCTCGATCGCCTGAAGCAACTGGGGTAACGGGGTCATCTTCTGAAAGAATTTCGATGCGGCGAGGTTGGCTCGGTTGAGAATCCGTGGCGCTTGAGGATTGAACCGGTGGCTGTTGCTGTGCCCGACTCACCATTTCATCAACCATTTTCTTAGCCTCTTCAGCGGTGATTTCTCCACGCGCCACCATTTCATCGGCTAACTTTTGGGCTTGCGATCGCAGTTCCCCCAACGTGCTCCCTGCCTTTTCCGTCGCATAGGAAGCAATTCCTACGCCCAAGTAAAAAGCCTTTTGTACTAAATCTCCAAAACCTGCCATTGCTTTAGCTCTCCTGGACAAACCGAGAGGTTACAAGTTCCAGGATAAGAGTAAATGTGGAAAACTGACTATGCCGGGTGAAGTGTCGAATTGAACCGGATGAATCGATCAACATTTAAAACCAGGAGACCCGGAGTTCACGCCTACCTCAAGCATCCCGTGTTGCTGCTACCTTCCGGTCCTGACAAGATTTGGGCGTTGCGATCGCATGAGTCCGAGTCAGCTTTCAGAATAACATGCATTGCTCTCAACTGAAATGTCCTACGCTTCTAACTTTGGGGGGATGCAGTTGCCTGGGCTTTCGCGCTGAAATCTTAAAAGATATTAACAAATCTCAGCTTCAAATAAAAATAGCTCTAAGGAAAATAAAGCAACGATTTGTTTCTCAAGATGCAGTCAAAATTGAGGTAGGCAACTATTGTAAGAACCTATGTAAGAACCTAAAGTAAGTTTCTCCCACCTATTTTTTTTGATAAGGTGTGACAAGTTTGTTAACAAATGTTACGATTATTAGACTAAAGTAAACGTAATCAGTGAAAAGTTCCAGCGACAGCAATCTTTACTTCCACCTGCTGTCGTGTTGGTCACACCACTAGCGCTGAAAGGCGTGATGGAGAGTCTAAACCGGATATGGGTCTTCATTTAGGGCTGAGCCAGTTTCTACAATGAAGTTCAGTCCTATCACTATGGCAATTTACAACTAGGCTGCACTGCGGAGTTTAGCTGACGTTTCTGCATTTGCCTAGTTATTTAATCAAGTCATTTACCTTCGCTCAGCCTTAATGGTATTAGTACAATTGTTCTATCAGTTCCTTGTAGTTTGGGATGCGGCGACATGAAAACGACTTCAACTTCTGCTGATATGGTGCGCGCCTACCTTCGTGAGATTGGGCGTGTTCCCCTTTTGACCCATGAACAAGAGATTCTTTTTGGAAAGCAGGTGCAGCGATCGACTGCGCTCCGAGGGGTTAAGGAATTGATGGAAGAGCGGCTAGGACGCGCTGCGAGCCAGGAAGAGTGGGCGCAGGAGTCCCAGGTTTCTACCGAAGAATTAGCTCGGATGATTGCTGAGGGCGAAATTGCTAAACGAAAGATGGTCGAAGCAAATTTGCGATTAGTCGTGTCTGTCGCTAAAAAGTACATTAAGCGAAATGTCGATCTCTTGGATTTGATCCAGGAAGGCACTATTGGAATGCAGCGGGGTGTTGAGAAGTTTGACCCGACTAAGGGTTATCGCTTCTCGACCTATGCTTATTGGTGGATTCGTCAAGCCATTACGCGGGCGATCGCCGAGAAAGGACGCACGATTCGTCTGCCCATCCACATTACTGAAAAGCTCAATAAAATCAAGAAAGCACAACGCTATTTAGCTCAGACCTTAGGGCGATCGGCAACTGCGGCTGAATTGGCAGAAGAGCTAGATTTAACTCCGAAGCAAGTACGAGAATATTTAGAGCGATCGCGCCTTCCCCTTTCTTTAGATTTGCGCGTAGGAGACAACCAAGACACCGAGTTGGGAGAACTGCTAGAGGATACAGGGCCGACTCCTGAAGACTTTGCGGCTCAATCTTCTTTACGAACCGAGCTTGCACAGTTAATGGAAGACTTAACGCCCCAACAACGAGAAGTTCTACGGCTACGGTTTGGGCTAGACGATGGGCAAGCGCTGACTTTAGCGAAGATTGGCGATATGCTAAGCATTAGCCGCGAACGAGTCCGACAGATTGAGCGCGAGGCATTGACAAAATTGCGCAAACATCGAGCTGATATCCGGGAATATCTCGCAAGCTAACCACTTTGAAAATAGCTAGCTGCTACTCAAAACTATAAGCAATGGGCGATGGAGGTTTGTCTCTGTTGCCCATTTTTGGTTAGATGGCATTGCTAAATTGGAAGTATGAATCCTTGAGATACTGTTGCTCCGATCGACTCCTAAATATCCAATCTGGGAGACTTTGAGGTTTGGGTAGCTTCCCAGATTGGGAGATTTAGGGGGCAAAGTTCATACGTGTGATC
>JAAUPA010000368.1 GCA_012034615.1 Leptolyngbyaceae cyanobacterium CSU_1_4 | reverse complement strand
GGCTTCAAAGTCCCCAGAATGGTAGGGACGATTCTCTAATAAGAGAAAAGCTGCTTGAATTCTGTAATCTCGTTAGCCATCAAAATAGGAGCAATGTCATAATGCAGGATTTAAGTTTTTTCTCCAACTAACGAATCAGCCCTACCCCAGAATGGGGGGGTGGGGGGCGGATCGGGGCGTTATTTATAGTTACAAACACGCTCTTAGGATAAAACTTAGACCGAATGAATGGGTCGTCCGAGAAAAATGGAAACAATGTAGCTTTGCTGTCTATCGTTCTTCCCAGTCAAAAAATACGGTCAAGCCACGCAGTTAAGCCACGCAGTCAAGTCACCAGACAGACCGTCCAACCCTATAGTCAAGCCCCATAGTCAAGCCACGCAGTTAAGAAATAAAGCATTCATGCAGGTAGTTAAATGACGGGTGATTTACCTTTAGATTTGATGACAGGAAACTTAATCCCGGTTGCGCCACCGGGTTTCAAATCGGGGTTTGTTGGCATCATTGGTCGTCCCAACGTCGGCAAATCTACCCTGATGAATCATTTGATTGGGCAGAAAATTGCTATTACTTCTCCCATCCCGCAAACGACCCGCAACCGCCTACGCGGAATTTTGACCCAGCCAGAGGCTCAGATCATTTTGTCGATACTCCCGGCATCCACAAGCCTCACCATCAATTGGGACAAGTGTTGGTGAAGAACGCTTGCCTTGCCATTGAATCGGTAGATGTGGTGCTGTTGGTGGTGGATGGCACCGCCGATTTGGGGGGCGGCGATCGCTTCATTGCCGAACTTTTGACCCGTACCCAGGCTCCCGTGATTTTGGGCATCAACAAAGCCGACCTGCAACCCGCTGCCTGCCTGGGCATTGATGAAACCTACACCCAGCTTGCTGCCGAACGGGGCTGGTCAACGGTTAAGTTTTCTGCCCTCACTGGAGTGGGGCTAGAGGATCTGCAAAGCCAGCTCATAGCCGCTCTAGATCCGGGGCCGTACTATTATCCTCCTGACTTGGTGACCGACCAACCCGAACGGTTTATTATGGGCGAACTGATTCGGGAGCAGATTTTGATGATGACGCGGGAAGAAGTGCCCCATTCTGTGGCGATCGCCGTAGATGTCGTTGAAGAAGAACCGACCATTACCCGCATCCTCGCGACTATCCACGTTGAGCGCGATTCTCAAAAGGGCATTCTAATCGGCAAGGGCGGTAAAATGTTGAAGGAAATTGGCACGGCTGCCCGTCAACAAATTCAAAAGCTGGTCATGGGCAAGGTTTACTTAGAGCTATTTGTGAAGGTTCAACCTAAATGGCGGCAATCTCGGACTCAGCTTGCTGCCTTGGGCTATCGCGTTGAAGGCTAGCCGCAATTAGGTAGATGCTTTTTAAGGCAATATTCCGCATATTTACGGTTGATCCATGGAAGCCTAGGGATTGAGTGACTTCTCCGTCCGTAAAGGGTTCTATTTCACCTCGTTACTCTCCGTAAAACGCGATTCCGCTAAGGGGCATAACTTGGCACAATAATACTCAACAGAGCATCCTTTGAATTTTCGCAGCACAGAATGGGCGACTGCCCCGATAGGTTTCGATCGGTCGTTTTACAACCTAGGGTCTTGGGCTCAGCCCTCAGTTAGGTTCGGCTTAAATAATCTCCATTTAGGACTAGAACAATGAGCCTCCTTCCCCCTTCGAGGCAAGATTACTACCCATCGTCGTTGCCCTCTTCAGACAGTGCAGACAGTTCGATCTCGATTCGTCCGCTCATCCACCTTGCCCCGGCTACTTCTACGCGCACTCAGCCGCTGTCTGATCTAAGGCAGGTTAAACCAGCAGTTTTTTCCAAAAATGTGGCATCGCTTTGTTTTACAGTAGATATTGCTGGGCTGATCTTGTCGGTCAATTTGCCCGGAGCGATCGCCCTCGGTTATTCGATCGAATCGCTGATTGGTAGCGCTCTGATTGATTTAGTCCATCCCCTCGATCGCCAGCGTTGGCAGCAGGAATGTCAGGCTGTTGTCGTTAATTTTAACCAACCTGAGCCAAGCTCGTTTCGGTTTCTGCGGCAAGATGGCAGCAGCCTTGAGCAAACTATGACCGCTCAGATGCTTGAGGGAGCCACCGACCAGATGATACTCTGGATTGGAGCAAGCGTGCAGCCGGATGGAGCGCCGGGGCCGCAGGAACAGGCTGTAGCAGTTTTGCGGCTCCAGGCAGAATGGAAACGCCTGATGCAGGCGATCGCCCTGCCGGTTCGGCAATCTCTGCCCCTGAAGCAAGTTCTCAAAGCCACTGCCACCGAAGTTCAGCGCATTTTAGGGGCAGACCGGGTCTTTATTTACCTGTTCCATCCCAACACCGCAGGCAATATTACGATTGAGATTCTCAAGCCAGGTTGCTTGGGCATTCGTCACTATCCCCATGCCGCCGCAATCTGCTACCAAAAAAGTCGGCTACTCAAGCACTTCGACCGAGTTCAAGCAACGCCCGATCGAGAGCCATGCAGCCCTCAGTGGCTTAATTCTATTCATCAACTTGGCGCAAAATCTGAAGTAGTAGTGCCAATTTTGATTCAGCATAACAGTCTGATTCGTTCTCATGGGTTGGGTGATAAATCGCCCCCGCAGCCTGATCATCTCTGGGGTTTGGTGGTGGTGCATCAGTGCGACGAGCCACGGCACTGGCAAGATTGGGAACTAGAATTGTTGAACCAGCTCGTTGCCCATTTAGGAATTGTCGTGCAGCAGGCTGAATTAAATCAGCGAAACCAGCGCTGGAACGCCAACTTAGAGCGCCAGATTCGAGCTAGAACCTCGCAATTGCAACTCGCGTACAATTTTGAGGCGACCCTTAAACGCATTACCGATAAAGTTCGCGATAGCTTAGAGGAAGACCAAATTTTGCAAGCGGCATTGCAGGAGGTGGCAAGGGCGATCGGCGTGAACTGTTGCAACGCCTCACTCTATGACTTGGAGGGGCAGACCTCTACCGTTCATTATGAGTACACCAATATTCTCTCGCCGTACCAGGGCAGAGTGGTGCAAATGAATGCTTTTCCAGAGGTTTATTCTCAGCTTGTGCATGGGCAAGCCTTTCAATTTTGCTCATTGACTCCTAATCCCGATCGCGGTCGGTGGTGATGCTGACTTGTCCGATGATGGACGATCAGGGCGTGTTGGGCGATTTATGGTTGATTAACCATCCCGATTATAGTTTTACAGAGCAAGATATTCGGTTAGTGCAACAGGTGGCGA
>JAAUPA010000068.1 GCA_012034615.1 Leptolyngbyaceae cyanobacterium CSU_1_4 | reverse complement strand
TTTCGCCCCCTAAATCCCCCTTCTCGGGGACTTTGAAGAACAGAACTGGCTCGCAAGTGAGAATGGGATTTAGGGCGGCTCGCCAGGGTCGTAGCTGGATTCAACAACCTGTGTGTACACGGTAGCCCGCTCTGGGAGAAGGACTTTGATTCTGGCTCCCTTCTTCCCCGCTGGGAGAGGGTTGGGGATGAGGGCAGATAGAGGAATCTCACAGTTCAAATAGGATTGCCATAGAAGTTAGGTTGAGGCTCAAGTTAGAGCCCCAGCTTTTTACAGATGCTCTGCTACAAACTGCTCTTACGAGTGTTTTCCCATCTTATCGCGGTTAATTATTGGGAGGATTAATGTTGCTCAACCCCACAAAACCAACATCTAAAGCCAAAAGTCCCATAAGAGATCTGAAAAAACTTTGAAGGGGATCAAACGGTAGAAACAACACTTAGGTTCATTTCCTGTCTAAGTTTTCCTTAAAGAAACGAAAAAAATTCTTCATGACTACCTTATGGTTCATCTGCCTCGGTTCCGAGTTAAGACACCGTGAATCTCCACAGTAGCAGAGTGCGTTTTTTTACTCAGCATTTTCACATAGGCTCCTGTAGGGTACTGATTAATACTTAAAAATCAGAAAAAGTTTAGAGATACATCTTTACATCTGTCGGTAGGCGTACTTAAGATTGGAAAGACGCTTAAGCTTCCCTTATACTCTTTCGGCAAATCTTCACGAACCCGCAGCGGTCATCTACAGGAAATCTGGTACTGTGAAATACATAAGGGCTAATGTTACATTAGTCACTTTGAACTTGCAGACGATATAGCTAAACGATCGCCAAACCTATCAGGGACAAGGGTTATTGCCAGGAGTAGGATCAGTAATTTTACTTATATCAGGTGCGGGTTATAGCGAAGACTTTCATTGTAGGGTATGAAGTCTGCGGTTTGATTGGGGTGCATTTACGTTCGAGCCTTGGAGAGCCAAGCGAGTTAGGAAGCGATCGCTCATCTGTTTTAGAATATTTCTGTTACACAGAGCAAAAGTTTTCCCTCTCGCCATCTCTGTGCCCATTTCAGGGGGCAGGGTTTTCCAAATCCTTTGATAGACAGCATCACGTTGCTGTCTATTAGGCTAGGCACTCTCTGCACATCTCATCCAAATTGCAAATCAATCCCATGAACACTACGAGCAGCTACGAGTCCTCCCAGAAGTTGCAGCCGCCCAACCTGCTGGAACAGTTAGCAAACAGGCAATTGAGTGGATGCTTTCGAGTGGTGAGCGACCAAGTCTCTTGGTCCGTTTACTTGAGCCAAGGCACTCTTATCTATGCATCCAGTTCCCTCGATCCATTTGGGCGGCTCGATCGCCAGCTCAGACGGTTGAGTATTCGCATTCCTAGCTTAGTCAGCGCCGTCCGGGTTCAGGTACGGCTGCTCTTTGACAATCCGACCGACGACGAAAAAGCTCAAAACAACGACTACCGCGCCATTTGTTGGTTAGTAGAGCAACATCACCTCAGCCCCGACCAAGCTGCCGTGCTGGTCGAAGAACTCTCAAAGGAAACCCTAGAGGCATTTCTGCAAGTGCAGGAAGGCAGCTACGAGTTTGTCGAGCGGGATCAATTTAACGAGTTTCCCCAATTCTGTCAATTGAACTTAGTGAGTTTGGTGGAGCAGTGTCAAAATCAGACCCGCCGTCATCAGGCATTGGGGAAAGGGTTTGCCGCCTCAGAACGAGTCAGCATTCCTCGGCAGAGCGCCTACTTACTCAATGGCGATCGCCCGACCCTTGAGCAACCCCGCGATCGAACCTTCAGCCCCTTCAGCGCAGATGCCCCTTCCCCCTCTCCTCCCGAAAAGTCACCCATACCATTGCCTGCATTGATGACAGCCCTACCGTACTCAACGCGATTCATTCTTTTCTCAACGACAAGGGCATCGGCGTGATCATGATTAATGACCCAGTGAAAGCCTTGATGCAGATTATTCGGAACAAACCTGATTTAATCTTGTTAGATGTCACCATGCCTAACCTAGACGGCTATGAGCTGTGCTCTTTAGTGCGTAAGCACCCCGCCTTCAAAAATACGCCTGTGGTCATGGTCACCAGTAACTCGGGCTTTATCGATCGAGCCAAAGCAAGGCTAGTCGGCGCATCGGGCTATTTGACCAAGCCCTTTACCCAGCCCGATTTACTCAAAATGGTGTTCAAACACTTGAGCTAGCGATCGGTCATGATCAATCGCAGTTAAAACAACTTCAGGCGGACTACAGTGAACGAGGATAAACGAAATTTCATGGGCACAATTTTACTAGTTGAAGACACCCCTTCTGAAATGGAGCTGATTAGTCACTATCTCCGAGAAAGTGGTTACAGCGTCATTGCAGCTCAAACTGCCAAAGAAGCCCTTGCCAAAGCTGTTGAGCAGCGCCCTGATGCTGTCATTACCGATGTGGTCATGCCTGGAATGAGCGGGTTTGAGCTGTGCCGCAGCTTAAAAAAACATCCGATGACGGAGAAGGTTCCCATTGTGATTTGCTCTTCTAAAAACTTAGAAATCGATCGCCTCTGGGGCATGAAGCAAGGTGCAGATGCCTACGTCACCAAACCCTTCACCCGCGAACAATTAATGCGTGCCGTCAAATCTGTTACCAGCTAAACTCTATGAACTTTTCTGCCCTGGCTCTGCCCACCCGACCCACTAAATCTTCGGGCGATCCTTACCTCAAGTTTCAACTAGGTCGCCAAACGCCAGCAGTATTTTCGATGCGTCATGTGCAAGAAGCGTTGATTTTACCGACCCGGCGGTTAACGCCCATGCCAAATATGCCTGCGCCCATTTTGGGGCTGACCAATCGCCGTAGCCGGATCTCTTGGGTGGTCGATTTGCCGCAGCTTTTGGGCTTATCTGCCCTCGACTCGAATACCCAACAACACACCCTAATTTTGGTGCAGGTCGGCGCTATCTCCATTAGTTTTGCGGTTCAGCAAGTAGACGGAATTACGCGGCTTCAACCCGAAGACATTCAGTCTCCGCAAGGGCAAGTCACGTTGGGGCTGGTGCCCTACTTGCGAGGGTGCATCTTACAGCAGCAGGGACAAAAACAAGAAGTCTTGCTGATTCTCGACCCAGAGGCGATCGCTCAATCTGCCCTCCTTCAAGGGAACACTCCTCTTAATTGATATCTCATGGATATCTCATGGATATCTCTATTGACAGCCCGACTCGTTAAATATTCGCTCCCTCTCAGTTCCGTCTACCCTTAATCCACCTTTGCGCTACGAGGCATTTTCAATGACCATTCAACCCCGTCAAGCCAAAAAATATGGGCAGAACTCGGAAGAGTCTCTAGCCGTTTCTGCTGATCATAGCCTCCAGCCCAACGGCAAAAAACCGCCAAATTCTCCCCCTCAAGAAGGTGCAAATTCTTCTAAAACCCAGTCCTCCCGGCTGAAATGGTTTTATCAATTGCCCATTCGACGCAAGCAACTCTTAACGCTGCTCACCGCCGAAGCCTTATCAATTTTGGGTTTGGTTGGGGTTGGCTCATGGCTGATTGTGGCGGGAGGACGCACCCAACTAGCCAACCAAGTTAAAGCTGAGGTCAATGTCTCTAGAGTGACTTACAACGCTCGCATCAATCAGATGAGCTTTGGCTTTCGGGGGCAAGCAGAAAACCCTGTAATTGTGACAGCCGCGAAGGAAGCTGCTACAGGTCAAGGAGTTTCCGCAGAAGCACGCCAACAGGTGAAAAAAACCCTGTCGAGTGAGGTGATTGCTCGGAACATTGAATATGCCACGCTGGTCGGAACTGATTTGCGCATTATTGCCAATGCCAATGCCGATCGCCGGGGTGAGCGCTTTGACCCCGATGGCTTAGTTTCTGCCGTTCTGGCGAACCCTAATCCCTTGCAAGTCAGCACCCTCGTCAAGAAGGCGGAACTGCAAAAAGAATCCCCCCCGTCAGCCGCAACAATACCGAACCAAGATCTCCTGATTCGCTACGTGGTTACTCCCGTCCGTGACCCGGAGACCCAGACGGTGATTGGGGTGCTAGTTGCAGGTGACGTGGTTAAACAGCAAATGGTCAGAGAGTCTTTGGAGGCATTAGGCACTGGATACAGCGCTGTTTATCAACGGACTGCTGCGGGCGACTTTGTCTTAGCAACCAGCCTAGAGACGGACGATCCAGGGGATTGGGAAAAAGCCACTACCAACTCCAAGCTCTCTGACGAAAGTATTCTCAAGCAAGCCTCAGACTCTTTAAAGCCTCAGCAAGCTTTTGGGGAGGTGGTCGTCCAGCGGGGAGATATTCATGGAGAAACTCATACCCTAGCGGCGGAAGCGATCGCTAATGCAAAGGGGAACCCATAGGCATTTTAGTGCGGGGCAACCACGAAGTTGAATTAAACAATATGCTGCGCAATAGCTTGGCGTTGCAGTTCGGGGTCGCGTCTTTGGCACTCTTGGGCGACCTTTTGTTGGCAGGATTACTGGGTCGTTCGATTGCGAACCCCATCGAAAATTTGCGACGAGTGACTCAAAGATTTGGAGGGGCGATCGCCATGCCCGTGCCGAAGTATTTGCCTATGATGAAGTGGGTGAACTCGCCCTCTCCTTCAACAGTCTGGCAGAAAACGTTAGCACCTCCGAAGAACGCCTCCAAAACCAAGCCTCCAATCGACAACAGGAAGCGGAACGAGCCAATCTCGTCGCCGATCTAACCGGTCGGATGCGGCAACACAGCGATCGCGAAGCAATTTTTGCAGTCGTTGTACCAGAAGTGCGACAAACTTTAGCTGCCGATCGAGTAATTATTTATCTTCTTGATGCCAACGGCTCCGGCACAGTGGTGGCAGAATCAGTAGAACCGGGCTACCCATCCGCTCTGAACGCCAAAATTACCGATCCCTGCTTCCTTGAAAGCTACCTCGAAAAATATCGCAAAGGTCGCGTCAAAGCCACAGACGACATCAGAAATGCTGGGTTGACCGACTGTCATCTGCGCCAACTTGAGCCCTTTCTGGTCAAAGCCAACTTGGTTGTTCCCATTCTCATCCGAGAGGAACTGCTGGGCTTACTCGTGGTTCATCAATGCTCAGAGCCTCGCGTTTGGGAAGAAACAGACACCAACTTCTGTCGGCAGGTTTCTGTGCAACTTGGATTTGCCCTAGAGCAAGCAGACCTGTTTAAACAGCGGGAAACCGCTCGTTGGGAAACCGAGCGACTATCTGAAGATCGACGGGAGCAGAAAGAAGAGCTTCAGCTTCAGTTAATTGACCTGCTCAGTGACATAGAAGGCGCATCTCGGGGTGACTTAACCGTTCGGGCAGACGTTACGGCTGGCGAGATTGGCACTGTTGCAGACTTCTTCAACTCCATCATTGAAAGCTTGCGGCAAATTGTTACCCAGGTGAAGCAGTCGGCATTTCAGGTGAGCGCCTCCCTCGGCGAAAACGAAGATGCTGTCCGCCGCCTCTCTGAAGATGCCCTCCAACAAGCCGAAGAAACGACCCGAACTCTGGACACGGTGGAGGAAATGACTCAATCGATTCAGCGCGTTGCAGACAGCGCTCAGCAAGCGGCAAAAGTTGCTCGCACTGCCTCGGAAACCGCAGAGTTGGGCGGCGATGCCATGGATTTGACCGTGCAGAATATTCTGGGTCTACGAGAAACGGTGGGCGAAACGGCGAAAAAGGTTAAGCGCTTGGGCGAATCGTCTCAACAAATTTCTAAAGTGGTTTCACTCATTAACCAAATTGCGATGCAAACGAACCTGCTGGCTATTAATGCAGGCATTGAGGCGGCTCGGGCGGGCGAAGAGGGGCAAGGTTTTGCAGTGGTGGCGGAAGAAGTGGGAGAACTGGCAGCGCGATCGGCAGCCGCTACTCAAGAAATTGAGAAAATCGTCGATATCATCCAACGGGAAACCAACCAAGTGGTGGAAGCGATGGAACAAAGTACGGCTCAAGTGGTCGAGGGAACTCACCGGGTTGAAGATGCGAAAAAGAGCTTGACTCAAATTGTGGAAGTGTCTCGTCAAATTGATGTGCTGGTGCAGTCGATTTCCGATGCGACGATTTCGCAAGTTCAAACCTCTGCCTCAGTTTCTAAGCTGATGAAGGAAGTGGCGCAAGTCTCGGAGCGCACTTCCGATTCGTCTCGTCAGGTTTCTGTTGCCTTGCGTCAAACGGTGGAAATTGCCCAGGGTCTACAACAGTCTGTAGGCGCGTTTGAGGTAGGAGAAGACAACTAATGCCCCTTGACCCCGCCCGCCCGATCGCTCATCTTCAGACGGCTCATCTTCAAACGGCTCATCTTCAGACAAACGACCGTTACCCGGTCAACATATCCTTTATTCACAATAGCCATGTCACAGGATAGGGAACTCGAAATTAGGCTTCAGTTTCTCGATGAGGCTCAGGAATACCTAGCCACATTGGAGTCTGCGGTGATGGGGTTGTCGAACAGCGGTGTTGATATCGATCGCATCAATGCGGCACTACGAGCCGCGCACTCTATTAAGGGCGGCGCAGGCATGATGGGTTACGATATTTTGAGTCAATTGGCGCATCGGTTGGAAGACTCGTTTAAAGTCTTAAAAATTCAGCGTCAAACCCTTGAAGTGGATGGAGCCTTAGAGGGTTTGTTGCTCTCGGGAGTAGATTGCTTGAATCAAGTGATTGAAAGCGATCGCCAAAACATTCCCATCGATCCGGACTGGTTGGGCGATGCCGCCGCTCCTATTTTTGAACAGCTCTACGAACGCCTGGGCGAGCCACAAGCCGAAGATGCCAGTTCTATGCTGGCACCTGAAGATGGGCAAGATGTCTTGCGATTGCTATTTGAAACGGAAGTAGACGGATGCTTGCAGCGTTTAGAGTCGGTTTTAGAGTCCCATGATCCTTGCCTGCGCGAAGAAGTCGAGATCTTGGCACAAGAGCTGGGCGGATTAGGTGAAATGCTTCAGCTCCACCCGTTTATCCGACTGTGCGAATCAGTAACAGATCACCTAGTGGCGGCTCCGGATCAAACTGAAGAAATTGCCGGATTGGCATTGGCAGCTTGGCGGCGATCGCAAGCTCTCGTTTTGACTGAGCATTTAGACACCCTGCCCACTGCCATCGAAGCCAGCTTTGCCGTTGCGCCCCGTCCCGTTGCTACGCCCCCAGAAGAATCTGCTGCCCTTCATTGGGCAGGTTTTGAAGACGCAGAAAACCTTGTTCATGATGCTTTCAACCCAGTTGTTGAAGCCCCTCATCTGGCTGAATTTGAGTCACAGACCCGAACAGAAGAATCTTTTGACTTCACCCAGGAGCCGATTCGTGAATCGGTTGAGGAATCGATCGCGCAGAAGACAGATCTCACCGATCCAGTTAATGCGGCAAAGGTGTCTCACCCCCATCCCGGTCGTCGCCGCCGCATCCCTAATCTACAGATTACAGAAGTTGTTCCAGATTTACCGCAACACGCGCCCTCAGAATCACCAGAAAGTACGGTGCGAGTGCCGAGTAAGCAGCTCGATCAACTCAATGATCTATTCGGCGAGTTAACAATTGAACGCAACGCCCTCAATCTCCATTTAGGACGGTTGCGCACCCTCATTCAAGCCTTAAGCCATCGCGTGCAAATTTTAGATCAATCCAATGTGTTGCTGCGCGATTCTTACGATACCATTGCCCCCAACCAAAATCTTGAGATTCCGGCACCCCCCGGCAACGGCAAAACCCGATCGGATAGCTTGTTGCCATCCAATGAGTATTTGCAAAACGCAATGGCTCAACTGCAAGATTTACAAGGTAAACCATTTGATGCGCTGGAGATGGATCGTTACAACGATCTTCATTTGCTCTCGCAAGAAGTGATGGAAACGATCGTTCAGATCCAAGAAGTAACGACGGATATTGAACTGAGTTTAGATGATTCTGAGCAAACGGCTCGCAATCTTAGCAAAACCTCCAGACAACTTCAAACCAAGCTGACCAAGCTGCGAATGCGTCCCTTATCAGACGTACTCGATCGCTTCCCCAGAGCGTTACGCGAACTATCCTTGCAACATGGTAAACCGGTTCAGCTTAGGGTCGGCGGTGGTAACACCTGGTAGATCGCAACATCCTAGAGGCGTTAAATGATCCGTTAATGCATATTCTGCGAAATGCGTTTGACCATGGCATCGAAGTCGCAGAAACCCGCGCTGCGCGAGGGAAACCAGAAGAAGGTTTAATTGAAATTCGCGCCGCCCATCGCAACAATCGCACCATTATTACCGTCCGAGATGATGGCGGTGGGATTCCGCTGAACAAAGTGCGAGCCAAAGCCCGACAAATGGGCTTGGATGAAGTTTTGCTAGCCGCCGCCAGTGAGGAAGATTTGCTGTCCCTCATTTTTGAGCCTGGGTTTAGCACCTCAGATCAGGTAACCGCCTTGTCGGGACGCGGAGTGGGCATGGATGTGGTACGCGATCGCCTTAAGCAAATTCAAGGCGAAATCACCGTTGCGACCGAACCTGGAAACGGCACCACCTTCACTTTATCCGTTCCTTTCACCCTCACCGTTAGCCGCGTTTTGATTGCCGAAAGCAACCGAATGCTCCTAGCATTCCCCCTCGACCTAATTGAAGAAATGGTGCTGCTGCCCCCAGAACAAGTCATGCTGATGGCAGGCAGCGAGGTCTTTAACTGGGAAGGTCTGGTCGTGCAGTTGATTCGCTTGGCAGAATGGCTAGAGTTTAACTGTCCGCGTCAACTCGACGGCATGGAAGCTGCCGCTTCAGTGAATGTGCCAACGGTGCTGATGTTGAATCAGGGCAACCAATTAGTGGGGCTAGAAATCGATCGCTCTTGGGGCGAACAAGAAGTCGCCATTCGCAAAGTTGAAGGTCTGCTGCCCATGCCGCCCGGCTTCTCTAACTGCACCATTTTAGGCGATGGGCGCATTGTGCCCTTGGTCGATATTTCAGAACTGCTTCGCTGGATTGCGAGCTCTGAGCGAGATCGCGTCGATTCTAGACCCCTTCGCTCTCAAAGCTTACCGCCTGCCTCTAGCCCCAAGCCCCCGACCGCGCAGAGCGATCGCCACCCCACCATTCTAGTAGTCGATGATTCCATCAACGTTCGCCGATTCTTAGCGCTCACCCTAGAAAAAGCAGGTTATCAAGTGGCACAAGCCAAAGATGGACAAGATGCCTTAGACAAACTCTCGGCTGGCTTAATTGTGCAGGCGATCGTCTGTGACATTGAAATGCCTCGCCTAGACGGGTTTGGCTTTTTAGCCCGCTTCAAAGCCGACTCCACCTTCGAGCAAATCCCCGTGACCATGCTGACCTCCCGCAGCGGCGAAAAGCACCGTCAGCTAGCCATGAGCTTAGGCGCAACTGCTTACTTCTCTAAGCCCTATAATGAGCAGGCGTTGCTCCAAACTCTGAAGCAACTGATTGCGGTATAGGAGCATTCTGCCATGTCTCGAATTTCTCAACGGCTTGCCAATCGGCGGGCTGAACCTCTCCAGAAACTGATTGTCTTTCAGATTCGTCAAGAGTGGTTTGCAGTTCTGATTCAATTTGCCCAAAAGGTGATTCCTCTGGGCTTAGTCTATGGCGCGCCTCAAGGCGGCATCAGTCTCACCCATTACCAAAACCATGAAATTCCTGTGATTGATATTGAGCAGCGGGTATTTGGTAAAGCAGTTAATTTATCGTTACCATCTGCGTTGACTGAGGGGAGCAATTCATCTGAACAGAACTTTCCTTTGCCCGTTCTAGAGAATCAGCGTCACCTTATCATTGTCGAAGATGCGCAGGGTTCCTTAGTCGGTATTCCAATGAATTCACCTCCCACGCTACGGCGCGTTCCAAAATCTGCGTTCTCACCTGTCCCTGCTATTTATTTGGCAGAGGGAAATATTCAATGCGTCAGTGCGCTCATTACAGTATCTGAGAGTGAGCCCCCGTTCTTTTTGCTGAACCTTGACCAAGTCTTACAACAAGGAGCATACTCTTCAAGAAATCTGCCCAGAAGCGTATCAAGAGATTTACAGGAGAACGTTCCGAAAGCTCTGCAACAGATTGCTGAATCCAGTGGTTGACAGCCTTAGCATTGAGCCATTAGGGCACCTAAATTAAGGGTCTGATTGAGACTATAACTATAGTCAGCTTGGTTAGAGCAAGGGGCTTGAGCCCCTTGTTAATTACGGCGGTCAATTTGTCCTCAAAGTGCTTACAGCTATAGTTGAAGGTTCAGATGAGGGTTAATTAAGGGGATGATGTTCACTTAAGAGCTTTTCGACTCGGGCTTCGTCTACTCGGGCAGTGAGCTTGCGGGCTTCATGGGTATCTCGGGTTGTTTTGGAAATGCTAATGGTGGAGCCTACTGTGAAGGCTAAACCCATGCCCAGATACCCTTTAATCCAGCCATCTACTGGTAAATAGGTAATGCCGATCGCCGTCGCCGAAATGGAAACAACAAAGGAAATCCAGGCTTGGATAATCCATGCAGCGCTATGAACTTGAGGCGTAGAATGTTCTCGACTAATCATGGTTTTGACGCGGGTAGAAGTGGGTAGAAATGAATCTTTCCTAACCATAAATCGTCAGAATTTTAGGGTGCGATCGGGTAGACAGTTATTGGCGTTGGTTCAAAGGTTTAGAGCAAGGTAGGCGGCTCAGACCTGCGAGCTGAGAAGAGCTTTGTGTCATCAACAGATATCTTAAGCAGATATCTTAAACAGGGCTGGATCAGGGCTGGATCAGGGCTGGCTGAGCCATGCCTAGGCAAGCAGGGGACAATTCGTTTAATTGGCACATTTGCGATCAATCCAGAGCCAGTGGCGTTTCTCAATCGGGGTTAGGTTGAGTTGACAGGACGGTTAGAGAGACCTCTCACCCCATCCATCTTCTCAAGAAAAAGAGCTTGGAATGGGCTGATATTTTAATTCAGAAATGCTGGGCGTGTTGGGCAGAGGTTAGGAGTGATTTTTTCAAGCCAGTTGTTTAACCATTAAATATCCTAATATTTGCATGGCTCGCTCAATTTCAGCAGACCAAGGCAGACCGCAGTTCAACCGAAAACAGTTGCGGTAGCTTCCTGATGCAGAGAAGACAATGCCAGGAGCGATGCTAATGTGTTGTTGCAGAGCTTCTTGAAACAGGAGAACTGAGTCGAAGCCGGGAGGCAATTCTACCCACAAAACTTGTCCGCCAGTGGGGCGCGTAACTTTGGTTTCGGGGGGAAAGTAGGCGCAGATGGCTTGGGTGATGTGCGCCATTTGGGTTTGGTAGGCGTGGCGGAGTTGGCGCAGGTGGCGATCGTAGCCCCCATTGGCAAGAAATGCGGCGATCGTCAGTTGGGGTGCGATCGCAGTCGTTTGATTAATCACCCATTTTAATTGCTCTACTTTCGTTTGATATCGTCCGGGTAATGCCCAACCAATTCGCATTCCGGGCGACAAAATTTTGCTATACGAAGCACAGTACAAAACCAATCCTTCCCGATCGAAGGCTTTGAGGGCTTTAGGGCGAGTTCCTTCAAAATACAGGTCGCCATAAATGTCATCTTTCAATTAACGGCACTTGATATTGCGTAATCAGTTCAACTAATTGTTTTTTCTTCAGATCATCCATGCAGCTTCCTAAAGGATTGCTGAAGTTGGAGACCACAGCACAAGCTGCCACCTGTTTTTTTGTAAGGCGGCTTCTAGATGAGATAAGGACATGCCCTCCCGAGGATGGGTCGGCAGTTCTAACGCCTTCAGGTGCAAACTTCTAACGCTTCTAGCAAACCGTAGTAAGTCGGAGATTCGATCGCCACCGTATCGCCCGGTTTGGTGACCGCCTTCAGAGATAAATACACCGCTTCAAAGGTGCCGTTCGTCGTGACAATTTGATCAGGGCTAACCGAGCAGCCCGCCGTTAATAATCGCCTCGCAACTTCATGGCGCAATGGTTCACAACCCGGTGGCACATCATAAGAATGGGAAATATCTGGCTGATTTCGCAAAACTTGCCCCATTAGGCGATTGAGGGCAGCGATCGGCAAAATTTCGCAGGCGGGAATGGCGCTGCCTAACTTAATGACTTTAGGATTATGACAGGTTCGGCTGACTTGGAACGCCAGGGAGGTGTCAACGCGATGGGCTTGACGGGAGGGCGTTGACGGGTTGGGTTCGGCAGGTGCGATCGACTGTTGAACGGGTTGTTTCACGTAGTAGCCTGATTGCGGACGAGCACTAATGAACCCTCGGTCTTCTAAAAGGCGATAGGCTTCTAAAACAGTGGAGACGCTAACCGACCATTGTTCGCGAAGCTTGCGCACAGACGGCAGCCGATCGCCCGGTTGCAGCGTTCCTTCTTGAATTAATCCGTGAATGCGATCGGCAACTTGCTCATACAAATTTTGATCTTGCGATGCTTCGATCAACTTGACCTTAACCATGTCGCTTAACTCCAAACTTTTCCTATCGACCCATTTCCCATTTCCCATCGACCCATTTCCCATCGACCCATTTCCCATCGACCCATACAGTTGCCTATTTTTATGACCATAACAGTTTTAATAAATCAAACTGTACCCATAACAATTTAGCTTGATTGCATCTGTTCTGGTTAAAAAAAGATCGAGCAAGATAGAAGCTAGTGAACTCGGAGGGATATTCGATGAAACAAGAGAATTTACTACCGTCTATTCGCGTCGCAGATACCGAGCCTTTCATTCCAGCAGTGCGTTCTTGGAACAGAGTGGGGTTACGAGAAATAGTTCAAAAACTGGTCAATCTATTATCGGGCGATCGCCAACCCCAAGTGTATCATCGCCGCGATCGCCAAGGACATTCCTACTTAGAAGTGTACGATCCGACCTCCCGCAAAACTCACACCTTCAACACGGCTTACGAAGCTAGAGTTTGGTTAGAGCGTCGTTATTATTCATGAAACACGAAACACAGGCATATCTTTGGGGGCTGTTAGGAGTGGGGGCATTTGGGCTAACTTTGCCTGCCACTAAAGCCGCAGTTCCTTTGTTTGGGTTTGTCACAGTTGGGTTAGGGCGGGCAGTAATTGCGGGCATCTTGGGGCTAGTGTTGCTGATGGCAACCCGCAGCAAAATTCCTACTCAACCGCAGCTTTTCAGGCTGGCGATCGTGGCATTGGGCGTAGTCTTTGGTTTTCCCTTTTTTAGTGCCTATGCCATGGAATCTGTTCCGGCTTCCCATGGGGCAATTATTACCGGGCTAATTCCTCTTTTTACAGCGTTGTTGGGCGTACTCTTAGCCAAAGAAAAGCCCTCTCTTGGGTACTGGGTTGCGGGATTGGTGGGAAGCGGCACCATTGTTAGCTACTCCATTTATATAGGAGGCGGCGTTTTGCAAATTGCCGATGCGGCGCTGCTGCTAGCGGTGATGAGTGCGGCGATCGGTTATGCAGAAGGGGCGAGGCTGGCAAAAGAGCTAGGAAGCTGGCGTGTCATTTGCTATGCATTAGTCATTTCACTGCCCGTTACTTTACCCATCACGCTCCTAGGCGCTGAGATAAATCTTGAATATAACGCGCTGCCTGCCTGGATCGGGTTCTTCTATCTCAGCATCATCAGTATGTTTTTAGGTTTTTTTGCTTGGTACAAAGGGTTGCAAATGGGCGGAATTGCTAAGGTTGGACAATTGCAATTATTGCAGCCCTTTGTGACGTTTTTTGCATCTTCAGTTCTGTTTAGAGAACAAATCTCGTCCTTAATGTTTTTAGTGTTGGCGATCGTTCTAACTTCTGTTCACTTTGGGCGAAAATCAAAAGTAATTCGAGAATAAATTTCGGTGCTTTTTGAGGTGATTTAAACAGCTCTTCCCAAGTGTTTAGAGCGATCGTTCACTGAACCTTGTAGTAAGTTAACGCGAGGTGCAGCGACCCTCAGCCCTCACCTCCCAGCCCCTTTTCCAAGACAGGCTACCGTGTACACACAAGGGATCGAATCTAGCAAAGTCCCTGACGAACCGCCCCCAAATCCCCATTCTGGGGGATTTTGAAAAACAAAACTGGCTCGGAAGGTTCCCAAATTGGGGGATTTAGGGGGCGAAAAACACGGCAACGAAGCCAGTTTCGATTTGTGTATACGCGGTAGCTACCAGAGCGGGGGAAGGGCGAGGGCGGTTTGGGAAAGTTGTACATCGCGTCAGTTAACCTTTATCCAGCGTGCTTCTAGTCCCTAAGTCTATAAGACTTGCATTAGTTGTATCTTTAGCGATGTCCTGTCGGCGCAAAGCAGAATTGCGATCGCCTGATCCCTTCTTAGCCGTAATCGGCAGCGAAAACCGAAACGTACTGCCCTTTCCGACCTGGCTTTCCACCTCAATTGAGCCATTTTGCAACTCTACCAAGCGCCGACAAATCGCTAGCCCCAATGCCCCGTGCCCCCCCGAATTGCGATCGCGCGAGTCGATCGGCTCGCCAAAATCGCTCAAAGACATGGGGCAAATCTGTCGCCGCAATGCCTAGCCCCGTATCGATCACCGCAATCCAAAGTTTGTCTGTTTCAGGTTTCACCGGCAGACGCACTTGAACGGTAATAGAGCCGTGGGGCGTATAGCGCAAAGCATTCCCAATTAAGTTCACCAAAATTTGCTCAACCCGTTCTGGATCTGCCAAAACCAAAGGCATATTAGGCGGGTAATCCAGCAGTATTTGGGGACCATCTTCTGCCAAAAGCTGGTCAGCAAATTTTTGTACCACCGCCGACAGCAAGGGAGTTAAATCGAGCGATCGAGCATTAATGGGCAAATAACCGGCTTCCATTTTAGAAAGCTCTTGCAAATCATTGACCAACCGTTGCATTCGCACAATTTCACGAGACAAGCGCTGATAGGTTTCAGGAGAAGGCTCGATCGCCCCATCCGCCAACCCTTCCAAATATCCCTTCAACACTGTCAGCGGCGTGCGCAGTTCGTGGGTGAGATCACTCACCAATTCTCTCCGCCGTTGCTCAACGCCTTCTAAGGTTGCCGCCATGCGGTTAAAGCTGCGGGCGAGCTGATTCACTTCTGGAATTTCGTTTGCCGGAACTCGCTCTTGCAAATGACCTTCGGCAAACTTTTGAGTGATTTCTTCCATTTGAATCAACGGCTTAACAATGCGCTGAGTCACCAAATAGCTTAACCCCCCAGCGGTGGTTGCCCCCACCACCATCGACCAAAATGCTCCCTGGTTCCAGGCATCTTCAAAACTGCGAATAAGCTGGGTGCGCACTTGCCCCACGCTAAAGCCACCCACCTCAAACTGGCGCAGAGACAGGGCGAAGAACCGGGGAGACGAAATCTTAGCGATCGCAAACAACGTCAACAATCCCACCATCATCACCACGACATGGGACAAAAATAACCGGGCGCGCAGTCCAACTTTAGCCATGGGTGAAGAAAAGGGAGTACCTTGAATTATCCCTTCTGCATTTTGCGTTGCTTTGACATTAGTATTTCATTCCCATAACAATTTTTTCGTCTTTGCAGCGGCTATTGCTTTCGAGTATATTTTCCCATCAGCTCACCCGTTGCCTTGACATGTCCGCCGATCGCCGCCAACACCTCTGCCTTGGTCGCTCCGGCAGGCAAATCTAGCAGCTTGTCTAGCGCATACAGCTTGAAAATATATCGGTGGGTGCCGTTTGGAGGACAAGGCCCACCATAGCCATACCGACCAAAATCATTTTTACCCTGACCGCCTCCCACAGTTAAAAAAGGCTGGGGCGGCAAGCCTGCGGGGAGTTGGCGAGTGTTGGGCGGTAAGTCATAAAGCACCCAGTGCGTAAAAGGTTTGAAGAATGTATCTGGATCTTCGACAATAATCACCAGGCTTTTCGTACCCGCCGGAATGCCTTCCCAGGTCAGGTCGGGCGATAGGTCTTTGCCATCGCAGGTTTGTTGAGCCGGAATGGACGCACCCGAGGCAAAGGCAGTGCTGGTCATTTGAATCGGTTTAGAACCGGGCGGCGGACTCAGATTAGCAGCAGACGTGCCTCCACAGGCGCGATCGCCAGACCCGTCAACAAAACCGTGCTAATTGTTAAAACTTGCTGTCTCATGTGCCCCTGCCACTCCATTAATTGACCCAATACTAGCGGCTTCGTCGCAAAATCATTCGGTTAATGTCAAAATGTAATGTCGAATATGAACTGTCGAATTTGGAAAACTTTATGGCGATTCCTCCCACCCTTCAAATTGCCTTTCAGCAGAAAAATGCTTTGAAAGTAATTAGCGGCTTAACCAACTTTGATGCAGCCCGGGTTAGCACCATTATTAAAGCAGCAGATCGAGGCGGCGCAACGTTTGTAGATATTGCAGCCGATGTTGAGCTGGTGCGTTTAGCCAAGCAACTCACCCGCCTTCCCGTTTGTGTCTCGGCGATCGACTCTCACAAGCTGGCCGCCGCCGTGGCCGCCGGAGCCGATTTGGTTGAGATTGGAAACTTCGATGCCTTCTATGCACAAGGGCGCAGATTCGAGGCGGCAGAAGTTTTAGAGTTAACTCGCCAAACGCGATCGCTCCTCCCCACCACTCCTCTATCGGTCACGGTTCCCCACATTCTCCCACTCGACCAGCAAGTGCAGTTGGCTGAAGCCCTCGTTAAAGCAGGAGCCGACATCATTCAAACCGAAGGCGGCACCAGCAGCTTGCCCACCCATGCGGGCACCTTGGGGCTGATTGAAAAAGCCTCTCCCACCTTAGCTGCCGCCTTTGAAATTGCTCGTGTCGTCGATGTGCCCGTGCTCTGCGCCTCTGGGCTGTCGAGCGTAACGGCTCCAATGGCGATCGCGGCAGGGGCTTCTGGCATTGGGGTGGGGTCAGCAATCAACAAGCTGAGCAGCGAAATTGAAATGATTGCGGTCGTGCGGAGTTTAGTCGAAGCCTTAAGCGCTGCGATCGTGAAGGTATAACTCTGTTTGTGACGAAGGTAATTTTTGTGATGAAGGTAATTCGTAACGAAAGTAAATAAAGTGAATCAGGCAGGTGGGCAATGCTCACCTGTTTTTTTTCTAAGTCGTATAGCGTTAATTTTTCTGCCTGAATCGCTGGCATGATCAGTTCTTTCCTTGGGATTTTCGCAGTGGCTTGGAATTAGCTTAACTGAGGTAGGCGATCGCATAATATCTCCATCCAGAGCCTGCCCAGTTAAATGATAGGCGCAAACACTTTCTTCCCTAGGGCGCGATCGCCCTATGCTTAATTTCCATGCAGTATTTTCGCTATAAATATGGCAGCGCATTTTACTCTGCTCCTGCCGAATTTCATCCGTTGCAACTTAAGCAATAACAGTACACAGAAGTCGGTTAAATTGAGAAAGCGATCGCCCATTCACTTCCATCCAATTTCAGTACAATAGAGTTTGTCCTAGACGTGATCTACATCGTTCAAGAGTTGGCTTCCCAAAGGTTCTTCCCAAAGTTCTTATAGAGGTAACGATGGACAAGTTTATTCATTATCCCATGGTGATTGGTTCCGAACTCGTAACCACAGGCAACGAAGACTTAATTGAACCCGCTACCGGAAAACCTTTTGCCACCGTCGCTTGGGGAACTATAACGGATGTCGATCGCGCCGTTGCGGCGGCAAAGCAAGCGCAAGCCGGTTGGGGGGCAATGTCCTACGGCGAACGGAGCGCCGCCTTGATGAAATTTGCCGATGCCCTAGAAGCCCACAGCGACATGTTGGCACAGCTAGAAAGCCAAAATGCGGGTAAACCTATGAAGCTAGCCGCAGGCGGAGATATCCCTTTTGCGATCGATAACCTACGGTATTTTGCAGCCGCAGTTCGCCAGCAAGACGGCACCGCAGCAGGCGAATATGTTAGTGGCTACACCAGCCTAATTCGGCGAGAACCGATTGGGGTGATTGGCGCAATTACGCCTTGGAACTATCCCTTTATGATGGCGATTTGGAAAATTGCCCCCGCGATCGCGCCGGTAATGCGATCGTCATCAAGCCAGCCCCCAACACTCCCACCACGACCATTGAACTCGCCAAAATTGCCCTCGAATCTGGCTTGCCCCCCGGGGTCATCAACGTGGTAACGGGCGGTGCCGAAGTCGGAGAAGCCCTCTGTACCCATGCCGATGTGCGCATGATTAGCTTTACAGGCAGCACCCGCACCGGCAAACGAATTGCAGTTTTAGCCAGTTCCACCGTCAAGCGCGTCAGCCTAGAACTGGGTGGCAAAGCCCCTTTTGTCGTCTTTGCCGATGCAGATCTAGAAGCGGCGGCTAGAGGCGCAATTCCGGCAGCATTTATGAACACCGGACAAGACTGCACTGCCGCTACTCGCATCTACGTGCAAGATGAAGTGTTCGAGGCGTTCCTCAGCCGCCTAACCGAATTGACGAATACGCTTAAAGTTGGGCATCCCGCCCACGCAGACACCGATATTGGACCACTTACCAGCGAAACCCATCGGCTGAAAGTGCATGGCTTTGTGGAAGAAGCGCAACAGCAGGGCGTGAAAGTTATCACGGGGGGAGTGTTGCCCACCGATGCCGGATATTTTTATCCGCCGACCATTCTGGCAGAAGCGCCCCAGTCTTCAAGCTGCGTCCAAGACGAAATCTTTGGTCCGGTGGTTGTGGTCAACCGCTTTAAAGATGAAGCAGAAGCGGTTCAACTGGCGAATGATACGCCCTATGGCTTAGCGGGAAGTGTGTGGACGCTAAACGCGCAGCGAGCCATGCGCATGGCAGCGGCGATCGAATGCGGAACGGTGTGGATTAACGACCATTTACCGATCGCCAGTGAAATGCCCCACGGCGGATTTAAGCAGAGTGGCTACGGCAAAGACATGTCGCACTATGCTCTAGAGGAATACACCATCGTTAAACACATCATGATTGACATCACGGGCAACCGCCAAAAAGCATGGCACTCAGTGGTCTTTGATTCATGAATTTTGGCTCTCAAATTCAGCTCTCTCGCCTGACGGATATCTCTTATCCCCTCCTCAGCGATCGCTCATTTCAGCCAAGTAACATGAGAGATAATGTAAAGATACCTATCGCAACCTGAGGAACCCATGTCTTTATTTGGACTCTTTAACAAAAAGTCAGCACTTCCCACCCCCGACGAAGCCTTAACCGGGCGATCGGAAGCCATGCCGGTTCCGGCTCAACATTTCGTCAACGGCAATTCTCTCCAACCGCCCTTTCCGGCGGGCATAGAAACTGCCCTGTTCGGCTTGGGCTGCTTTTGGGGCGCAGAGCGCAAGTTCTGGCAAGTCAAAGGTGTTTACACCACCGCCGTAGGCTATGCGGCCGGACTAACGCCCAATCCAACCTATCAAGAAGTGTGCTCAGGCATGACCGGACACAATGAGGTCGTCTTGGTGGCGTTTGACCCCAAAGTAGTCAGCTATGAAGACCTGCTCAAAGTATTCTGGGAAAGCCACAACCCCACCCAAGGAATGCAGCAAGGCAACGATCGCGGCACTCAGTATCGCTCAGGCATTTACACCTATTCTGAGGCTCAGCAAAAAGCAGCCGAGGCTTCTAAAACCATGTACCAAAAAGCCTTGACGGATGCAAAATATGGAGAGATTACCACCGAAATCCTAGCCGCTCCCCCGTTTTACTACGCAGAAGAATACCATCAGCAATACTTGGCAAAAAATCCAGGCGGCTATTGCGGCTTAGGCGGAACGAACGTATCTTGCCCCGTCATGGTCGCTCCTTACGAAAGCTAACCTGGCGCGATGTGCAACTTTCCCAAACCGCCCACACCCCAACCCCTCTCCCAGAGTAGGCTACCGTGTATACACAACTTTAACCTGGTTTCGTTGCAGTCTTTTTCGCCCCCTAAATCCCCCATTCTGGGGGA
>JAAUPA010000067.1 GCA_012034615.1 Leptolyngbyaceae cyanobacterium CSU_1_4 | reverse complement strand
TGGGTGGATGGGTGGATGAGTTGCGGCGATTTAGGGGGCGGTTCGGGACGTTATTTTATTGCAACTCCCTTAGGGCAATTGCCAGATTTTGATGGTTTTGCTGCCGCTGCCCGTGGCGATCGCATCTCCCTCTGGGCTCACGACAAAATGATTAATTTCTTCTCCATAGCCCGTCCAGGTTTGCTTGACCTGACCTGTTTCCAAATCCCAAACTTTGAGGGTTTGGTCGCCGCCGCCGCTGATTAAGCTTTTACCATCGAAGTTAAGGGCGATCGCATTGATTACCCCCTTTTGTGGGGTCAAGGTGCGCGATGCGGCAGTGCTGTCTAAGTTCCAGAGTTTAATCGTTTTGTCTGCACTGCGCTCATGAGGGTTTTACCATCGGGGCTAAGCGCCAGCGCATTCACAAAGCTGGTGTGACCTGTGAAGGTGCGAATCGGGTTGCCCGTGCTCACTTCCCACTGTTGAATGATGTGGTCGGCACCACCGCTAAAGAGCGATCGCCCGTTGAGGCTGAAAATCACTGCATTGACAAAGTCTTCGTGTCCTTTCAACGTTTGGAGGGTGACACCCGTGGTCAAATCCCAAAGCCGGATCGTTTTATCGGCACTGCCACTCGCCAAAATTTTACCGTCTGGGCTAATGTCTAGAGCGTTGATAAAACCTTGGTGCCCCTGCAAGCTCTTCAGTTCTTTTCCAGAGGCTAGATCCCAGAGCTTAATGGTGGTATCCACGCTGCCACTCACCAGGGTTTTACCATCGGGCGTAATGGCGATCGTGTTGACATAACCCGTGTGTCCGGTCAAGGTGTTAAACGCTTTTCCGGTGGCAAAGTTCCAGAGCCGGATCGTGTTATCCGCGCTGCCACTCACTAATATTTTTCCATCGGGGGTCAGGGCAAGGCAATTCACAAAACTGGTGTGTCCTTGCAACTCTCTAAACTCTGAAATTTCTTCGATCCGATGATTTGAAAAAAATTGCGCATAGTCGGGTTGCTTCAGTCCGTAGCTGCCGACTGTCAAAACCACCAAGGCGATCGCCCCGCCCAACCACCAGCGGTTTCCTGTTCTTAAAGCCACCTCGCCTTGACTCACCGTCTCTTGATTTATCTTACGAACGAGGGTCGAAGGGGTGAGTTCGGTGGGATGGGTTGGCTCAGCCCGCCCGATCGCCAGTTTGGGCAGCGTATCGAGAATCTCTTGGGTATCTTTGGGGCGATCGCACACCCGATTAGCCACCAATCGATCAATAAAATCCGCAAACCCAGGCGATAAATTGGGCGCATATTTTCGCCAAGTCAGCTCATTGTTGAAATAATCATACATTCCTATATCGGTGGGCTGGCTGCCTGTGAGCAGATAAATCAAAGTGCAACCTAAACGCATAAAAATCAGACTGCGGAACTGCCTGCCCTTTGTCCTGTTCGGGCGGTGTATAGCCTGCCGAACTAATGCGAGTAATACCTCCCGTTTTGCCCACCTGCTCTAAATAAGTGAACGTCATTTCGCGGGCGGTTCCAAAATCGACTAAAACAATTTGTCCGGTCGATCGCAACATAATATTTTCAGGCTTAATATCCCGATGAAAGTAATTCTTTTGATGAACCAAATGAAGCACTTCTACCAATTGTTTTAACCAATTCAAAGCCTGTTTTTCACTAATAGGATTATGACCCTGCTGTCGCATCCACTCGCGCAAATTCAGTCCATCAATTTTTTCCATCACCAGACAATGCAAAGGCTCTGGGCTGTTATGAGGAAAGTATTGGAAATAGCCATCCGACTCTACTGCCGGAACGCTAGGATGGGCTAACTGACTTAGAACCAATGCCTCCTGGCGAAACAAAGCGATCGCTTTTGCGTTGTCGCCGTACTCTGGTTTCAAAACCTTAAGCAATTTAGGCACGCTGCGTTCAAATGCTTCGTAAACAATTCCAAAACCGCTCTTATGATTAATGAGACGCATTACCCGGTAACGCCCGTGCAAGATTAACGCTGAACCGCAGCTCTGACAAAATTGTTGAACCTCGTTGTCTGGGTGCTCGGGCTGAGGGCAGTGGGGGTTAATACAAAGGCTCATGGCAAACTGGCTTAGGGATGCATCTGAATAAGGGCGAGCCTTACGATATCAATATACCCAGAGGGATAAAATCTACGACTGGTTCGTGGACGCTTGTTGATCATCGGTCAGTGGTTTAGGGGTCGCCCCAAGGAAGCAATAGGCATGACAGAATTGCGGCAATCTTTAGCAGATATCTTGCAGGCAGTCTCAAAGAAATGTCCTCTGGGTTCCCAGCGTGACTGGGTTTGGAGAGGCTGGCAAGTCCGCTATACCCATCTTCGGGGCGGCAAGGATCATGCGCCAATGCTTTTGCTTCATGGGTTTGGTTCCGCCCTCACTCAATGGCAAGAGAACATTGTTCCCCTCAGCCGATCGCGCACGGTCTATGCTTTAGATCTTTTGGGGTTTGGTGGCTCAGAAAAAGCGGCTGCTCCTTACAAGATTAGCTTTTGGGTAGAGCAAGTTTACGAGTTTTGGCGCACTTTTATCCATCAGCCTATTGTTTTGGTGGGGCATTCTTTGGGGGCGTTGGTGGCATTAGCAGCGGCGATCGCCCATCCTGATATGGTAAAAAATCTCGTATTAGTCACCTTACCGGCTGCCCGACAGGAGCTATTGCCCACCTTGCCGCCATGGATTCAATCGATCGCGGGGGAAGCCGAAAGTTTCTTTGCCTCTCCCTGGCTGATTGGGGTGTTGTTTCAATTGATTAGCCGACCGCAAGTGATTCGGGCAATTCTGCGAACGATTTATGTCAACCCAGATCGGGTGACTGAAGAGTTGGTCGAAAGCTTCTTGGCACCAGGGCGCGATCGGGGGGCAGCCCAAACCCTCAGCCGTTTAACCAAAGCCAGAACCCAAAACGACTTTAGCCCCCTCACTAAAGACCTTTTGCCTCAAGTTCAAGTTCCGACCCTGGTTCTCTGGGGCACCGAAGATCGGGTGATTCCCCTCACTTGGGGGCGACAGCTTCCAGCGCTCAATCCGCAACTAAAGCTAGTCGAAATCCCGAATGGGGGTCACTGCGCCTATGATGAGTGCGCCGAACACGTGAATGAAGAGATTTTGGCATGGTTGCAGGAAGAATGCTTTTAGAAAGCGATATCGCAGTCTATTGAGTTGTCATTTTTGAGGGGTGATGAAAGAATTCAAAATGATCCATTCAAAATTCAAAATGAACAGCCTTTAATTCTGAATTTTGAATGGATCGTTTTGAATTCGATCGTCTTTATTTCTTGAAGAAACACTATTCTTGAAGATGCAACGTCTCCTCTCGAAACTCAAAACAGCAAAGAATCAATCCTTGCCATCAGAAATTTTTGGGTCGCGATCGCCATTGCAGTCTCGCGCACGCTCCATCAAGCGATAGTATCGAGTACTAAGCGATTCTTAAATCCGGGGCGCTTATCCACCCTGTGAGAGGTATTTATTATTTATGACTGTTACCCAAACTCCTGCCTTCTGCGACGGAATTCAATATTTTAGAGAAACGCTGCCTGGGTTCGATGCTCATGGCAAAACTCCTGCTATTGCTGAAGGCAGCCACGCGATCGCACTCCCACCGATCCGAGCGCCGTCTATCAAACCCTGCTCTATGCCGATGCCCTCCGGTATTTGACCCTACAAATCACCGCTAGCAAGGCATCGGGGCACCCTGGCGGTTTTGCTAGCCAAGCCGAGGCTTATGCCGCACTGGTGATGCTGGGGCACAAGAACATTTTGACCGAAGTCGGACATCATGCGCCGGGTTTTTACAGCGCCATGTTTTTAGATCGATCGCTAGAAGCCATGGAGATTAAAACGGTGCAACAAGCGCGCGATCGCTTCCGCGAAAAGCACGGACTCCTGGGTCACCTCTCGGGCTACATTCCCGGCATCCTTGCGCCTGCAGGACCGTTGGGGCAAGGGCAGCACTTTGCCATGGCAGCCGCTCTGCTCCACCGCAACACCCTTTTCCCCTTCACAATGGGCGATGGTGGCATGGGTGAACCTTATCCCATGAGCAGCATGGCGCACTTCCACACCGCTTATCCTCAAATCACCAATTTTTTGCCCGTCTTGGTGTGGAACGGCTTTTCCCAAGAACATCACAGTATGGTGTCGCTGCAATCTAACGATCGCATGGCGGCTTACTGGCAGGGCAACGGCTTTGAAGAAGTCATTCTAATAGATGCCAAAGAGTTTGATGACCAAAACCAGTCGGGCGCCTATGTAGACAGCACCGTTTTCTCGCTAGAACAGCGGATGGCGTTTACCCAGGCAGTCCTCACGGGTATGGATAAAGCGGCTAAATCTGCTCTGGGCGGCAAGTTGACTGTTTTCATCATCAAGCAATTAAAAGGCGCTGGAGTTCATGCTAGAGGTGCAAAATCCCATAATCTCTACGCCCACCACACCCTCGAAAACGCCGATATTGTTGCTGGCTTAAAGAGCTGCGCATTAACGGTTCCCGCCTGGGAGCTAGTGCGGACAAACTGTGAGCGATCGGGCGGGGGGTCTGCAAGCCAAGTCGCCGTCACAGAATCAGAACTACCATTGCTCGATCTGGGACAGTTGTTGTTGGAAGAATATGCCCTAGGAGAAGCCAAGGTTTCGACCACGGCGATCGGGGCGTTGGTTGGAGAAGTGGGGGGGCGCGATCGCTCTTACTTGGTCACCAACGCCGGACGGGAACGAAGCGTCTGGGATCGCCAACATCAACCAAGCGCTCAAAATTAACCATCCCACCGAAGATCCGCTTTACAACCAGGCTCCGGGCGGTCAAGTTTATGAACCCTTAAGCGAAGATGCTTGTGCAGGGCTGGCGGCTGGGTTGGCGCTCATGGGTTCTCGATCGCTTTGGTGTTCCTATGAATCGTTCGCGGTGAACGGCCTACCGATTTGGCAAACTGTGACCCAGGCAATGGCAGAACTTCGCCGCTCCACCCCGTCCACCCTGACGCTGTTTACTGCGGGAGCTTTGGAGCAAGGGCGCAACGGCTGGACGCACCAACGTCCCGAAATTGAAGCATACTTTGCAGCCATGATGCGAAATGGCAACATTTTTCCGGTCTTTCCACCCGATGCCAACAGTGCCCAAGTCTGTTACGAATGGGCACTGACCACTCGTAACAAAGGCGTTGTCATTACGGCTAGCAAGTCCCCTTTGCCCATTCGGACGACGCTGGCGCAAACTCGTCAAGCCTTGCAAGATGGCGCGGTGGTGTTGCAGGAAACGGCAGGAACTAAAACGGTTGTATTTGCCGTGATTGGCGATATGACTCTGCTGCCCGTTTTTGAGGCAGCCACTCAGCTCGAATCTCAGGATATTGGCGTGCGAATTGTTTCAGTGATTAGTCCTCGTCGCCTTTATCGTCCTGATGATGTGGCGTGGAGTACTTGCTCAGAGCCAGATGGCGGCTTTTTAGAGGATGCTGAATTTGCGGCAATGTTTGGCGGCGATGCCGTGATTGGGGTCACGGGTGGACCCAGCAATATGCTGGAACCCATCATGCTCCGCAGCCCTGCGAAGCGCGATACGCTGGCATGGAGACGGGGAGAAACAACAGCCAGTGCCAGCGAACTGATGGCGTTCAATGGCATTACGGCGGAGGCATTGGTGAAACGGGCGATCGCCCTGACTCGCTAAACCTACCCTCAGGATTTGTCCCTAAAAGCGATCGCCTCTCATACGGAGGCGATCGCTTTTTACAGGCGCAAAAAGCACAGGAGCAAAACCTCAAAAGCCCCCAGAGTGCCGCCTTGTTCTCATTAAAGGTCTCCACCCCGTCATTTTGAAAATCTTAAAGATTGTGTAAAATTTGCGGCTTCAGTTCCAGAGAAATAAGTACGACCGCATAGACTGTCTATGCATTTACTGTTTTATCGTCTCAGTACACGCGCAGCAGCGTGAGTTACATTCTAGACTTAGGAATGTTTTAAGATTTTGAGGTTGGCTGTGAAGAATCAGAAGCTAGAGGGAACTCTAAAAGCACCTGGTTCTGCTTGCGGAAGACTAGCTGTATACACAGAGCTGTAGAAGATTATGCGAATTTTAGTCACAGGTGGTGCGGGTTTCATTGGCTCTCACCTTATCGATCGATTAATGAATCAGGGCATGAAGTTCTCTGCTTAGACAACTTCTACACAGGGCACAAGCGGAACATTGCTCAGTGGTTAGACAATCCTTACTTTGAGCTAATCCGCCATGATGTCACCGAACCGATTCGTCTTGAGGTTGACCAGATCTATCATTTAGCCTGTCCAGCATCTCCAGTTCATTATCAATATAATCCCGTCAAGACGATTAAAACCAACGTGCTGGGAACGATGAATATGCTGGGCTTAGCCAAACGGGTTAAAGCACGGTTCCTCTTAGCCTCAACTTCTGAAGTTTACGGCGATCCAGAAATTCATCCCCAAACCGAAGAATATCGCGGCAACGTCAACACGATTGGCATTCGGAGTTGCTACGACGAGGGGAAACGAGTCGCCGAAACCCTAGCATTCGACTATCACCGCCAAAACGATGTAGATATTCGCGTCGTGCGGATTTTCAACACCTATGGTCCTCGAATGCTGGAAAACGATGGTCGAGTCGTCAGTAACTTCATTGTGCAGGCGCTCCGAGGTCAACCCCTCACCATTTATGGCGAAGGCTCCCAAACTCGCAGCTTTTGCTATGCTTCCGACTTGGTTGAGGGCATCATGCGATTGATGAACGGCGACCACAAGGGTCCTATGAATTTAGGGAACCCTGGTGAATATACCATTTTGGAACTGGCACAAGCAGTTCAGCAAATGGTTAACCCGGATGCTCCGCTTAAATTTGAGCCCCTTCCTCAGGATGACCCCCGTCGTCGTAAACCCGATATTACCAAAGCCCAGTCTTGGTTAGGGTGGGAACCTACTGTTCCGCTGATGGAAGGCTTGAAGCTGACGATCGAAGATTTCCGCCGCCGGATCGGCGAGGATGCGGTGCAAAATGGCTCGGTGCCTGCCCCGAGAGTTTAGCCCGTTGGCTGATTGACGAATTTGAAAGGAGAGCGATCGCCTCAGGGGCTGTTGAAGCGATCGTCTACCTTCTTGCTCTAGTTTCCTGATTGCTTGCTTCCGTCATCGAACTTAGTTGTTGTTCATCATTGAGGATTAACTCCATGCGCGTTTGTGTCATTGGTACTGGATATGTTGGCTTGGTTACAGGCGTTTGCCTCGCTCACATTGGACATCACGTCATTTGCGTAGATAACAATGAAGAGAAAGTAAAGCTCATGCAATCTGGACAGTCTCCCATTTTTGAGCCGGGGCTTTCAGAACTCATGCAAGGCGCAATTCAAGCCCAAACTATTGAATTCACCACTGATTTGGCGGCTGGAGTTTCCCATGGCGAGATTCTATTTATTGCAGTAGGCACACCGCCCCTCCCCACCGGCGAAAGTGACACTCGCTATGTCGAAGCTGTGGCGAGAGGCATTGGTGAGCATCTAAACGGCGGCTACAAAGTCGTGGTCAATAAATCTACCGTGCCCATTGGCTCCGGGGACTGGGTTCGGATGATTGTCTTAGATGGCATTGCAGAGCGGCAGAAGTCACTGGTGACGGCTGGTGGCGGTGGCATCAGTGAGCTAGCAGCAGATTTTGATGTGGTCAGCAATCCCGAATTTCTGCGGGAAGGAGCGGCTGTGCTAGATACCTTTAATCCGGATCGAATTGTCCTGGGAGGCAATAGCCCACGCGCGATCGCGCTGATGAAAGAACTCTATGCCCCGATCGTTTCCCGCGAGTTTGCCGAAGACAAATCTTTACCGACTGTCCCGGTGGTCGTAACGGACCTCAGCTCAGCAGAAATGGTTAAGTATGCCTCGAATGCTTTCTTGGCAACCAAGATTAGTTTTATCAACGAAGTGGCAAACATTTGCGAGCGCGTGGGTGCCGATGTCACGCAGGTTGCCAGAGGCATTGGGTTAGACTCTCGCATTGGTAGTAAATTCCTCCAAGCTGGAATTGGTTGGGGGGGGGTCTTGCTTCCCGAAGGACGTATCGGCGCTGATTCATACTGCGGATGACTATGGCTACGAAACCCAACTCCTGAAAGCTGCGGTCAGCGTGAACCAACGGCAGCGCCTCATTGCCATTGAAAAGTTGCAGCAAGCCCTGAAAATTCTCAAGGGTAAGACCGTTGGGCTCCTCGGGCTAACCTTCAAACCAGACACCGACGATCTCCGGGATGCGCCTGCGCTCGATCTGATTGAACAACTCCATCGTCTGGGCACCAAAATCAAAGCGTTCGATCCTCTGGTTTCTCAAACCGGGATGCGTCATGGCTTGTCCAATGTCATGGTGGAAACCGATGCCGAGCGTCTAGCAGATGGTTGCGATGCCCTAGTCTTAGTCACAGATTGGAAGCAATTCCGAACCCTGGATTATGACAAAATGGCAAAGCTGATGAATAACCCCGTGATGATTGATGGTCGGAACTACCTTGACCAAGAGACTTTAGAAAAAGCAGGATTCCGCTATATTGGCATCGGTCGCTAAGTAGCCGCTAAGGGGCTGCTCAGTAGCTTTATCTTTTCCGTTTTCTACCTCTAGGTTCCTAGCGAATCTGGGGGTTTTTACTGAGCAATTTGGCGTTGCTGAATTAAGGTATAAATTTGCCCCCAAATTCTACATCCTAGGGGACTTCCGAACCTCAAAGTCTTCCATTCTGGGGGATTTAGCGATGATCTTAAAAGTTAAGCAGGGGCGATCGGAGCAATAGCATCTCAAGGATTCACACTTCCATTCAGCAGCGCCAGCAATTTTAATCGGCAAGCAGGGTGGAAAGGTTCAAAATGTAAAGTTGGTATAAACTTGCGATCGCTTTATTTCAAAAAAGCCGTATTTTTACGTAGAATGGAGGCATCATTTATTAACTTCTAAGATTGCTCATGCTGCCGCAGGTTATTAATCAACAATCAGGACAACTGTTCAAGTTTTGGCGTAACGGAGTTTACACTGGAATGCGTCATGGCAACGACTTATACGCTTGCTACCGCACCTATCCCATCGAAGGCAGACTGAAAGCTTACGACCTAGGCTGCGGACTTCTACAAGAAGGCATTCAAACTTGCATTACCTGCTCAGCTTTTCATTACATTGTCTGGATCAGCCTTCGCGCTCCCTTGCCATTGAGTTCACAAGGACGAAAGTTCTTCAGCGCTATAAAGGTTCTTCACCACAATTTAAACTTTTTCACTACGAGGGGTTGTCAGCCTAACAGTCACTTGCTCAACGGCTCAACAGAGCGCTAGGCTAAAGCAGTATGTTGAATTATCCTTTGCTGATTGACGCTCTTTGAGTGAAGAACGTGCCATGTCTCCCCAAGAACCCACCCAACCTCCTCAGCCAGCATTACCTGCTTTTGGATGGACAGCTTATGCCGAGCAAGTTAATGGGCGTTTTGCAATGATTGGGTTCGTCTCTCTGCTACTATTAGAGTTCACTACAGGTCAAGATTTCTTAAGCTGGATAGGTCTACGATAGCGCCAGATCCTGATCTCCTGACCTGGGATTTTAGGCTGCCAATTTTATGAATTATTTTGTAGCTTTAGCTACAGATTCGTTTTTCTTATAGTATAATTAGGGAAAAGTGATACTACAAAACAAATTCTAGGACTGCTCGTCATGAACAAAAATCGTCAAGAAGCTGTCAAAAAAGCTGCTCAAGCTCACCAAATTAACATGCAGAGAAACCTACAACGTCGGTTAGAAGCTGCGCAAGCGAAAGGTGACGAAGCGCTAATTCGTCAGTTAGAAGCAGAAGCAAAGTACATCGGATAGTTTGTCTTTCTTTGGTAGTCAAAGAATTGTTTGCCAAAAACCCTCTTGTGCAAGACGCAAGAGGGTTTTTGCTGAAGCTGTACTTTTTGGGGCTCAAACCTAGCGAACGCTTAGGGTGTATTCTCCTCGTCCTGTACTGTCGTAGGTGTTAGCAATAATGCGGTAGATTCCAGTTGAGGGGAGGGTCACGGTTAGGGCTGAGTCCATTGTACTTGAAGAAGCATCATCATTCTCTCCAATTTTTTTGCCCTCTGGATCAAGCAGAATAAGATAGGAGTCGAACTCTCGGCTTTCGAGTGAAATGGTGATGCGCTGTCCAGCAGTGCCTTGAAAACTATGTTCTTGATAAGGGCTGCGATCGCTCTGTAAAACCCTAGAGTTTACCCCTAAGGTTCCTTGAATTTGCAAGGGCAGACTGCCAGATGCTTGCTGAGAGGCGTTAGGTCTGGGTGCCGAGCCGCCCGTTCCACCATTAACTGACCCGCTCCCACCCCCTACCACCGCAGCCTGAATGCTATAGCGCCCTATTTCTCGGGCGCTATGGGTATTTGCCAAAACAGTATAGGTGCCGTCTTCAGGCAAAGTAACCGTCAGCTTAGCGTTCTTGCCGCCTGCACCATTGTCGTCTTGTCCTAAGTCGTCTCCGTTCGGCGATAGCAAAATCAGGTAAGCATCTAAATCGCTGCTGGTCATTGAAATGACCAGTCGTTGTCCTGCCTTTCCCTCAAATGTGTAGCGGGCATAGTAGCTATTGTCGTCTTCAAGCACATTGCTGTTAGAGTCTAGTCGCCCTTGAACGGGTGTGCCATTTAGGGCGATCGATTGTGCGACCAGTCCTCTTCCAGGAGTCTGAGGCGCATTACCGTTGCGCACTGCGGTTAGGAAGGGCTGAATACGATTGGTGTTGATGGCAAATCCAATCCCAATGTTGCCCGAATCTCTAGAGATAGCGTAAATCGAGGTGTTAACCCCAATCAGTTGCCCCTGACTGTTGAGCAATGGACCGCCAGAGTTGCCGGGGTTAATGGCAGCATCGGTTTGAATCACGCCGCGTTCATTGTCAATACGGCTTACAATGCCAGTTGTAAAAGTTCCTTCTAAGCCAAAAGGGTTGCCGATCGCAAAGGCTTTTTGCCCGACTCTGGCAGTCGCTGAAGCCAAAGGGATAGTCGGAAAATTACTGCCCTGAATGCGAACTGCTGCCAAGTCTAGCCCATCTGCATAGCCTACGACTCGTCCCTCTAAAGTTCTGCCATCCTCCAGGCTAACTTTAACCGTGCGAGAGTTGCCAATGACATGAGCATTCGTCAAAATCAAGCCATCCGCCGAGATAATGCTGCCGCTCCCTGTTCCATCGTCTGAGTCGATCGAGACAACCGCAGGACGAGCATTAGCATAGACTCGTTCGCTGGTTGCCTCATCAGCGTCTTGGGCAAAGGCTTGGTGAGGAGACCCAAATTGCTGAAGGCTTAAAATTTCTATAGGTGTCGTTCCGTTGAGAAAGGTGAACCCAAGGGCAGTTCCTAAGATGGCAAATCCTGAAGTTGCAAGCCGACGGAGTTTAATGTTCATGTTTGTCATTACATAGCGATTATTGTATTTGGGCTGATAGGGGCGACTTGGGAATGATCTCTATGAGATACCCGCATGAGATACCCGCAAGGGAACCCGAATTCCTCACACCTGACTTAGCACTTCACACTTCCTAGACCAATATCCAACCCCACAGGGGAGAATCCACAAGAATTCAGTATTACTCTTAGGAAATACAAACTAGATCTTCCCTAAGTAAAGTATTTACTTCTTTCTTCTTTATTAATGCCTATTAACCGGAGTAACGGTCAAGATTGACCCGCTCTAAACTCGACTTTATCCATTTTAAATTGGAGCTATTTTCGGCGGTGGCTGGATTGTAGATAGGTTCTCAAACTTTTCCAGATGTCTAGCGTTTACGCTGATGTCAAGAAAAGTTTAGAGGAAGCCTAGCATTCTATAACCATTGCCAATTAAGGGTTGTAGAAAATGGATAAAGTCGAGCTATGGCTTTACCTGATTTAAGGCTTTTAGGAAGGTCTAAATAGTGTGCCCGTCATAGAATTACTAGACTCTATTACCCATTAAAAAGTGCCAAGCCCTGAACCCCTGTTCAGACTTGGCACTTCAATCAAAAATATTTATGGAACCGTAGGCTCAGACTTATTCGTAATCTCTGGGGCTACTGAATCGGGACGGTCGATGGGCTGATAATCTACGTAGTCTGAGGATTGCTCTGAACTACGCCGTTGTCTTGATGCAGGCGGGCGGACTCTCTCAACCCGAGAGGAGTTGGAACGATCGGAAGCAGGACGAGATGAGTTTGGACGAGGGGAGCTTTCGGGGCTAGGGCGGGCAGAGCTTTCAGAACCGTTGAGGCGAGGACGGCGCACAGGCTTATCGTCTTCGTCCCAAGAGGGTGGAATATCTGAACGATCGCCTGAAGGACGCTCTGAGCGGATTCCTCGAGGGCGGCTTTCGTTGAACGCATCTCGGGTGTTGGACGAGCGCCGAGGACGATCAGGGTAACCATCAGCAAGGTCATTATAGTCATTGTTGTTGGAACGGGCAGTCCGCCGAGTTCCTTCTTCCCAATCGTCATTTCTGACATCTCGTCCGCCGCGAATTCGACGGGTTGCAGTGCGCTGATCTTCTAAGGGGGTAAGCTCGTCAAGCTCCGCTCGATAAACGCGGCTGACTGGGCGATCGTCATCGACCATGGGGGGTGCAGTACGCTTGGCTTGTTCGGTGGTAATCCCACGCAAGCGAACGGCTTCCACCGCAAACCAAATGGCAGAAGCGCCAGAGAGAAATTGAGCAAATTGCAGAATGGGATCCAGTCGCCAGCTTTGAAACACCAAAATACCGCCGCAGAGAAGCGCGATCGCTGCGAAGAAAATATCTTGATCTCTGGCGAGGGTGGGGCGCAGGGTTCGTAGAAGATAAAGCCCTACGCCCGAGAGCACCAGAATAATGCCTAGTATGCTGCCCAGCCCGAAGCTAGAGTTAATCATCGCAGTTCTCCGTGATATGTCCCTATGTTAGCGGCTGCAAGAAAAGAATTTCTTGATTTCAATCAAATACTTTCCTGGATAGAGTACCCTAGCTTGCCCAACGGCTCCTAAAAAGTGAGTCCGACCCACCAAAATGCGAACCGAAGGGTAGAACAGCTTAATTTACTGCCCTGACCTTCAGTTCGCACGCAACTTCGCCGGACTTTGCTAATTAGTGAATGATCTGGGATTTAAGAGCGTTGGATTTTGTCTTTCTGGCTAATGAAGATCAGTCCAACCGTAGCGGGGATCACCACGATCGCCACGCCTGCCAAAAGACTGTAAAGGAAGTTAGCTAAAGAGGGTGTCATAGAATTTTACCTTTGGGTTAAAGCCACGTCTGCATTAACAATCTTATCGATCTGTTAATCCTTTGAGAAGATCTTTTAGAGAAAATTGGGTGGGCGATCGCGCCAGATTTTTACCCATTTTCCTCAAAAGCTAGGCGAGTCCGTAGGTTAGCCCAGAGTCAACCCAGTTACTCCAGGCAAGTAACAATTAATCATGCTGGGGAAAAGTTTACATTTCTGGCTCCACCCAGTCGGGATAAAATGTTAGCACGTCACAAATCTTTGACATCAGTGAGTAACCCTTAAGAAACTCGTAAATGTAGGAGTAATGAGAGATTCGGCGATCGATCTCCATTGAGATGAGTTAGTATCCTAACCATAACGTGACGAAATTTAACAATGAAAGTTGTGCTTTAAGGAGTGTTAAACAAGTTGGAGAATCACAAAGAAAAAATATTAGTGGTTGACGATGAAGCTAGCATTCGTCGCATCTTAGAGACTCGGCTCTCAATGATTGGCTACGATGTTGTCACCGCCGCTGATGGGGAAGAAGCGCTGGAAACCTTCCGCAACGCCGAACCCGACTTGGTCGTCTTGGATGTCATGATGCCCAAGCTAGACGGCTACGGAGTTTGTCAAGAACTTCGCAAAGAATCTGATGTCCCGATCATTATGCTGACAGCCCTGGGGGATGTGGCTGACCGCATCACAGGGTTGGAATTGGGCGCTGACGATTATGTCGTTAAGCCATTCTCGCCTAAAGAACTAGAGGCTCGCATTCGCTCAGTTTTGCGTCGGGTTGATAAAGTCGGCAGTTCTGGAATTCCTAGCTCAGGCGTTATTTTTATCAATAGCATTCGGATTGATACAAATAAACGCCAAGTCTATAAAGGCGATGAGCGGATTCGATTGACCGGGATGGAGTTCAGCTTACTAGAACTTTTGGTAGGGCGATCGGGCGAACCGTTCTCTCGTTCTGAAATTTTGCAAGAAGTTTGGGGCTACACCCCAGAGCGCCATGTCGATACCCGCGTGGTCGATGTCCATATTTCTAGGCTACGGGCAAAGTTAGAAGATGACCCTAGCAATCCAGAGCTCATTCTGACTGCAAGGGGCACAGGCTACCTGTTCCAGCGAATTACCGCCCCCGGCGAGATAGAGTAGCTTGTCGCTTGAATTTCCTCATTTTGCCTAGCTGCACCAAATCTCGGCATCAATGGGGATATTCCATCTGATAGAATTTTTGAGGTTTCTATCACTTTGATTATCAATGGGATTGACTCAGGCACGGATCGCAGTTGACGCAATGGGGGGTGACTATGCCCCCGATGAAATAGTGGCTGGAGCGCTTAGGGCACAGGCAGAGTTAGGCGTAAAGATTTTGTTAGTGGGAGATCCTCAACAAATTGCTGCCTCAATGAAGCACCATAGCTCCTCTCTTCAGTTGGAAGTCGTTCCTTCTGAAGGCATCGTAGAAATGCACGAGGAGCCGTTGAGCGCCATTCGCAAAAAGCCCAATGCCTCAATTAATGTGGCAATGAATTTGGTGAAGCAGGGGCAAGCAGATGCTGTTGTTTCGGCAGGGCATTCGGGGGCGGCAATGGCGGCAGCGCTGTTGCGGCTAGGGCGGCTGAAGGGCATTGAACGTCCGGCGATCGGCACGGTTTTGCCCACCATTATGGCAGGTAAATCAGTGTTGATTTTGGATGTCGGCGCAAACGTCGATTGCCGACCTAAGTTTTTAGAACAATTTGCCGCCATGGGGACAGCCTATTCTCAGTATGTGCTGGGAATTGATCATCCTCAAGTGGGGCTGCTCAATATTGGCGAGGAGCCCTCTAAGGGGGACGAGCTAGCCCTGCGAACCTATCAGCTTTTAGAGCAGAACCCCAACATTCCCTTCATTGGAAACGCAGAGGGACGCGATGTCCTGTCGGGCAAGTTTGATGTGATTGTGTGTGATGGCTTTGTGGGGAATGTGCTGCTGAAGTTTGCTGAAGCGGTGGGTGAAATTTTGCTGCAAATTTTGCGAGAAGAACTGCCCCGAGGCTGGCGGGGTAAATTGGGCGCACTCGTTCTCAAGCCCAACCTAAGACGGATTAAGCAACGGGTGGATCATGCGGAACATGGCGGCGGGCTGCTGCTGGGCGTGAATGGGATTTGCATCATTAGTCACGGCAGTTCTCAGGCTCCTTCGGTGTTTAATGCGATTCGCTTAGCAAAGGATGCGGTCGATAACGATGTCTTAGATCGGATTCAGTCGCAGTACCAAAAGATTGAAGCCACTGCCCCCGACGGAGAATAATGTCACAGCAATCAGGAATTGGCATTGCTTTTATTGGGAGCGGTTCGACCGTGCCAGAGGTGGCGCTGGATAATCAAGCTCTTAGCCAAATTGTAGAAACTTCAGACGAGTGGATTACCTCTCGGACAGGAATTCGCCAGCGCTACTTGTCTGGAGCAGACGGGTCTTTACGGGCGATCGCCACTCAAGCAGCACAGAATGCCCTTGAAATGTCCGGTGTTCCGGCTGCTGAACTAGATCTGATCATTCTTGCCACCTCTACCTCAGATGATCTGTTTGGCACGGCTAGCCAAATTCAGTCAGATTTGGGGGCAGTCAAAGCTGTCGCGTTTGACCTGACTGCGGCTTGCTCTGGGTTTGTGTTTGGCATGGTGACGGCTGCTCAGTTTATTCGGGCAGGCACTTATCAGAATGTGCTGCTGATTGGGGCAGATATCTTATCGCGTTGGGTTGATTGGACGGATCGACGCACTTGCGTGTTGTTTGGGGATGGCGCAGGCGCAGTGGTGATGCAGGCTTGTGAGGGAGCGAGCGATCGCCTCTTGGGGTTTGAAATTCGCAGTGACGGCAGCCAGAACGACTGCTTGACCTTGGCGTATCAAGCTGAGCCAAGAGCCTTGATCAATGGCGTTACCGTTGGGCAAGGAACCTATCAACCGATCGCCATGAACGGGCAAGAAGTCTACCGCTTCGCAATTAAAAGAGTTCCGGAAGTCATTGAGAAAGCGCTCCATCGAGCCCATCGCACCACCGACCAAGTAGACTGGCTGCTGCTTCACCAAGCCAACCAGCGCATTCTAGATGCAGTTGCCCAGCGCTTGGGCATTCCCAATGAAAAAGTCATCAGCAACATGGCGAACTACGGCAATACCTCTGCTGCCTCGATTCCCTTGGCGCTAGATGAAGCCGTTCGCCAAGGTCGGGTTCAGGCGGGCGATGTGATAGCGGCTTCTGGTTTTGGGGCGGGGCTAACTTGGGGCGCTGCCATTTTTCAATGGGGCAAATCGGCTCCTTAAAGCTCGTTTAAGTTCATTCATAATTATTTTGTTTTCATAATCTCTTCATTTTTTTGAACTGTAATGACTAAAACTGCATGGGTGTTTCCAGGACAAGGGTCTCAGACGATCGGGATGGGAGCCGATTTATATGATTTGCCGGCTGCTCAAGAAAAATTGACACAGGCTGAGAAAATTTTGGGTTGGTCGGTTCCTGAGATTTGCCAGAACCCAGAAGACAAGGTTTCTAAAACGCTTTACACCCAGCCTTGTCTGTATACGCTGGAAGCGATTCTGGTGGATTTACTGCGATCGCAAGGTTTAGTGCCGCAACTCGTGGCGGGTCATAGTCTGGGTGAATATGTGGCGCTCTATGCCGCTGGGGTGTTTGATTTTGAAGCTGGATTGCATCTGGTGAAGCGGCGGGCAGAGCTGATGGATCATGCATCGGATGGCACGATGGCGGCGCTGTTGGGGTTTGACCGAGCGCAGCTAGACGCGGCAATTGCCAAAACGCCAGGGGTGGTGCTGGCGAATGATAATAACGAAGTTCAGGCTGTCATTTCGGGCAGCCCAGAAGCAGTAGATGCCGTGATCACCCAGGTGAGAACCAAGCGATCGATTCAGCTCAATGTCAGCGGCGCGTTCCATTCGCCGTTCATGGCAGCGGCAGCGGCAGAATTTCAGCAGGTTTTAGAATCAGTGACGTTTCGAGATGCGCAGGTGCCTGTGTTGGCAAATGTAGAACCGAGTCCGGCGATCGCTGCTGCCACTTTAAAGGAACGCCTCAATCGCCAAATGACCGGCGCGGTGCGGTGGCGAGAAATTTCCTTACAGTTCCCTCAAGAGGGCATAACCCGGGTGGTAGAAGTGGGTCCAGGAAGAGTTTTGACTGGAATTATTAAGCGCACCTGTCCAGATTTGGTCTTGGAAAATGTGAGTGGATTGGCTCATGTGTCGTCATGTCTACCCTAACGACTGCTGAACGAGAACCGTTGATTAGCCAACTGTTCTACCACTTGTTTAAGTGGGCGATCGTTAGCCCTGTGCTGCACACCTATTTTCGGGGCAAGGTTTATGGAGCAGAGCAGGTGCCCCAGAAAGGGGCACTAATCATTGTGGCAAACCATGCCAGCGATTTTGATCCGCCGCTTTTATCCAGTTGCGTTCGTCGTCCGGTGTCGTACATGGCGAAAGAAGAACTGTTTCAGGTGCCTGTGTTGAGTCAAGCCATTCAAGTCTATGGCGCGTATCCGGTAAAACGAGGCTCGCCCGATCGCAGTGCTATTCGCGCCGCTTTGGCGCAGTTGGAGGCAGGATGGGCGATCGGGCTGTTTCTAGAAGGAACTCGTACCCCCGATGAGCGGATTCCGACTGCAAAGCTAGGAGCCGCCATGATTGCCGCGAAAGCTCAGGTGCCGCTGTTGCCTGTCAGCCTCTGGGGCACGTCTAGGATTATGCCAAAAGGCAGCCGGTTTCCCCAGCCCGTACCCGTGACGGTGCGAGTGGGGGAAGTTGATTACTCCGCCAGCTTCAACCAAACGGGAAGAGATGATGGCAGTGACACAGAAGTGCGTGGAAGCGATTCATGCCTTGCATGATTTGGGACGATAAAAATGATCGAGGACTAGAACTATGGAGAATTTGAGGGCAGATTTAGAAAAGCTGCTGGATGAGGCAGAGTGGGAGTGGTTGATGCCCCATGCCCAGCGCGATGTGGTCGTCGTGGTGGATCCAGGGTTGGATTTGCTGGATGTGGGTATGGCGATCGCTTCTGACAACACGGCTTCCGTGCAGCATTGGATTGGCGAACAGTTGCTGAGTAAGCCCTCGCCAGAGCAAATTGTGGAATGGGCAGGCGATCGGACGCGGCGATTCAAGGCATTAATTGTTCAGCCTTACGTCTTAGTGCAAGCTGGATGAGTGCCAGCGGCAAATCAAGCGACTAAAGGCTGACAGAGATCATCAGAAAGGGCAGCCTCTTGAAACTCCATCGCTTCAATGGCTTGAATCATCACGTCATGGGGCGTTAAGCCCTGATCAATGTTCTTCAGCCATCGTTGGGCTTCGTTGCCTTCCCGCAAAATTTTCTTGAGAGGAGAAAGAAAACAGCTAAAGCCTTTCGCTTTGGCAAATCCCCAGACTTCTTCGTAGAGCTCTGCAATCCAATCTCTCGCCAAAAGGGGGCGATCGTCTTTCCAATGACGAAGTTCGGCCTCTAGGCTGCGGTGGGCGACAGCCAGTTCGTTGGCATCGGTCAAAGCCACTAAATCTTCAGGGCTAAGGGAACTGCCCTTCAGCGGGTCGAGGCTAGGATCGGTCATGAGCTGCGTCAGCCGGGATTCTAGCAATGCGGTGATGGCGAGGAGGGCGATCGGGTCGGTCATCAGATCCGAAATCCGTAGCTCTAAACGGTTAAGATTGTAAGGACGGCGATCGCCATTGGGTCGCACTGCCGACCACAAATGCCGCACGTTCCGCATTGTGCCTAACACCAACTGTTCTTCTGTCCATTGAATGTAGTGACGATGGCTATCAAACAGCGGCACATGGGCAGGGGTTTTAGGAAAAACGCTCCACCGCGAGGAATGATTGCCCGTAATCTTACCGTTGAGGAAAGGCGAAGACGCGCTCAGAGCCAGGTACAGCGGTGCTTCTACCCGAACCAGGCGGCAGGCGCGCATCAACATTTCAGGATCGCTGATGCCGATATTGATGTGAATGCTGGCGGTTACAACCGTGGTGCCGTAGGTCTGCTCAATATAGTCGTGGTAGGGATTAGCGGGATCAGAGCGATAGAAGCGATCGCCCCCACCCAGCGCCAAAGTACTGCCCGGGATCAGCGTGTAGTTGCCTAACTTTGCCAAATACTGCCGGAGGCGCACCCGTGGGCGCACGAGTTCACACAATAATCGCTCATAGCGACAAAAGGGGGCGGTTGTGTACTCAACATTGCGACTGTCGGGTTCGCGGATGAAGCCCTCTAAGTCCGCCACAATTCTGTCTGAAAGACCGACAATTTCTCCTTGGGGCGTACCCGTGTACATCTCGACTTCAAAGCCTTTGGTTAACATGTCGGTTTCCTTTGAACTGAGCTTTCCATCTTCTCATTATTCAGTATCCAGGAAAATGGTTTCAGTATCGAGAGGAATAGGAGCCCGCGATCGCGCCCTGTGGGCTCTGAACCCACGATATCTTTTTCAGCAGTGTGAAGCCCAGTTAGCAAAGGATGCGACCCTTGCGGCATCTGCATAGTGCGCCTAGGGGTCTGTTAAAAATAAATGATGGGGGGATGAAAA
>JAAUPA010000367.1 GCA_012034615.1 Leptolyngbyaceae cyanobacterium CSU_1_4 | reverse complement strand
CAAGAATAACTGCACTTAGGACAGGTGTAATCCGTCCCAATATTTTCTCCATACTCCTTGAATGATTCTGGCGACTCATCGTCGTCATAACTTTCGGACTGTCCGTTTAACACATTGAGCAACGTCTCAAGATCGCTTGCATCGGTTGTTAGTGGTAAGTTGTCCTGCTCTTGAAGTTCCTGGAGCATAGCGATATAAGCCTCAGCGTCATAGGCTTTGCTCATATCTAGTGCGGTGAAGTTACCACCAGCCATGACAAGATTATTATGGTCAATGGCGTAACGTTTAGCAGCAATTTCTGAACGGGAGTCACAGCCAAAAATCACCGGGACAGCCCATAAGCCTTGCTCGTTGACAGTAATTCCTCTAGGAACTTCCCGACCCTGATCCTGCATCCACTTCAGGGTTTCGGCTCTACCGTTTCCCTCAACAATTCCACCTTGTCCACCGTTGAGATTTACATCCCATTTTGGCGGATCAAGAAATCCATTCTCGATGATGCTGTCTGAAATTTTACCCAGATCATGTAGCTTAGGATTGCCATCGAGCAAAACTAAATCATCGACCAAAACATACGCCAACCGTAACAGCTCTTTACCTGATAAATCAGACTCGGCAAGTGATTCGGGAATCATGGGTGCAGTAAATCCTAAATTACATCAAGAAACAAATCATAGGCAATGGCTGATTTTTTGCCATTACGCCATGACATTCCAGAACAATACCCGTCCTCTCCTTGTTTTTGTTGAACAAACTCCCAAGCTTTCGCGTCATAGTTTGAGCAGGAAGGAAACGGGGGTTTATTCCTTGCGTCCTTGGAAAAGTCAAGGGGGTGGACATATATCTTTGCATTACCTACGTCTGATTGGGACAGCGATCGCCCGACCTGTACGACATGGAATGACTTTGCAGAAAAGCCCGATTGTAAGCCTCTGCACAAAACCCCACTACCGCCCACACACCAGACTTGATCAATCGCGCCGACATTCGCTTGAACGCTTGCAGCCGCCTCCGCGATCGCTTGATTGGCGATCGCGGACTCTAGACCAAACGGCAACAGGAATGCTCCCGTCACCTCGCAGTATTTAACGGCTTTTGCCTTAACGTTGGACAGATAACCTGTCGGGACTTGGACGATTTTTGCTCCGGCTGCTTTAGCTTCCAACGTTCGGGAATGGGGCTGATTTCTCTTGGCACAAAATATGGTTGCTTGAATGCCCAATTCTCTTGCAGCATGGGCGATCGCAATTTGCGCTCCGCCATAGACGGGAGAAGCATAAACCACCTCTGAATATCCAAGAATCAATTGGTCTACAAATCTCCGCTTACTGCCTCCGGCTATAACATCGTCCCGGACAACCAGGATACCGCTATGCTCTTTGACCACGGGTTCAAACTTCATAGCACTTCCCCAAATTCATCGGCTGGATCTTCCACTGAGCAAACTACTTCACCGTGGATGGCTGCAATATTTCTAGGGTCGCCATTGTAGAAAATTAGAACATTCTGATGGGTTTTCCCTAGCTTCCGTCCGCCTCTAAACTGCTTACCCACCCGCATCGGTAGGGAACCGATCGCAGTGACTAGGATTGCCTCGTTATAAAGCGTTGAGCCGCCATCCTGGAAGGCTGCAATGGTATCTGACACAAAGTTCTGATAGAAGCCCTTGTCATCCCTAATATCGCCCACGACGAAGCATGAGAAGCGATCGGGCTTTAACAGCTTGAGGGATTCTGCAATCACTATGCGATAGGCTTCTATAAACTTGGAATATTTCAAGGTGCTTAAGTCTTGCGGGTTGTTCGAGTACACTTCCAAGTCAGCATAAGGGGGACAGGAAAACATTAAGTCAGCCGTTGCTCCTCCTGTCAGTTTACCGATATTCCTACTGTCCCCAATATGCCAGATTGGGGGTAACGGATCAGTCGAGCAAAGCTCCTTTGCCTGGGTACGATTGGCTTCTACTTGTTCCGCTCGTAGTTCTACCCCAATGTATTGCCGATTCAGTTTGGATGCGACGATACCCCGGACAGAACCTCCGGCAAAGGGATCTAGAATCGTCCCATTTTCAGGACAGAACCAACGGTAAGCCAGTTCACACAGTACTGGGTCAAAGATGGAAACTCCCGCCGACGACTTTGTTTCATCCTCTGCTCCATCCTTGTACTTTTCAACCCGTCTCATAGGGTCGTCTGACAGCGCCATTTTACCTGCACTTTTTGAAACGTACTGTTCTCCCCGCATTAAATCTTGTCCGAAAGTCCGTGCAGGATTGCGATCGCTAGGGTCGTCCAGATTGTGACTGTCAACCCTGCCGACTTCGCTTTGAATCCCTAATGAAAGCCATCCTCGCTTTCGTTCCTGCCAATAGCCTTGACGGGCATCGAGAACGCTAAATGGGGGCACAATGAAGCGATCGACTAACGAACCTTTTTTAGAATAATCAGTTGATTCTCCATTACTGGATTGGGATTCCTCAGAAGCTTCTAAGGAATCCTCCTCCAGCGAACCTAGCAGCAATTCCAGCTCATCGGCATCAATCGTTAACGGTAGATTGTCATGCTCTTGGAGTTCCTGGATCATAGCGATATAAGCCTCAGCGTCATAGGCTCGGCTCATATCCACTGCTGAAAAGTTACCGCCAGCCATGACAAGATTATTGTGGTCAATGGCGTAACGTTTAGCGGCAATCTCTGAACGAGCATCACAGCCAAAAATAACGGGGACGACCCATAAGCCTTCCTCGTTCAAGCTAATGCCTCGCGGAGGATTAACGCCTTTATCCTGCATCCATTTTAGGGTTTCGGTTCTACCGTTTCCCTCAACAATTCCTCCTTGTCCGCTGTTGAGATTTACGTCCCATTTAGGCGGGTCAAGGAATCCATTCTCGATGATGCTATCTGAGATTTTATCCAGGTCATGCAACTTCGGATTACCATCAAGCAACACAAGATCGTCCACTAAGACATACTCCAACCTTAAGCGCTCAACTCCTTCTAACTTAGATTCGGCAATTGGTTCAGGGATCATGGGCACACTGTTCTTTATCAATGGATAGGACAACTATGCCCAATTTTTCTCACCGTTCTCAATGGGACAAGCTTTATCAACAAATGAAAGGCTTGGAATCCCTCCCAGATAAAGGGGAGCAATGGGCAAAGGAGGGTGCAGACCTGATGCAATCCAATATGCTCGACCATCTGAGGACGCAAGGAAGAGGGAAACACTCTCCGAGACTGCGATCGCTTACCCTGTACCTTTATTCAATCCG
>JAAUPA010000066.1 GCA_012034615.1 Leptolyngbyaceae cyanobacterium CSU_1_4 | reverse complement strand
GCTCATACAAAGGGGCGGGGAAGGTTGCCCCAGCTCCATTCAAGGTCAGTGCTTGGGCGATCGCCGCCAGCAGAGGACTCACTGTCAGTGCTGCTGCAAAAGCTGTTACAGCAACCGTACGACGAAAGGCACGCGCAGAAACTATCATTATCTATCCTCACTCCAGGTGCACAAAAAATTCTTTGAATGGCTAGAATAATCTAACCGTTACAAAGTTACCTCTGTAACGGTTAAGCATACTTAATCGATTGATTAAATACTGTTTAAGATCTTCTAAATTCATGGCAAATAGGGTTTAAATTTCTATCTTTTACTGCTAAACCCTTTTCAATAATTACTAGTTGTTTAAGAGTTAGTTAAAAACGTATTAAAGACTTAGGGGGGCTGCGTTGAAATAAAGTCTCAGTAGGATGCTCTAGCTTTCTAGCCCCCTAAATCCCCCAATCTGAGGGACTTTGAAAGGCTCGGGAGTCCCCCAGATTGGGTAGGGTTGATTTGTGTTTTCTACGGCTCTTCTGGAATCAGGGTGGAAACCGTAGGGCAGGTATCTTGCCTGCCCTACCCCAGAATGGGGGATTTGGGGGGCGGTTCGGGACGTTATGTTTGTTGCAACCCCCTAAGTAGCTAATTACCTTGACTGTATTTCAAAATCAAAAACACTTCAAAATTAGAAGCCTTCCCTAGAGAGACTTTACAGAATCTTTGATAATAGCTCTGTCCAAAATAAATGTTTTTGCCTTACTATATCTAGACAGAAATATACAAATTATTCTCATAAGCTCAACCTAAATTGAATGCCCTAAGTTAGCGTTCTAAATGATTTCTGCCTCAATTAAATTGGCTAGGTTTTAGTTAGATTTTGTATCTCTTAATTTGAACGAGTTCTGAATTTTCTACCCTCACTCCCCATCTAACTATGTCTTGGTCTTATCCTCTCAAGAATGTGCCGCTCAAAAAAATGCAGATGCCTTGGCGATCGCTCATTCGCCCCATGTTTCTGGCATCTGTTGGGTTGCACGCCCTAGTTTTATTGATTCCGACTGAGTCTGAAAAACCCAAGACCGAAAAGCCTAAAGAAGAAGAAGCCATTAAGTTAACGCAATTAGCCCCTAAAAATAAAACTATTGTTCGCCCAGCCCCCAAGGTTGCAGCAGTCAAACCTCGGGTTGCCGTCAAGCCGACTGTGCCCAGAACCAACCTCCCGGTGCCACCAGCAGCCCCTGTTGCGGCGGCTCAGGCACCTGCCAAGCCCGACGCGGCTGACCCCTTTGATAAGGTTTTTGACTATCCGGGTGCCGTGGCAGGGTCGTTTGGTTTGCCGCCTGCCTTTGATCCCTTCAGCAAAAAAACCACAGATTCGTTGGATAAAGTTGAGCTTTGGTTTCAACAGCAATTCAAAACCAAAGGTTTTTTGGTTCAACCCACTGAAGCCGCGGCAACCGGACGCGCTGTTTACCAAGTTTCAGCAAAAGACGGTCAAACCAAGTACTTAACGCTAATTCCTAATGCAGCCGGGGCTGGAACTACAATTTTGGTCAGCGATGCGCCTTTGCCGAAAGATTTAGTGGCTGCGGGGCAAAATGTTGTAAGCCCGGAGGAACAAAGTTTTTACTCTGATCTCACTTCTGTTGTCCCGATCCCCGATGTTGAGGTGAGCAATGGTTGGCAAGAAATCGACAATCCCAATGTGCTAACTGAGCCAGCTTCCTTCTATGCTGAAGTATTAAGTGAAGCAGATTACCAGCAAGGGGGAGTCGCTAAACTTTTACAAGGCATTGAACGGGCAGTGATTGCTTCTGGACGATCGCCTGATGATGTTTATGCCGATGTTTCTGTCAGATTAGAAGGAGCCTCTTATCAGGTCGCACCGCAAGGAACTTATGGGGGCGGCTCTCTCTACCAAATTAGTCGAGATGGGATTACGGGCTTCTTAAGCATTGTGCCGACCACAGATGGTTCGGCAGCAATCATTATCTGGAGCAAAGCACCGAATTAGTTTTTACAAAGCCGGTTCTCCTTTCCTAAAATAAACGGCAAGGGTGAAGTTGAATTGACCATGAAAGGAGATCTCTCCATCCCTTTCCTTTAGGAAAAAATTGTGTTACGCCATTTCCCTAAACCACCCCTCTCACCCATCCACCCTCTCACCCATCTACCCCTCTCACCCATCCACCCTCTCACCCATCCACCCCCTTCCCCCTTTCACCCAAAAAATTCAGTCGCCGTAAATTAAATTGCAGCTCTTAAGCTTCAGGCTCAGGGGGTTGCTCAATTCCTAGCAACACTCGATCGCCCCCAATATCTCGTAGCATTTTTAATAAGTCTCCCACTTCCTTAAAGTTTAAGCGGCGATCGGCCTTCAGCATCACTACTCCTTCGGGGTTTTCAGTTAAGAAATCGCCCACTTGTTTTGCCAAAGCATCTTGAGAAATATTTTGCTTTCCAATAAAAGCTTGTCCTTTGTCGCTCAATCCCACCACTAGCTTTTGGGGAGGGGCTTTTTCCTCTTTGCCTTGCGCCAATGCTTCAGCGCTCGATTGCGGTAAGTTGATGCTTAAAAGCTGCTGCCCAGTCAGAGTCATGGAAATGATGATGAAGAACGTCAAAATAGTCATCAAAACGTCCATCATCGGCACCAGATTAATCTCGGGTAGTTCTGAGCTTTTTTGGCGATTGCGGCGATTTCTAGAGCGCATGGCAGAACCTTGGGGTAAGCAGCATTAATCAAGGGCAAGGGAAACGCGATCGCCCCCCACGCTTTGCATTTCGCCCAAAACCCGAATCACCTGTTCATAAGGCACTTGCGGATCGGCGCGGAGCACAGCAACACCTTTAGGGTTTTGAGCTAAATAGGTTTTCACTTGCGGAGAAAGCTGGGGTGGCGCGATCGGCTGATCCTTGATGGTTAACCCCTGTTTGGTCATTTCCACCACGAGAGGATCTGGCTCTTTTTGCAAGGGCGATGGAGTCGGGCTGGCATTGCTAGGCAATTGCACTTCCATGGTTTGATCCACTGCCAACGTCATTGAGACAATGATGAAGAACGTTAAAACGGTCATCAGCACGTCCAACATCGGCACCAAGTTCATTTCTGGCAGTTGGTTAGAATTCTTGCCGTTCCTGAATCTCATTAGCGTTCATTGCCCACAGCAACCGGAGAAGGCGTTGATAAATGATCAGCGGGATCTTGAGAAGGCTCGTACCATTCCTGACGATAGATTAACTCTAACTCAGAACCCACTTCAGAAAAGTAGTCCATTTGATTTGATTGCAAAGTGACCAACACTCGAAAATGACCAAAGCCACGATCGCCACCATCATACCCGCTGCCGTAGTTAGCAACGCTTCGCCAATTCCGGCCGCCGCCTTAGTTGCCTGATCGCCGCCGCCGCCGCCGCCAATATTCAGGTTAGAGAAAGTCGCAATTAAACCGGTCACCGTTCCCAACAACCCTAAAAGAGGCGCGACTGCAATAACGGTTTCCAAGAGCTTATCGCCTTTGCGCATTTGAATAAATTCTTTGTCAGCAGCGGCTTCCATTGCCAACCGAAAGGTTTCTGGCGTGGCTTGCTTCAGCTTTAAGGGTGCCACTAAAAACCGTCCAATGGGCAAATCTTTTTCTCGTTCAGCGATCGCCCTAGCCTCTGCCAAATCATAATGCGCTGCCTCCAAAACACCCCGAACAATTTTGTCTTCTTTGGTGAGCAATTGATACCAAAATCCTGCCCGTTCTAACCCACAGGCAAGCGCCATAATCGATAATCCCGCCATGGGAATCATGGTTGGTCCACCCGCTTTCAAAAATTCGTATACGTTTGACATGAGGTAAAAATAAGGGGGAAATACAGTGGGGGTGAGCGCGCTACATCGTTAGCAGACCGGGAACAAACCATCCTCCGTTAGGATAACTGATACCCTAATGGGGCTGGTTAACAAATTGTAGCGAGAAGAATAACACGAGGTTAAGGTCAATGTTTTTTTGATGAACTGAGCAACGGTGACTAATTAAATCCATCGGTTGCATTTGGATCTTTTAGCAAGTCTTCTGCACTTTTGGCAGTTGGAGAGGGAGCCGTGGAGGCAGGGCTAGGAGAAGCTTTGGTAGGACTTGCAGAAGTTTTGCCAGCCGCATTGCCAACCGCAGGTGATCCGGGTGACGCTGATCCCGGCAAGGGAGAAGTGGCGATCGCCTGAACCGTTCGATATTGTTGCCAATTCACATTTCCCTGAGCATCAACTTTAACCACCAGTTTGTCAATTTGTCCTGGCGGATTAGTCAACTTACCGTTGGTGACCTTACATTCAAAACTATCTCCCGGTTTGGTCGAGCGATATTGCCGCGTGCCAGTGCTGCACTTAATCGTCGGCTCCGTCCCAATTTCAGTCCCCACCTCTTTTTGCAAGCGCTTTTCCAGTCGCGGTAAATTCAACAACCCATTAGAGTTAAGAACCTCCCACTTTAATTGCTCCGCCTCCTCTTCTTGTTGCACTGCCACCACAAATTCACCCTGCGGCAGCAGCCGACCTTTGCACTGAAAAAACGCATCTACCGCCTTAGGCACATCTTTGGGGCACACAACGGACTGGACGATAATGCCGCCCTGTTTTTCAAGTTCTATTTTGATAGAATTTTCCAGGGAACTAACCTCTAGGTTTTTGCTGCAACCCGTTAGCCCTGCAAAGATACCGAGCAGGAAAAGTGAGAGCTTTTGAGAAATAGAAATTGCCGTCGTTGCCATTGTGGAATGATTGATCAGAAAAGAAGTCACAGGAGCCCGTTTTGTCAAACGCACTTCAGACAGTAGCGCCTTATCTTAGCCAGTCGCAACCCCTAATGAATGTATTGTGGCTAACAAGCGAGAGGTGCATCTAACTGCGTCCCGAGGAATTTTTTGTAATTTAATTTGGCGTTGCTGAATCACGGTATGAATTTGCCCCTCCCAAATCCCCCATTCTGGGTGATTTAGGGGGCGATCAGAGCCATAGCATCTCAAGGATTCATCCTTCCATTTAGCAACGCCTTTAATTTTTGTAATTGAATGAGATCAGGCGTGGCAGGGTCAGGGAACACTAGCCCCTACAGATTTTCCAAGAACTTTTCTAGTTCCTCTGCCATGAAACTGCGTTTTTCCCTCTCCATTGCCGAACGGTTTTCTGGTTTGAAACTCGTTCATTGGCAGCTATGGGTTGCCCTTAGCGTTATTCTTCCGGGTAGTGCCGCCGTTTGGGCATCAACGCAGCTTTTGTGGCTGCCCGACCTGCCCAACTGCTGGATAATTTCTTGGGCAGATGCTTCCGCTGCAACTCGCCTCTACTGCGCTCAAGAATTGGGCAATCGTCAAACCCCTGAAGATTTGCATCAGTCTATTCGTTTGCTCAACACGATTGATATTGAAGATCCTTTACGTCCAGAAGGCGATCGCCTCATTGAGCACTTTTCTCGAACGACTCTTCGTCTAGCTGAATTGGCGTATCAAGAGGGTGATCTGAATTATGCCATTAATATTGCCCAACAAATTCCTCCAGGCATTTGGACGTATCGCCTCGCCCGTCGCAACATTCGCCAGTGGCAAACAACTTGGGCAAAAGCCGAAAGCCTCTACGAAAAAGCCGAAAAACAGATTGAAAAACGCCAGTGGTATTCCGTCCTGACCCTCGCCAGAGAGTTGCTCAGCCTGGATCATCGCTATTGGGAGGTGAAGTATGCTGAATTAATGCGATCGCTACAATCTGCAAAAGAGAGCAGCGAAGGGCAAGTCACCCCCACCCGAGTTGCCAAGCCCAAACCCGAGGGGCTAAACGAATCGATCCGCCAGCTTCAATATCCGCATATTGCCCAGTCTCAAGCCCATTTTCAAAAAGCTAAATCCCTTGCCCAGTCTAGCGATCCCACTGCCCTCCGAAACAGCATTGCTGAAGCACAATTTGTCTTTTATGGTACGCCTCACTACGAAGAAGCACAATCGCTGATCTCAACGGTTCAGCGCCAAGTCGAAACCCTAGAAAACCGCCCGCGCCTCGATCGCGCCACAAATCTGGCTAGCAAAGGTGATTTGGAATCGCTTCAAGCTGCTATTGATGAAGCTCACCAAATTACCTGGGGCAGCGCTCTTTATGAACAAGCGAATGAACGTATTAAAGAATGGCGGCACCAAATCTATGAAGCTGGAGTTCAAGCCCGGACTGAACGGCTTGATCAATCTGAGTTTGTTCCCGAAGTAATTCCTGAAGCTATTCCCCAAATAGTTCCTAAAGTTATTCCCAATAAAGTTCCTGAAAGTGTCTCACAAAGCGATCGCGAATCATTGCCCTTGCCGATCGCTCCGGTTTACGAAACGTTGCCTAATGGCGATCGACCTTTAACCAATCATCCAGACGCTTCTCCAAGTATTAATTTTGAATTTTGAATTCTTAATTCCTTCATCACTTATCGATTGACAGACCACTAGGAGCCGGAACTTCCTTTACAATCCAGCCTTTTGCCTGTAGATCGTAAATTTCTTGCTGCCGTTCAGCAAATAGGCGATTGACTGCACTTAATCGAATCGGCAAATTTTGCTTAATCTGTTCTGCCGATACATGATAAGCGAAGGTGATTGTCCCTAAGGGCTCTAGCTCCTGCGTCTCTGTGCCTGCATAGCCTCCATTGCGGCTAGCCGTCACCTCATACATGGGTGACAATTGAGCAAAGTCTTGGCGATCGAGGGTTTTCCCAGTCTTTGAATCAATCCGAAATGCTGAAAGATTGGTTAACTGTGCCGTCTTATCTTGTTCACTTTTGACTGTGATCATTAAGTTCGGTTTCGTCACATTGGTAATACTAGTGTCTAAAGCAATTCTCAGATGGATGTCAACACTATTCTCTCGCTCGGCAACTAACTGCTGGTTTTGATCAAGCACTCGGTTGTATCCTTCTCCTTGCCATATGCCTTCCCAAAAGTAGTGATAAGGGTTGTTAGAATCTTGAGTCAAGTCTGCTTGAGAGATATCACTGATATAAGGATGCCGAGTTCCATCTAATCCTACTTCTGTAGTATTGGCATCGTTCATAGTGTCGTACTCAAAATCTGTTTTATATTGATCCGGTAACGTGTAAGCAGTAACACCTTCTGCCAGAGTTTCAGTTTGCCAGCCTTCAGACACCGCTATAGTTACAGAGGATTTTTGGGTTTCTGGGATAGGGTTTTCCATCATTTCTACTGTCTCATCCAAGGGTCGAAATTGCGATAGATTGACCGAATACCAGCAGGCGATCGCCGTTAGTGCAATTCCCACCAAGACAAACCTAGGTCGGGTTGGCGCAAAAGCTGGAGAAGTTTTAGACATGGGAAATAGCCCTCGATGGCTGCAAAGGGTTAGGACAAATCAGGATGGGTTATAAGATTAGGAAGGGTAATTTGTACCCGGCAAAGTTGGCTTCCCTTCATCTTTGCTGATACAAATTACCCGCTAGCAGCGCACTCAACCTGCCGCTGTTATTAGCCATTGTGGAAGAAAGCTTTGCTCCTCGCCATGCCCTCGGGGGTTATTTATCTGCCTTATAGCAATTTGATATCAAGCTGCACAGGATGAATTCTTGCTAGACAAGGGGCTTAAGCCCCTTGTTCTATACGGCGTTACAAAGAATTGATATTATTCGTTCACTTTGCCGCGCAGTGTCTTAATCTGTCCTCGTTTCGCTTTACTGTCTAAACGCTTTCGTTTAGCGCTCCGACTGGGAGTGCTGGGCTGACGTTTTTTGACAATGACGATCGCACTTTTGATTAATTCTTGCAGTCGTCTGAGGGCTTCCTCACGGTTTTGCTCTTGGCGGCGATGTTCTTGTGCCTTAATGACCACTACGCCGTCTTTGGTAATGCGTTGGTCACTGAGCTGCAAAAGCCGTTCTTTGTAAGCTTCGGGCAGCGAAGAGGCGTTGATGTCGAATCGTAAATGAATCGCGGATGCCACTTTGTTAACATTTTGCCCACCTGCACCCTGCGATCGAATTGCAGTGGTTTCGATTTCGTGGGCAGGAATGGTAATAGTTTTAGAAATTTGCAGCATATCCCTAGTCTAGCTGGGCGATCGCCCACTTTCAGAATCTACGTTGGGCGAGTGCAATAAATCTACTATTGGGTCTGCTATAGCATCTGCCAAGAAAACTTTCTCTTCACTGGGTGGCTTTTGGAACTGAGGTTGAGGTTCAGTAGAACCTGTCGATGAATCTGTTGATGGATTTGTCGGTGAATTTGTTGATGAATCTGGTTTAGTGGCGATCGCTTCATCCGTTGATTGCGTCGCCAAGTTATTTGTCGTCAGGTTATTTGTCGCTAGGCTATCTATCGCCAAATTATTGAATGCATCATCGGGTGTCACCAGCGGGATAATGCCCACCGCTTCCGGCTTTACTCGTCTAATGGGCAAATTTGCAATTAAAGCAGTCGTGCGTTGGTCGCTTTCTAACGAAAATTCTGATTCATCCGGATCAATTTCTACGTATCGAGCCACCACCTCTAAAATTTCCTTCCGCATCTTCTCAACCATCGCCGGATTAAGATCAGAGCGATCGTGCGCGAGCACAAACTGCAACCGTCGTTTAACCGTCTGGCGGCTGTTCTCAGAATTGCCGCGCGAGAAGATTCGGTCTAGGAGTTCGCTAAGCATATGGCTATTAATGGGCATAAAAAAACTCTTAAAATATTAAATAATTAGGAAACGTTGATTGACAGTATCTTCATCTTTAAAAATCACCGCAGAGACGCTCCGCTAAAACGTCTCTGTCGTGCTTCACGCTTAACTCCGCGAACCCTTAAGAAACCGACGAACCCGTGAGAGCAAATCATCAGGAATATTCAAGTCTAAAAGGGGCACTCGCTCCCCTTCTAACCGCCTCACAATATTGTTAAGGGCAATGCCTGCCAGGGAAGACCCTTCTTGAGCCAGCACTAGCGGCTCCCCTCGGTTCGTCGAAATAATCACTTTTTCGTCATCAGGCACCACCCCCAAGAGCGGAATTGACAAAATTTCTTGCACATCTTTGACCGACATCATCATGTCTTTTTCCACCATGGCAGGACGAAGGCGGTTGACGATGAGGTGCATCCGTCTCACGTCGTTGGCTTCGAGGAGCCCGACGACGCGATCGGCATCTCGAACGGCTGAAATTTCGGGAGTGGTGATGATGATGGCTTCTTTTGCCGGGGCGATCGCATTTTGAAAGCCCATTTCAATCCCAGCGGGGCTATCAATCAGCACATAGTCATAAGACTGAGCCAAAGCCGCCACCAGTTTTTTCATTTGGTCGGGGGTAACTGCTTCTTTGGTTCGATTTTGGGCAGCAGGCAACAGAGCTAAATTAGGCTGGCGCTTATCTTTGACCAAAGCTTGATCAAGCCGACATTCGCCTGCTAAAACCTCAACCGCCGTATAGACAATTCGGTTTTCTACGCCCAGCAGCAAGTCTAGATTCTTAAGCCAAAGTCGGCATCAATGACTGCTACTTTGCGTCCGCGTTTAGCAAGCGCCATGCCCAAATTGGCTGTGCAGGTCGTTTTGCCAACTCCGCCCTTACCCGATGTAATAACAATTATGCGACTCATGGATTACTGATGTAAATGATTGATTTTGGCTTTGGGGGCTGGTTGAAGAACTGGTTAAAGAAACAGTCTACTAAACCAAGTCATTGGTCAACTGATTCTTAGCAAAATCGATCGCCCGGGTGATCCGAATGCCACCGCCGCTGACATGGGCAACCTCTGGATGATACTGGTTGGGCGGACTTTCTGGGGCACGAGCCACAAAATCGGCAATGCGAATTTGGGTCGGCTCCATGCGTAGCGCCATAATCATACAACTTGCGTTACCCGCTGCTCCAGCTTGTACCAAACCTCGCAGTGCGCCCCACACCAGCACATCGCCATTGGCAATAATACTGCTTCCTGGGTTGGTATCGCCTAACACGATGACCGTGCCGGGATGCCGAATTTCAATGCCCGATCGCAGCGTGGTTTGAATATAGAGCGGCTCTGCCAAGGCTTGCCCATTCTCGGTTTGATTTAGATGGGTGAGGAGAGAATGCTGCTCAACCGATAGCCCTGCGGTTACGGCGGCAACGGCGGTTTGGCGGCGGCTGGTGTACACGCGCTTCAGTTGAAGCTCGGCGTTTGAGAGGGCATCGGCAATATCTTGGAGCTGGCGACCGTCGAGGAGGCGATCGCGCGCAATCAAATGAACGGGGGTCTGGGGCTGCCAAAACCGCTCTCCAGAGTTCAGCCGTTGCTTCAATTGCTGCCAAACCTCTATCCAGGTCAGTGCCGAACCGCTTTCTGTCTCTGAGGGCAACAGCAACAACAACCGCCCCTCCTCTCCCTTAAAACGCACTTGGGCTTGGGGAGTTGCCGGAGTTTGAGGCATTGTCAAGGTTAAATCGGTCACGAGAGAATCGGAGTTCATGAATTAACTGGGTAAGTAAGTATACATTGAGATGCCAAACCCGCCGACGTTAACTGCACACTTCATATTAGTCGGCATGATGACCGTCAGCACAAAATTATTGGAAAACTTAGAGGCGCTTCAATGTCTTTCTATTCATCGATTTGTTGAGAGAGGAGGCGTTGATAGGCTGCGCCTAGGGCATGGCGATCGCCCACATTTCCAGGAAACAACACCACCGGCAAATGAGGCAACCGATGGTGGGGAGGCGTGCATACCACCGACACGCCCGGAAGAATTTGTCCCAGCAGGCGAGCCGCCGTTAGCGAAAGCCCCGTACTCAAAACATCATTAGAAGTAATGCCACCCTTACTAATTAAAAACCCAATATCCTGGGGCAAACCCTTCACAATATCCATTAATAAAGTAGAAACGGCAACGCCAAAATCGAGCCGGGTTTGAACATCCTCAAAGGTCAATTCTTCACGGCTGGTAAAAATAACTGGGGTTTTATTCGCGGCATGAATTGCCTTAACTTGCGCTAAGGCTTGATTCAAAAGCTGATCGGAGGCAGACTTTAATAACTGCGCCACGTCTATCTCCACCGCCACTGTCTCCGGCAGCTTCAACAATTCCTCTAGCTGCTCGGTCGTTTTCTGAACGTGCGAACCCACAATCACAGCGCCAGGTTTGCCATCGCGGGTATAGGTTGCCATATGCTCGGGGGCGACGGGCTGAGGTGGCAAATCGGCGAGGGCAGTCAACAGGCTGGCGGCGCTACGAAACAAAAACCGTTTGCCTTGTGCCGCTGCGGCTAAGATATCGGCGGCAAAGTGATTCATATCGGCTTGGGTTTCTGAGTCGATCGCCACACATTGATTATCATGCAGTGCGAGCAACCGTTCCAATACGCCAGAGCGAATCTCGCTTAGCACGAACCGTTCCACCTCGGCTGCGACAATGCGCCCCTGGGTTTTTTCTTCTACATAGTCTGGCAAATAGCTATGGCTGTAGCCAAAGACAGAATCTTCGGCAAATTCTGTTTGATGAACAGGCGTGGCTACCCCATCTGGTGCAATCAAATAATGGATGCTGTCTTTGGTAAACCGACCGCCCTCGAAGAAGGCTGGAGTGAGGAAATGCGCATCGAAGGGACCCAACTCTTGGGCGATCGCATCTGTTTCCACGGGGTAATGTCCTCTCAAGGTAGAGTCAGAGCGGCTGACAATGAGAAAGTCGGAAATATGTTCAGCCGCGATCGCTGCCTTGAGGTTGTGGCAAACTGCCTGGGTTGTGGCAAGGGCTTGGTCAGCGGGGAGCGATCGGGTGTTGGTCAGGACAAAGAAAATCGGCGCATCGTCAGCTAACCCCAGTCGTAGCGTTTCCACATCCCAACGCAGGAGCAGCAAACAGCTATGAACCGTTTGCGATCCCGTCGGATCGTCGTCTAGCACGATAATCTTGGGTTTGCTGGTCATTCCCTTTTCTCCTAGTTTTGCTCATTGCAAATGTTGAATTCGATTGATCAAATTCGATTGATCAAATTCACAAATTCAATAATTGTGTCTTTTTATCCTCTCACAGTGGGTCGTCTCTCCGCGGTTGGGTTTGGGTACAATCTCTTTGAACAAGCGGCAAGCGGGTTGAGATTAAATCTGGAGTTTTGAATTATTTTCCAGGTTTGGAGATATCATCGACAGTCAAAAGCGATCGAGCAGCAGTAGTCCGCTAGATCTGGCACTTTGTTTACGAGCTTACTAAAGAGGTTGGACAGGAATGGGGCGGCTAGAAAATCTACCCAAAAACATCGAGTCATCCGAAGGTTCGACAAGCGCAGATGACGTTCTACGGACTATGACCCAGGACTTGCAAGACTTGCAGCAAGAAGTAGTCACCCATCTCCAACAGGATGTCCGACGGCTTCAGAGTGAGAAGTCGCGGCTAATCAACGAAATTGAAAAACTTCAGAACCAGCATGAAGCGGCTAAATCTCAATATGAAGTCGTTTTGTCGCGGCAACAGCAGGAACAGCAGCAAGCTTGGGCAAAGCAGTTGGCGCTGGCAATGGCAAATCATTTACAAGTTGCTTTAAGTCAGAAACTCCGGCAGACTGATCCTTTTTCAGATTTACAGGTTTTTTCGGAGGGTTCGCCCGCCGATGAACAGACGCTTTCGTCCAGATATTCGCACGGGGTCGCTTCCTCCCAACTCACGGCGATCGATGACACGCTCAACCGCACGTTTACCATCCTTCGGAGTGACCTCAACAGCTATCAAAGCTCCTTGTCTCAGCAGATTGACCGGATGCAAAATATGGGAAAACAGGGAGAGGCAATCCTGGAGGTTTTGGTTCGACGAATTAGCCAGCAACTGCAATTAGAAATGGCGCGATCGCAGGGCGCACAGCCTCAGGTTCCAGGCGAAGTCCCTATCCGGCAAGAGGAACGGTCAACGCCTCGGCCTTCAGGCAAGCAAAATTTTGGACAGGTCGTTGACCAGATTGCGAAACAGTTTCAGTTCGCTCCACACCTCAAACACCACCTCGGACAGCACTTCAAACCGCACCTCAAAAAAATTGGAGCCATCCCGCAAAAATTTTCGTCGTTTCAGTTGGGGCTATTTTTAATTCTGCTGTCTACCGTGGCGCTATCGTTACACAATGTCGTGGTGGGAATGGTGGGCAATCCGAGCCAGCTTTTCGGCGTGTTGCCTGTAGGCGGGTTTATTAGCCTTAAAAGCTTGGGAAGTTCGCTGCTGCTGTTGTGGCTGCGGATGTGGGTCGTTGTGCCGTTGATGGCATTTGGGTTGGCGACTAGGCTGTACAGACCGGTTTGGAAGGATGTTAAAACGTTTTGCTTATCGAGAGATCGGCGGCTGATTAGCAGCGTGATTGGCAGTGGATTTTTTCTGTTTTTATCTCAGGTGATGATTTACATTGCCATTGGTCAAGTGGGCCCTGGGGTGGCGATTACGATTTTGTTTATGTATCCGCTGGTGACGGTGCCGTTGGCTTGGGCGTTGTTTGGCGATCGCCCCACGTCGCTTCGCGTTCTGGTCATGATCATGATTACCTGCGGCATTGCCCTGACAACGGTTAAAGCCACTGCATCCAACTGGTCTGGCACAGGCATTAGTGCGGCAATGATCTCTGGCGTTTGCTTTGCGTTGTATCTGCTCACCATGCAAGTCAGTTTTCGCAAGCTTCATCCCATTCCTGTCAGTTTGATTCAATTTGCTACGATTTTTGTTCTCAGTAGTTTGAGCTTAATTGCGATCGGGATTGATACGCCACCCAGCAATTGGAGCGGGCTCTTGGGCGGCAGTTTAATTTTGGGCGGCTTCACCTTAGTCGGCTATTTGCTCAATAATTTGGGGTTCGCTTTATGGGCGCAGCCCACGCTTCAATTATTGCGGCGAGTGGTCCTGCCTTAACGGCGCTCTTAGCAGTCATCATTAATCCTGGGGAACGGACTTTCCTGTCGATCGCGCAGATTGTGGGAATCTTGGTGGTGACGCTGGGTGTCGTAACGCTGAGCTTTGAGAAGATGTTGATTCAACAAAGTAAGCCGATCAGACCGAGAAGGTGATTGTGTGTGGAATACGCGATGGGTATGGAATAGAAAAAGCAATGCTAGGGGAACCTCAAATCTTTTGAATTAGAGGATGCTTTAAAGGTATAAATTGTGATCCGAACTGCCCCCTAAATCCCCCACTTGACTTTGAAGCAGAATTTGCTCAAAAGTCCCCCAAAGTGGGGGGCGGTTCGCCAGGGACTTGGCTAGATTCGATCACTTGTGTATACACGGTAGCCCGCTCTGGGAGAAGGGTTGGGGATGAGGGTCTTTTTGCAATTATTCCACCGTGACACTCTTCGCCAAGTTCCTCGGCTGATCCACGTCCAAACCGCGCCGTGCTGCAATGTGATACGCCAAAAACTGTAAAGGAATGACGGTTAAAATCGGCGACAACAGTTCTTCCACCGCAGGCACAGGCAACACATCATCAAATACCTCGATCGCCTCTGGGTCACCCATCGGAGTCACCCCAATTAAGCGGGCATCTCTGGCTTTTGCTTCTTGGGCGTTGGAAAGACATTTTTCGTAAACTGTTCCAGGCATAGCGATCGCCACTACAGGCACTTTTTCATCTAACAACGCGATCGGACCATGCTTCATTTCGCCCGATGGATAACCCTCGGCATGGATGTAGCTGATCTCCTTAAGCTTGAGTGCGCCCTCTAAGGCGATCGGGAAATTAATTCCCCGTCCTAAAAAGATAAAATCTTGAGTTTCAGAAAATCATGGGCGAGTTGTTCGACGTAGCGTTCTTGAATTTCTAAAATCGATTCAATTTGTGCCGGAAGTTGACGAAGTCCAATCAAAATTTCTTCTAAGCGATCGCGTTCAATGGTTTGGCGACGGTAAGCAAGATCGATCGCCAGAAAGTAAAAGGTCATTAACTGCGCAGTAAATGTTTTGGTCGCCGCCACTCCAATTTCTATTCCTGCGTGCGTATCAATTAAATAATCAACCAAGTTACCTAACGTGCTATCTGTGCGATTTGTGATGCCAAGAAGTTTGGGTAAGAAGCGATCGCCCTTAGCTATCCGCCGCTTTTTCTCCATCTCCAGCGCCGCCAAAGTATCAGCCGTCTCGCCCGATTGAGTCACGCCCATAATCAACGTATTAGGCGTTAAGGGAGGAGGCGCATACTTAAACTCCGAGGCATACTGCACCTGGGTCGGAATGGCTGCCAATTGCTCCAATAGATATTTACCCACTAAGCTAGCGTGCCAACTGGTGCCGCAAGCCACAATTTGAATTTGATCTAAATTTTCGTAAAACTCGGCGGGTAGATTAAGGTTAATCGGCGCATCGGTGCAAGCGGCAGTCCAATCAGGGTTAGCGAAAGCTTCCAAACAGGCACGAACCACTCCGGGCTGCTCGAAGATTTCCTTCATCATGAAGTGCTTGAAGCCCTGTTTTTCCACCAAAATCGGGTTCCAATTAAGAGTCCGTGGCGTTTTTTTGAGGCGATCGCGCCAAAGTTATACACCGTTACCCCTTCAGGCGTGAGCCTGGCTAATTCACCATTCTGCAACGTCAGCACCGTCCGCGTATGAGCTACCAATGCAGGCGTATCCGAGGCACAGAAATACTCGCCGTCTCCATACCCGATCGCCAAAGGAGCCTGCTGTCGCACCACAATAATTTCATCCGGATAATCGGCATTAATCATTGCCAACGCAAACGCGCCTTTTAACTCATTCACTGCCAACCGAGTCGCCTCTAAAAAAGGCAGGGGGCGATCGGCAGGTAAGCTTTTCAAACACTCAGCAATCAAATGAGGAATCACTTCAGCATCAGTATCCGAGCGGAACTCGTGCCCTTTGGCTTTCAAAGCTTCGCGCAAGTCTCGGTAATTTTCAATAATTCCATTTAATACCACCGCAATTCGTCGGGCAGTATCCATATGCGGATGGGCGTTATACTCTTCGGGTTTGCCGTGGGTTGCCCAGCGAGTATGCCCAATGCCCAGACTGGCAGGATTTTCCCAATCTGCCATCTTATCCTCTAAGTTTTGCAGTTTACCTTTGGCGCGGACGCAGTGAATCTCGCCTTCTAGCAACGTGGCAATGCCCGCAGAGTCGTAGCCCCGATATTCCAGCTTGCGTAAACCCTCTAGCAAAATTCTGCTGGCTGCTTGGGTGCCAACGTAGCCGACAATTCCACACATGGGAAGGTACTCCTGGTAACGCGGTTTACCTAATAAAACACGATACCTAATAAAACACGATCGGTTTACCAGTTTACGGAATACCCTGTCCAAATAAAACCAGCCATAGGGGAATCGTGAACAGCAAGGTGCCCGTGGTGAGAACAATGCTACTCGCAATCAAATCCCGATCGAGCTCATACTCCTCCGCCAGAATTAATCCGGCAAAGGCAGTGGGCATTCCTGCCATCAGCACTAAGGCAAGGCGGGGATCACCGTCAATTCCGCCCCAAGTCGTCAGGACACCCACTAGGCAGGGGACTACCAAAGCTTTGAGCAGCGTGGGAGCGATCGCCCGCCTCAAGGTTTGCCAACCCCGAATCTGGCTGAGGCGCATTCCCATTAACCCTAGCGCCGCCGGAATCACCAGCCCAATTGAGGCATGAAGTCCTGCTTCGAGAATCGGCGGGAGGACAATAGAACGGGTGGCAGTACTCATGGCAAATGCCCACAGTGAGGGAACCGTCAGCACGTCCCGAATTTGTGTCCAGCCCCGATGATTTTGCGCAGGTCGCCCAAAGTAGCTTGCCACAAATACGCCCATGCCATAGGTGCCCACAATGTTTTGGGTCACGCTGTAGAGCACCAGCCAACTTTGCGCAGATGAACCAACAAAAACAGGGGCGATCGCTAAGCCCACAAAACCCGTATTGCCCAGCACAGAACTAATCAAAAAGCTGCCTTGCCAGGGGCGCTGTTGCCAGTATGGGGCGATCGTCGGTGCCCTCTTAGCCTCAGGCTCTTTTTCCCTCTCTGTCTCCGTCCTAGCTTCAAACTCTTTCTCAGACTCAGCCTCTTTCTTTTCATCAACAGCCTTAGGCGGATGCGCTTGTCTAATGCCTTGCAGCGTTAACCCTGCCAACCCCAGCCCTCCTAGCAGCGTTGCGATCGTGACAACCGGAGCCAAACTCGCCTGCTGAGCAAACTCTGTCTGCCTTGCCAAAGCAAAAATTTCTAGGGGAATGCCCACCCAGTAGAGGCTGCGCCCCAAAAAACGAGGAAAGGATTCAGGTAGAAACCGACAAACAAAAATTCCTAGCCCCGTCCAAAATAAAAGCGGAGCATACGCTTGAAACAAGGTGTCGGTCATGCCAGCAAGCTTTGAAAAAGTCTATCCTCAGCGTATAACAGTCTTTGAAGATCAGGGTGTAGCCAGCCTTAATCTGAGACCTTAATCTAAAACCTTATCTGAGACGGATTTAGACGGGCTCAGACAGGGTTTAGAGCAGGTGCATCCCAGTTTTGCACCCTCACCCTAATCTCTCTCCTCTGGGAGAACCGCTTAGCTTGAAAGTTAAGTGGGGGAATTAATTGCCGCCACAGGGTAGCCCGCTTGCGTTAACCACAAAGCTGCTTCTCGTTTATAGCCGCCAGTCGATTCTAGGACAATGCGCTTGACAATAACTCGGCACTGGTATTGGGAATACACCAACCCTTGCCTCAACGCAGGGTTTGGAAAATGGTTTCGTTCAACCTCTCACAGGGAACAGTTCTCTAGAAGGTCAAGCCTAGGGCTAGGACAGGGGTTGCTTAAGGGTCGGTCTGCAAAGCGTGGGGCTGGAGATACGTGACCATTTGCTCTAACCCTCGCTGAATGCGACGGGTGACGGTCATGGGGCTTACTCCAATGCGTTCGGCGGCTTCTTTGCGGGAAAGATCATTAAAGAAGACGAACTCGATCGCGGCTCTGGTTTTATCTTCGAGCTGGCAAAGGGCGTGCTGGAGCTGCTGACGATCTTCTTCTAAACGCTGGATGACTTGGTAATGGGTGTCGGGTAGGGTTTCGCCGAGGGTAATGGAGGAGTCGATTTGCTGAGAAACGGTGGCATCTAGGCTGAGGGGCAGACGGTTTTTAACTGCCATTTTGATTTCGCGCCATTCGTATAGAGAAATGCCTAGTTCATCGGCGATCTCAGAATCGAGGGGTTGCCGTCCTAAGTTCTTGGTCAGTTCAACCCGAACTTTTTGCCCTTCTTTTTGTAAGTCTTGCCAGCGACGAGGCACTTTGACCGAACTGCTGCGATCGCGTAGAAAATGTAGCATTTCTCCCCGAATATAGGGGACTGCGAACGAGCTGAAGGCGCACCCTTGGGCTGGGTTAAAGCGCTCGATCGCCCGAATTAAACCTAAATATCCAATTTGTTCCAGATCTTCGTAGGGTTCAGCACACTGATGGCTGACCCGATGAGCAATTTTACGAACTAATCCAGCGTTGAGGCGAACAAGTTTATTGCGAAGGGCTACCGAAGGCTTGTGCTGGTATGCCATCAGCAATTCCATGCTACGGGAGCGGAGAGAGGATTGAGCAGCTATCATCATTAAGAATCCACCTTGCGTCTGATCTGTTACCATGCGTCTGATATGGCTCATTGTCCGTATTGGAGACAGTGCAAACCATCGTTATTCCACGGGGATAGAATTTCATCTCCGTAGAGGTGTAAGCAGAAACACTGACCCTACGGACGCAAACAAAAAGATGGGAGCCTCCGGGCTGATGAGACGATGGATCAGAGGGGATGCGATCGCTCTGGTTACAGATGGCTTAAAATCTAGGCAGGTTTGGTTTTGAGACTATTGTTGTGGCGATCGCGATCGCCTTTTTAGGGAGAGTTCTGGTGATCTGCAAGTCCATAAACTGCTCTGGAGGCATCTGGGCGCTTCCGTACCAAAAAACTAATTAATGGTCATTTAAGAGACAAAGCATATGAGCAACACTAGTAACTTTAGAGAAGCAATTCGGAAATCTAGGGGGCAAGCCTTAGTCGGTCCTAATGTCATTGCCAATGCGTTGCCTTACCTGGGCAGCGGTTTGGTTCTGACGGCACTGGGAACCTACGGCGGTTTAACCGTGATTCAGAGTAACTACAGCATTTTTATGCCCACCTTCCTCGGGGCGATCGTGCTCCAACTGATTCTTTTCTTTGTGGCGCGCGGTGTGGCTGAGAAAGGTAATAATGCTGTGGCTTTACCGCTGTTAGCCACTTACAGCCTGTTGACTGGCTACACCTTAAGCGGCTTGGTATCGGTTGCGTTAGGAGCAGAGGGCGTAGGAGTTGGAGGGGTCGGAGTGGCTGCGCTGGGCTGTGGCGTGACCTTTGTGGTTGCACGGCAAGTGGGGTCTAACCTCTCTGAGCAGGATGGCAACGCGCTGTCTCAAACGATTCGCTTAGGGGTGATTGCTCTGCTCGTGGTGATGGTAGGACAGCTAGTGAGTTCGCTCTTCGGCTTCTACACTCCAACTTGGCTAGAAATTGGCATCTCTGGAATGGGTGTTTTGCTGTTTGCGGGTGCCGCTGTGGTGGATTTTCATACGCTCCCTCGCATTTACCGCGATGATCAAGGAATTCCGGCAGCTTTGTCGATGTATTTGACTTATATCAATCTGTTTGTTTTTATCCTACGGCTTTTACTCGCCCTTAACCGCGATTAGAAATGAGGGTTAGGACTCTAAATTATTTAGGATCTAATCATTAGGAACGCCAAGGGAGTGACCTACAAGGTTAAGTTGGGCAAGAGCGATCGCGCCCGATTGGTTGGACGCGGATGGGGATGCGGTAGGCTGAAAGAAAAAGAAAATGATGAACTCTGTTGATTCAAAACTTAGGACTTATGAACGATAGTCAGCTTTTGTTGGTTTATCTAAGCATTTTGGTGGCTCTACTG
>JAAUPA010000065.1 GCA_012034615.1 Leptolyngbyaceae cyanobacterium CSU_1_4 | reverse complement strand
AATCATACTATAGTTTGTAGAACACTTGTAGTTGATGACAAAATCTTTTTGACTGGCAGCTTAAAAGCTGCCGCTGCGTTTCATCCCCGGCATGAATGACCGGGGTTCTCACGCTAGGAGTTTATAGTTAATGTCTTAGAGAGATTAGGAAAGCGATCGCCTAAAGGCTGCCAAAAGATGGAGTTTGTTCTTTCTTCAGAACGATGCATTGAGGTTGAAATTCGTCTAATCTCTAGCTGCATATTCAACATTACCTAGCCCAAGGAAGACGTAATCATGACTGATTTATCCAACATCAGAGTGGCAGTTTTAGTCTCTGATGGTTTTGAAGAAGCAGAGCTGACTGAGCCAGTGCGAGCTTTAAAGGAATCGGGGGCAACTGTTAAAATTTTGTCTCCGACAATGAAGCCCATTCAAGGGTTTCGTCATCATGAAAAAGGAGCATCAATTCAACCTGACGGTACCCTAGATGGACTTAGCACGGATGCTTATGATGCGGTCTTGTTACCCGGAGGAGCACTCAATGCAGATATGCTCAGAAGTAACGAAAATGTAAAAAGATTTTTGAAGGAATTTCAAACCTATGATAAGCCGATCGCTGCTATTTGCCACGCCCAATGGGAGCTTATCTCTGCTGGAATTGTTAAGGGACGAAACCTAACCAGTTATCACACCATCCAAGACGACATTGTTAACGCTGGTGGAAACTGGCTTGACCAAGAAGTAGTCATAGATAGAAATTGGGTGACCAGCCGCCAACCCCAAGATATTCCCGCCTTTAACCACGAAATGCTGACTTTATTTTCACAGTATGTTCCGGCGATCGCTGGCGGAGGGTTAGCTTAAGCCCTTGCCCCTAGAGCAGTCTATTTGTTGGAGTACCCATTGAGGAATAGTTTGCTGAAGCCATTCTCTTGCCTCTACACTATCAGCCATTTGCATCATTTGCTTCACATCTTCTAGTCCTTCTGGCGTTAACCATTGTTGTAATGCTGGATTAGAAGATACTGTAGGATCACCCGTTATATCAGGATTCTTAAAGTCTTGCTCGGGTGATCCTTCGAGCGGTTCAAAGTCTTTCTGACTGTCGGTTTGCCGACGCAGTTGACGTTGGTTTAAAGTGGTGATCAATTGCTGCCAGCGATCGCCATCTAATCGATAAACGCGATGCTTATTTTTTCCTGACCCACGCCAATACAATTTCACTTTTACACCCATTTGGCTAAGTAATTGATGAATAATTTGAGTGTCAGAAATCTTAGGTTTACCATCTTCTCGAAGAGCATTAGAAATTGTAAAATGACAGAGCTGTTTAATGGTGACAGAATGCTGCCGCGCTGCCGCCGCATATGCTTCCAAATCATCCTCAGTCCATTCTTTATTAGGATCTAAAAAATCATTGAGGCGTAGCTTTTCTCGAAGCAACCGCCGCAACTCTGCCTTAGAAATATCCCAGGGGCACAGCCCTTGATTCCATAAGGCTTGACGTTCCAGCGCTTTAGCAGTGCGATCGGCGGCTAAGCCAGGAAATAGCTGTGCTTCTAAATTGAGTAGTTCGCCGCGCCGTCTGCCGTTTTTGTCCTCCATAATCATCTCAAGGGTAAGGGCACTGGAGTCGATGCCATAGAAGTCGCAAAAATAGTAGCGGGCGATCGCCCTAGAATCTTCAGGACTCAGGACTTCTTTTTGCTCAAGTTGCAGTACTTCAGAACTATCAAGAATAGCTGCGGTCATTAAGGCTTCCGCATCCAACTGAGTGATTTCGCTACGAGTAGCTTTCAACTTTTCTTGAATGACAGCATTGGACTGAGCGACTTCTACATTGACTTGCTTCCCCTCAAACCTCAGGCGAACCAATAAAGCCGTCCGCAGATGGCTCATTGAGCGGTTTTGCTCTGCCCCAATTTGTGCCCACAGGTTGACATGAGGATCGGCTTGCCAATCATATTGCGCAATCGACTCTAATGCAGCCGCATTGAGGTTAGAACGAACGAGTTGAACCGTAGCGCTCGTTTGCTCTTGAAGATGACGTTTTAATTCAATTGGATTAATTGAGCGGCTTACAGGAGAATAATTGCGCCCATGCTCAGCACACCACACCACCCGAGGGACTGGTTCGCGCACCCGATCGAGCGCCTGTGCCATATCGGCATCCGTAGAACTCACGCCGTTAAAAATGCCGTATACCTTAGCGATCGCCCCCTGAGACTCAATGCTCACCCCGGTTGCCATAGAAGGCGAAACAACGATAACATCGTACTCCCTGCGACTCAGGACAGCATCTGGTGTTTCAATAAACTCTCGCTCTGCTTCACATCCGCTAGTTTCAGAGTTAATGAGCAGAATCCGGCGATCGGGATATTGCTTCTGAATTTGTCGGGCTAAAACTTTGCTAGTCCGTTTTGAGTCGGTTGCCGCTAGCACGACTTGACCGCAAGGCACCTGCCCGACCTCTGCCAACAGCCGAGCCATGATGATAGAGTGATTGGGACAATCGAGGAACGAAACAGGGTAGCTTTGGGGCTGATAGTCATTGCGGATTAAAAATAGCTGATTGGCTTGTCCCCGCAGCTCCTGCAAATAGCGCAATGAGGCATTATCTAAGTCAGCATCAGCAACAATAACACGACGGGCAACCCGCACTAATTCTTTAAACCGAGCCAATAGTACGGGACGTTTACCCTCTTTGGCACAAGTGGAACTGGTGATTAAATGGCGAAGAACTTGGACTAATTCATCAATAATTAAATCGCAGCCTTGAAACTTCTGCGGGTCGATCGCCAGTAGACTATCTACGCAAAAACCAATGCGCAATGAATAGCCTGCCTGATTAATGAATTGTCCCTGCACTCTGTCGAGGTCACCCCGATAATCTAAGCGCAGCCGTTCACACAAGTTACGCATGAGTGCAACCCGATGCCCTGCTCCCAACACTTGCCCTGTCGATTTCACGGTTTGGGCAATGAACTTGGTTTTACCTGTGCCCTTGGCAGAGGCGATCGCCAAAATTCCTTCCTCGGGAAGGCGGGCTAAATCCAAGGTCGATAAATCATGGCTATTTAAGTGTAAGTGCGTAGTGTAAGTCAAACGATTGTCTAAACGTTGCCAAATTTGCCAATGGTCTAGAGGCATTGCCTTTGCCATTGCCACAGACCAAGCTTCAACCCCCTGATTCACAATCAGGTCATCCACTCCTTTTCCTGCCTGACTATTCCACGTCACAACCAGGGGCTCAATGCCGGTTGCCGCGCTGAGGAGCCTGCCGAAGCGGCTCAAGGCTACGCTGACTTTTCGCCGGGTTGCGTCAGCAGCATCCTGGTCAAATGCTAGTAAAAGCTTGCGCCCTGCTACTGCAAAACGAGCCACATCGGGCGTAAGGTAAGGACTAACAGGATGACCCAAAGCATCCTTGGCATAATAGCCACCGCTGACTCCATACAGAGCTAGAGGAACATATCCTTGACTCAGCAAAGCTAGACCTTTTTTACCTCCTTCCGTAGGCACTAGAGGAATATTGGGATGTTGTTCAATCCATTCCCAAAACGGTGCCATAGAGATGCCGTGCCGCCGGGCGGAACGGTTGGGAACAAAGCGGGGGTCAAGAATGCCATAGCGCTGGGCAATTTTTCGCCGGATGGAAAGCGGCACCTCAGGCAAGTAGGTGCGTGAACCGTTGCCTACAGGAGTTTCATATTTACGAGCCTTGCCCTTTTTAGCGTCCCAATGGGGATGATTAAGTTTTCCTTGCCAAGTGGTGCCATCTTCGTTGACCAGTAAGGCGGCCAGTAAGGTGGCTTTTGCTTGCTGGCTAAAGCGGGTATATTTCCAGTTAAAAGCATTGTGGATAGGGGTTTCCACCTCGCCACCTGCCTGCATAATCAGGTCAGGAACTACTTGAACAGCAGCTTCAAATAGAGCAGGGGCGATCGCCGACCCATTAATAAACTCATCTCGGATCTGCGCCTCAAATAAATCTAAATTTGGCGGAACAGTAGGTATGGAAGTAGAAGCCTGAGTTGAAAATCCTTGAGAAAAAGTAGAAGGGGCGATCGGAAAAGATAAGCGACTGGAACGCATGAAATTTTAGTCCTATGAATCAATAGGACAAAGAGAGCAACGCCTCACTGGTTTGCAGGAAGGTCAAGGCGTTGTTTTTTATTGAACAAACTCTCTCTGCCAGGAACAGGCAGAAAACAATGCAGCAAAAAATTCCAGCTTTTCACTTCTAGGGCAAGAGCATTTGCGTCTTTGGCTAGAGGACTGCTAGGATAAATGCATTGTTGTACTGCATAAGCAAACAACTTTTTGAGATACCTAATTCGATAGCTGTCAAACTTTTGAGATTAGGTATCCCACTGATTTCGGTTGATATTTTTAGTCACATTTAGCTCTGGTCAGGAATTTTAATGTGACTCTTCATAGCCTCTGTTAGCTTTTTGCTAGCGGAGGTTTATGTTTGAGTAGTTAAGTCTTTAAATGCGCGAATAGGCACTTCCTCCCTCATTAAAAATTCAAAGCCTGATCTGACGCAGATTATGCCAGACTTTTATTTCTAAAAATGAGTAAAGGATCAGTCTTATCAGACTGATCAGGCTGTCATAAAATCTTGTAACCCTGACTAGGCAAGAACTTCAAAAAACTTTAATGGGAGCATACGGAGGGTTTGATGGGAGCATACGGAGAGTTTATGGGAGGATTCGGAGAGATTTGTCATAAGGCTTAAACCTTTGCAGTGTAAGGGTTTGAGTGCTATTTTTGAGGAAAATTGTTTATGACAAGCTGCGAATTATGACAAGTCCTAAAGGTCGAGAATTCGCCGTAAATCGGTCTCTAAATCAGCTCGGATGGGGCGATCGCCAGACTCGATTTTGGCAATCAGGCTTTGGTGCACCTTCAGCGTGCCAGCTAGCTTGGCTTGCGTCCAGCGCCTCTCTTTACGAGCAGCCTTCACATCAGCACCTGTCAGGGGTGCAGAGGTCTTTAAGGGCTTAACAGATGCCTTCCTGTGATTCATCAGAGAGTCCATCCGCTCAGGAATGGGATGAGGAGGCTTGATCATGAGCTTGTGTTCTAGCCAAAGATCAATCCAGCCCCTTGGCTTTTTCAGCTTAGATTCAGAAGCCAGCCATTCGGGGTAGGGCTGGGTGTAGAAAACCCGATTTTGAGACTGGGACTGCCCTGACTGATTGGTAGTCTCCGCAGCCTCCGCAGCCTCCGCAGCCTCTGGAACTGAGAGTGGCGCTAAAAGCTCTAGGGAGCCAGAATGCCCCGAATCAGCAGGTTGCCACCCTAAACTGGCTAGAAGCTTTAGGGCGTGGTTCCAGCGGCTAAAAAGACCTCTTGCCTTTTCGCTGTTTTGGCGTGCTTCTTGAATCATGGCTTCAGGAATGACCGCTTCTAACAGCGTCTTGACCCGGTATTCGTAAGGATTGCGATCGCGGGCACGAATTCGCACGTCTAGCGTTAAATGAATCGCCAATCGGAGGGTCAATTCATCATGATACGGATCAAGCTTAAGAATGTTGAGCGCTAGATAACCAAACTGATAGAGAGCTTCTTTTGCTTTACTGCCAGCTTGATTGAGAAAATGCGCCGTCCACAGTCCGGGTCGAATCGTGATGTAAACTTCATCGGGTTCATTGATTTTGCCCGTAATCCAGTCAAATTGTCCGTGAGAATCGATCAAAACCTCCCACATTCGCCCGATCGGAGTACTGGCATCAATCTGCTTCTTGCCTCGACCTTCAATCCAAACAGCCTTCACCATTAGGCAAGATAAGGCATAAGCAATACTAGCCACTTCATTGCGCTTGGTCGGTAAATTGGAATTGTGATTTCGATCCCACCCGAGCTCCTCAATAATATCTGTGGCCTTAATTGTAAAAGTGCCTTCCCAAGGCTTAGACTGGCGCATGGCATAGGCTGCAAAATAAGCTGCAACTTGACCGTATTGAAGCCAAATTTGTTGATGATTTGCTCAGCGGCTTCCCAGGGCAATGCTTCAATGTCGCCAGGGCTAGTAATGTAGTGCTCTAGATAATTGTTAGAGTTATTTTTGGCATGGTAACGAAAGTAAGCAATTCCGTTCGCATCGGGCTGCCAAAGATCGGCTTTGAGTTGGGCTGAAATGCTGCTGACGATGGGTAAGCCAGTGGGAATTGCCGCAACTGGGTCAATCTGAGACAGAGGCACTTCGCCGGGAGGAGCGGGTTTAACGGTTTCGGTGGGGCTGATGTCGAGGATTTGCTCTAGCCCAGACAGAGGGTAATGGAGCAAGTCTAAATCTTCGACGATCCTGCGAGTCAAGCTTTGAGAATAAAAGTCTTCTAGAAAAACAATTCGGTTTTGAAGGGAATTAGGATCTCGCTCAAATAAATGGCGATGGAGAGCTTGGTTAAAATCGGCTTGGCTGAGGGAGCTTAAGGGAACTTCACCGAGCTCGGTTTGAAGCTCTTCGCCTGCCCAGTCAAAAATGTGTAACCAAATTTCGTTGGCTCCTTTTTCCCAAAGCTGGTTTTTTTCAAACAAATCTTCAATTAAACGACGAATGCGGCTGAGGAGCGCGTCGCCATTGAGGTTAGTTTTGAGGGTAGAGGAAACGCTATCAGTGCCGGGAGTGACCTCAAAATAAGGTAGGGTTTTAGAGACGAACTTTTTGCTACGCTGTTCAGAAAGTCTCTGTCGGTAGGCTTCTACTAGATGCTGAGCTAGCTGTACAGAAACTCGATGAAGCAGGCTGGACTCGTGCCGTAGGTATTGGGCAGTGGCTTCAATTTGCTGGGAGCTAAGGTTGTTTTTGGCTTCTTGAAGCAGCGTCTGATAGCTGCTGCTTCGGTTGAAGGTTAAGTTGAGGGGTTGGGCTATGAGTGGGGTGGCGGGAAGGCTGGCGGATGCGACGATCGCTTCTGCTGTGATCGCAGGTTTATCATTGCTTGCTGGTAATTGAGCGTCTGATAATTTAGCTGACGAGCCTAAGCTAGGCTTTTGACTTTTGCGGATACCCACTCTATCACTGCCTTTTCGCTGCAAAGTAATCTTTAGCTACTAGCGTACCGTAACTCTAGTTTGCTCCCGACAATACTTAAGGCAAAACTCATGATTATGGCGGGTGGGAAAGTTTTAGGCTGCCTTGCAGAAATTTCGAGTTGAAAGTTTTTGTAGAGCAGCGGTTGTGTGAGACCGTAATGAGAGATGTTTTTAGGGGTTTCTCATGTCTGAGATAGTAATTGAGCAGCAACAGTACCTAACCTATCTGTTGTCGGATGGGAAGGCTCAAGTCGCCATTGTGCCCGAGCGAGGTGGCATTGTGACCCATTGGCAGGTTGAAGGCGAAGAATTATTTTACTTAGATCGCGATCGCTTCAAAGATCCCGCCCTCACGGTGCGAGGCGGCATCCCCCTTCTGTTTCCCATTTGTGGCAACCTAGCAGGAGACACCTACAGCCTCAATGATCATCAGACGTATAAGCTTCCTCCCCATGGCTTTGCCCGCAATCTCCCTTGGCAGGTGACCCATCAAGCCACCTATGCCGGAGCTAGTCTCACGGTTAGCCTCAAGAGCAATGAAACGACGCGATCGGGTTATCCTTTTGACTTCGAGCTGAATTACACTTACACCCTGCAAGGTCATTCTTTGGAACTGCGCTGCCGTCACACGAACCTTTCAGCCCAGCCCATGCCGTTCTCGACCGGAATTCATCCCTATTTCGCAGTCAGTGATAAAAGCCATCTGAGCGTTGATTTTCCTTCTACCGAATATCAATCTAAAGGAGGAGCAGAAGTCCTTGCCTTTCCTGGACACTTTGACTTTGAGCAAGAAGAAATTGACTTTTCGTTTATTAATCTGCAAGGGCGATCGGCTACTGTCACGGATAAAAGCCGTAACTTAAAGCTGACTGTTGATTATGACGAGCACTACTCAACCTTAGTATTTTGGGCGGTTAAAGGAAAAGACTTTTACTGCTTAGAGCCTTGGACCGCGCCGAGAAATGCCCTTAATACTGGAAAAATTTGCTTGTAGCTGAGCCAGGAGCGACTGTAGAGACTGTGATAAAAATGACCGCAGAAATAGGAGCAACTTGAGCTTAGAGGATGCTTTAGGGTGTGTTTGTAAACATAAATAAGACTCCGATTTGCCCCCTAAATCTCCCATTGTGGGGGACTTCGATCCGCTCAGTAGGTTCAAAGTCCCCACAATGGGGAATTTAGGGGGCAAGCGTAAGGCGATATGCTCATTTACAAACATCCTCTTAGACAAAGCGTTTAGAAATTTCTCTCCAAGTCCCTCTCTTAAAGGACAAGCGCTTTAAAGGAATTCACCAGAAGTTTAATCAGATCGTTTGGTCAATGAACAGTCTTGGCGGAAGCCGGGGCTGTTACTTCTTGGGGTTAAAATTCTGTATGGTTGATGTTTTTACCGTACAGAAAATGCGATCGCCCGGAAACTTTGAGCTACTATCCCAAGGACAATTCAAATATTGTGCTCTTAGAGCAATAGTTTGGACTAAAATATCTCTTACACAATTGACTTACACTAAATTAAAGTAGAACTTTGTAGAAACTTGAATTCCTCCTAGAAAGGAGCCTAACGATTTATGGCGCGAGCCTTTAACCCAGTTTGCTGGCAATGTAGTCAGCTTTCAATTGAGGTAGCCCGCCAACTCCATGGCGAGTTGGGAGACGGCTGTTGGGATGAAAAAATTTGCCATCGTCGCCGTTCTCACTACCGAAATCGGGCAGATAACAATCAAAAGCGCAAGGCAAACTACACGCCAATTCGCTCCGAGCCTCTTCCTGAAGCCACTACGCAAATTCAAGCTAAGCTTCAAGCCCCACCCATTGCGCTTCTTTATCTCTATCGGGAGGCTCGGAAAGACGCGCACCTCCATGCGATCGCCATTTCAGTTTGGCAAGGCGATCAAAAGCTAGAAGATGTGCCCGCCACCCATTGTATGGGTATGACCAACAGCCAAATCCGCCGCTATCTGCAAGAAGTTCTACAAGAACTCAGCCCCCTCTATAATATCAAGAACTTCGAGCCAGAAATCCGCTATGATCCCGTTTTCTGTCCCATCCGTCCTTGTCCTCTAAAGCTCCCTGAGGCAAATGCCTAACCCTGATTTTTCTGCCCAAGATTCTTCTGCCCCAGACTTTCCTGCCCAAAACAGTTCAAATGCCGATCGAGAACAGGAGTTTGTCTGGGCACTGAAAGCGGCTATTGTCGAGCCAGAAAATGTCAGTTTGGCGAAGTTTTGGCAGATGACCGAGCAGTTGCTCAAGCCTCTGCCGGATCTGGAGCAGTTGCGTTTGGGCGGAACTGTGATGACGCTGTTGGCAGAAATTCACGCTGCTAAAGCCGATCGCTTTTTAGGAGATTGGGAAGAACAGCACAACGACGAAGGTCCGGTGATGGAAGAGGATTTGCTGGCAGGATTGGTGCAGCGAACCATGTATCTCGATCTATCAGACTTAATCAATCCTAAGGCTAAGTCCTCTAGACGAAAGCTCCGACTGACTCTGTGGCAAAGCCTGTTGAGAAAAAGCAAGTGCTGAAAATGTTGGAGCAGATGGAAGATGAGGAAACTTCTAAACAGCAGGCTTTGAGCGTAGCTCATGATGAAAATGTGTCCGCTTGGATTGAGGCGATCGCCCAATGGCTCAACCAAGCTTTAATCCCGAGCCAGGGGATCTGGTTCTCTGATCTTTCTGCTGCCTTGGGTGAAAGCCCTATGAGCATGTCGCCCATTAAAATCTTCCTAGCCCTACTTCTGGGAGGATATCAGTTACAACAACCTGGCGGTTTTTATTCAGATATTTTGGTCAAAGCCCCGATTGATGAATTAAGCCAACCCCAGAAACTTAACCCCTGAAAAAAGGGTTAGGGAACTGCAATAAAATAATGTCCCGAACCGCCCCCCTAGATCACTCCATCTGGGGGACTTTGAAAGGCTCGGAAGTCCTCTAGATTGAGTGATCTAGGGGGCTAGAAAGCTAGAGCATCCCACTGGGGCTTTATTTTAACGCAGACCCCTTAGCGATCGCCTTTCATCATGCCGGGTTTGGCAAGAGGGCTTTACTGTGTCCCCTTAATTTTACAGATGAGCACGCTAGAGGCAAGCTGATGCGCCCTCTCTTCATCCCACCAAGGAGAGGCTTGCCACCACTCCCAAAGTAGACGACTTCCTTTGCTTTTATTACAACGGCGACAAACCGCAACTAAATTAGACCGGACATCAAAACCGCCCTTCGATCGCGCTACAACGTGATCTAAAGTCAAAAAACGGGGAACGGATCCGCAATAGGCGCAGGTTCCATTAAATCTTTGTTTTGCTGCAGTTTTAAGCTTACGTTTTTGCGATCGCCGGGTCAAATCTTTTAAAGGGTTCTGTAAGCTCATTGCCTCGCTCGTTGTTTTGCTCAATTAACGCACGTTGCGAATTTTATACCAATTTTTGAAAATAGCGCTCTTTCATTCTGCAACGCCTAAGAATAATCTGGCATCACTGAATAAGAGGATGAATCCTTGAAATGCTATGGCTCTGATCGCTCCGTAAATGGGGGATCTAGGGGGCAAATTCATACCGTGGTTCAGCACCGCCGAATAATCCTTCTATTGATAGACAGACGATCGCATTTCTAGTCAATACCATAAAATTCATGACGTTTGAAGAAGTACGTCTTGCAGAAATATGACGGAACGTAATGGAGCAAAATATGTCTCAGCCTAATCTTCAACAGCCCAATCCTCAACAGTCAGAATTAACGAAGCCCCGTACCGTTGCGTTGATTCTGGGAATATCATTGCTCTTTCTGGGGCTCGTAGGATTTTTACCCGGTTTTACCTTTATTCCGGGTACAATTTCTCACCCTACCAGCGTTTACCCTGACCCAGGTTACGGTTACATATTTGGTATATTTCCGACCAACTACTTCCATAATGCTATTCGGATTTTGGTAGGGCTTTGGGGAATTGCTGCCTGCACCAGCTTGGGTGGAGCCATCGCTTTTCTTCAACTCTTCACCGTAATCTATGGTGCAGAAGCCCTGTTAGGATTGCTCCCTTTCGCCAACACCTTGTTTGGCACCATGCCGCTTTATGGCGGAAACGTAGGCTTAAGCCTTTTATCAGCGGCGATCGCAGCATACTACGGTTTTGTTAAGCCTGGTTTGCTGACCAAAGGAACGGGGCTCACAGCAAACTTTCAGTAAGCTTCTACCCGCAGGTAGAGCTAGATTGTGACCCAGGATATTTCCAGAGTCAGACGTTATTACGTCGGGTTGATCAATAGCATGTATGAGTAAATTATTGGGAGGCTAGTCGCTATGCAGACCGAAACAGACAACATGGTAACCGACATCATTGCTGAAGATGCTGGAGCAACGGTAACGAATGCAACAATTGATGCTGCACCCTTAAATTTGGAATATAACGGGGTCGATCGCAATGCTTGGCTTCTGGGTTTTAATCCTCAACAAGAATTGTGGAACGGACGCTTAGCAATGCTAGGTTTTGTAGCTTATCTACTTTGGGACTTTGGAGGATTCAGTGTGCTTCGAGATGTCCTTCATTTAGTTCGTTAGTATCTCATTACGAATGGCTTAAGCATTATAGAGAACTAATTCCTCATTTATTTATTGTTTTTCAACAAGCAGTAATTTAAATGAGGATTTTTTTAAACGTGCTTGAGGACACCTTGAGCCGTTTGAATCTGACTGACCAATGCCTGTCCATGCGAGGGCGATCGCAATTCTCCAGCCTAGGTAAACCTCTGGGGGTGCCTGGAGCTAAGAGAATGTTCTATAAAGAACAGATTGTTGTGACCCGTACCGTCCCCTAAATCCCCCATTTGGAAAACTTTCGAGCTAATTCTGCTTCAAAGTCCCCCAAAATGGGGGATTCAGGGGTGGTTCTCCGGGGGCTAGGATATCTTCAACAACTTGTGTATACACGGTAGCCTGTTCTAGGAGAGGGACTTTGATTCTGGCTCCTTTCCCTGCTCTGGGAGAAAGGTTGTCGATGAGGGCATCTCGGGGATCTGCAAAAGTAGGATGTATCCATAGGATTGGTATAGATATAGACCTTACAACTGACTGAATTTCATCGTTGCAATTAAATAAGGTAGACATTAACAACAGGATAAGAACTGTCGCTTCTATTCCAAAACTGATCAAGTAGTGTTGCAAAGGATGCACAGAGAGTGATTGAAGCGACATATCATAAGGTAGAAGTTGAAAGTTGTGTTAGATTACCAGACAGTTGCTGATAGTCTGCTGCCTTTTACCCCATCCTGAAAACCTGTGTTTAATTACCTGCCACCGCTTAATGAGCACAACTTGCCTTATCCAGATACCATCCACCCGATCGTCGTTCACTTTGTCATTGCAATGGTATTGTTTGCAGTCTTCTGCGACGTTACTGCATCTTTTACAAAAAACTCGCGGCTGTATGAGGTGAGTTGGTGGAATTTGGCGTTTGCGACTGTTTCAGTTTTTGTCGCCGTGATTTTTGGGCAGATTGAGGCAGGTCTTGCAGAACCCTACGATGCAGCCGTTTCAACCCTAAATTTACACACCATTTTGGGTTGGTCACTTTCGGGCATTTTAGCCGGAGTGACAGGGTGGCGCTATGTAATCCGATCGCAAAATAAACTGCAATTACCCATGGCTTACCTAGTCGTCAGCTTATTGCTAGTTGCGCTAGTGCTGGTTCAAACCTATCTAGGAGATTTATTAGTGTGGGTGTATGGATTGCACAATAGTCCAGTTGTGGAAGCCACTCGCCGAGGAGATTTACTATGAATCCAGATTTAATCGATCAAATGCGGGATCAGCTCGGAGCAAATGGACTGCCCTACATTGTTCCGATTCATCCTAATTTAGTGCATTTGACGCTAGGACTTTTTATTGCAGCGATCGCCTTCGACATTGTAGGCGTTCTTTTCCCAGTCGAAAAAGCCGTTTTCAAATACCTTGCTATTCCCGTCACCCGCTCTGACCTGTTTAACGTCGGTTGGTTCAATATGTTGGGCGCAGCCATTATCACGTTTTTCACGATCGCCAGCGGCTTCTACGAGATCTTGCTTTCAGAGCCCCTAACCAACGTCACCAGTTCTTGGGGATTGCAAGCCATGGAGACTATGCTGTGGCACGGCATTGGCGGCGTGGTTTTACTCACTCTCATTGTAGGAATGACCATATGGCGAGGGTTTCAGCGTTACCTCTGGCGCAAAGATATGTCGCGGCAGGTGCAATGGAGTTACCTTGCAGTCGGTTTGGGCATCTTCGTCCTGATGTTTCTTCAAGGAACCCTAGGCGCACACTTAGGCGGTGAGTTTGGCATTCATACCACCGCCGACCAACTGCTCAAAATGGGCAGAAATCCGAATCAAATCCTCTAGCGTGTCTTGATCCTCTGTTTTTTCTGGCTGTGCTGACTATGAAACTCCGCGCCATTTTGACACTTTCCTTTCTAGCCGTTCTTTTGGGCTTTTTTAGCTTATGGATGGCACAGCAATCTTACTCTTGGGTTCCGCCAGAAGCAGCGGCTGAGTCTAAGTTAGTGGATGATCTATTCAGTATTTTTGTAGGGTTAGGCACGTTCATATTGTTGGGCGTAACCATTCCTATTGTGTATTCTCTGATGTTTCATCGAGCTGGAAAATATGATTTTAGTGATGGACCTCATATTGAGGGAAACACCCTACTCGAAGTGATTTGGACGGCTGTTCCGATCGTTCTAGTTTTGGGACTTTCAACCGCCAGTTACCGCACCTATGACAAAATGTCGATTCAAGGTCCGATGGAATTAGTGCATTTACACCTCCCTCAACTCGTAGAGGTTGCCAATGCGGCTCCGTTTGATAATACGCCTCAAAAAGAAATTGAAACCGCACAAGAGAGCGCCCCGATCGAAGATATTGATGTGACGGCAAAACAATGGTCGTGGGTATTCCGTTATCCTAATCAAAATGTAACCAGCACCGAATTGCATTTGCCTGTCGATCGCCGTATTCATCTAGCTCTACATTCTGACGATGTGCTGCACGGATTTTATGTGCCCGCATTTCGCCTAAAGCAAGACATCATTCCTAATCGCGTTATCGACTTTGAGTTCACTCCCGTTCGCATCGGCACCTATCCCTTGCGAGATTCGCTCTACAGCGGCACCTATTTTGCAGCAAATCAGGCAAACATTGTCGTTCAGTCGCCCGCCGACTATCAACAGTGGCTCGCCGATGCCGCCGCCCAACCTCCTAGCCCAGCTTACAATCAGGCTAACTTTGAATACAGCAGAGGCACCAAAAGCGGCAACATCGGCGGATGGAAAAGTGTTGCTCCTGCTTCACCACCCATTGTTAATTACTCACCCCAGCCGCCTGTCAACAGCTCACCTGATTAATTCTCTCCCTGATTAATCTCCCTACCCATTTGGCTCTTTAAGGCTCCCTAAGGATCGCTTTGTATGACTAACATTTCCCTTGAGGCAATTGATGGCACCCGCGCCCAACCTTACCCTGGAGCACCGGATAACTGGAAGCGGTTTTTCACGTTCAGTACTGATCATAAAGTGATTGGGATTCAGTACATCATCACATCATTCTTCTTTTTCCTGGTGGGGGGTCTGCTCTCAATGATCATGCGAGGAGAGCTGATTAGCCCAGAGACCGATTTAGTCGATCGCACCGTCTACAATGCGCTATTTACTATGCATGGCTCCATCATGCTGTTCCTCTGGACATTTCCAGTGCTGGTCGGACTCTCCAATTACCTGGTGCCGCTCATGATTGGGGCACGAGACATGGCATTTCCTCGGCTCAATGCCGTCTCTTTCTGGCTAATTCCAGTAGTGGGCGTTTTAATGATTGCCAGCTTTCTGGTGCCCGGCGGTCCCTCTCAGTCGGGTTGGTGGGCATATCCGCCCGTAAGTTTACAAAATCCTACAGGTAATCTCATTAACGGTCAGGTGCTTTGGATTTTGGCGGTAGCAATTTCGGGTGTGTCGTCGATTATGGGCGGCGTTAACTTCGTTACGACCATCTTCAAAATGCGGGCACCAGGAATGACTTGGTTTAGAACGCCTGCATTTGTATGGTCGGTGCTAGCAGCTCAACTCATTCAGCTCTACGGGCTTCCCGCTCTGACGGCTGGAGCGGTAATGCTACTCCTCGATTTAACGGTAGGCACCAGTTTCTTTGCCCCTGAGCGAGGCGGCAACCCCGTTTTATACCAGCATTTCTTTTGGTTCTATTCTCATCCAGCCGTGTATGTCATGGTTCTGCCTGTGTTTGGGGTTTTCTCGGAAGTGTTGCCTGTCCATGCTCGGAAGCCGCTCTTTGGTTATCGAGTGATTGCTGTTTCCTCGGTTCTAATTACCGGAATTAGTTCTTTAGTATGGGTTCACCATATGTTTGCCAGCGCCACCCCTAGTTGGATGCGCATCTTATTTATGGTGTCCTCAATGCTGGTTGGCGTTCCGACGGGCATTAAAGTATTTGGGTGGGTTGCAACTATTTGGGGCGGTAAAATTCGGTTAACAACCCCCATGTTGTTTGCGTTAGGGGGAATTGTCAATTTTGTGTTTGCTGGCGTGACAGGCATTATGTTAGCATCTGTTCCGATCGACATTCATGTGAACAATACCTATTTTGTTGTGGGTCACTTTCACTACGTCATTTACGGCACTATTGTCTTCGGCATTTATGCAGCGTTCTATCACTGGTTTTCAAAAATCACTGGAAGACTCTATTACGAGGGTTTAGGCAAGGTTCATTTTGTCTTGACCTTTTTGGGCACTTTGTTAACCTTTTTACCCATGCACCCCGCAGGATTAATGGGCATGCCAAGGCGGGTTGCGTCGTATGACCCAGAATTTGCTTACTGGAATGTGGTGGCGAGTTTAGGCGGCTTTTTACTAGGAATTTCGACCCTGCCGTTTATTCTTAATATGGTGAGTTCTTGGATTTTGGGGGAGAAAGCGGGGGATAATCCTTGGCGGGCGATCGGGCTAGAATGGCTCACGTCTTCTCCGCCTTCAGTGGAAAATTTTGAAGAAACCCCGGTAGTCATTGCTGCACCCTACGGCTATGGCACTCAGCAACCCTTAGTTGAGGCAAACCCAAATCCGGGCTTGATTCAGCCTAGTTTTATGATTCAATCCCCTAATTCGGAGGCAGTATGACCGCAGAACGAGCGATCGCCCAAGAGGTAGAAGTCAGCGTTAGGCAAGAACAAGAGCACAATGAAGCAGACAATAGCAAGTTTGGCTTCATTGTTTTTCTACTATCAGAGACCGTTATTTTCCTCAGCTTTTTTGTCGGCTACATTGTCTATAAAACTACGGCGATCGATTGGTATCCGCTAGGAGTTACGGGGCTAGAAGTGAGCGCTCCTAGACTAAATACGATCGTGCTAGTTTCTAGTAGTTTTGTCATCTATGTTGCCGAGCGCTACCTACATGACAAAAACTATGGGGGTTTGCGTTTTCTTTCTTTTAGCCACGATCGCCATGGGCAGCTATTTCCTCTATGGACAAGCAGTGGAATGGAGAAGTTTGACCTTTGGTTTCACCTCTGGCTTATTCGGCGGCACATTCTATTTACTCACCGGATTTCATGGACTACACGTTCTTACCGGCATTCTGCTTCAGACATTGATGTTGGCTCGTTCTTTTCTTCCAGGAAACTATGACAATGGTTTTTTTGGTGTTGAAGCAACGTCCCTATTCTGGCACTTTGTCGATGTCATTTGGATTATTTTATTTGTTCTCATTTATGTTTGGCAGTAGGTAGCAGCGTAGAGGAATCACTATGATTATTGACGATCAGCACTATGACGTGATTATTATTGGAACAGGAGCCGGAGGCGGTACATTAGCGCATAAATTAGCTCCAACGGGTAAGAAAATTCTGATTCTAGAACAAGGAGAATTTCTGGAGAAAGAAAGTTCAGAATTAGTGGATACTGAGGTATTTAGGAAAGAGCAATATCATGCGCCAGAACAATGGTATGACAACGAAGGGGAGCCATTTTATCCGCAGACTAGCTATTGCGTAGGAGGTAATACCAAAATTTATAGTGGCGTTTTAATGCGGATGCGAGAACGAGATTTTGAGGAAGTACAGCATAAAGACGGTCTTTCGCCAGCCTGGGCACTTAAGTACAAAGACTTTGAGCCTTATTACACTGAAGCGGAACAGCTTTACCAAGTTCATGGCAAATCTGAAGATGATCCCACCGAACCTCTGCACAGTGGCGCTTATCCCTTTGCAGAAGTGGCGCATGAACCCCAAATTGAAGTCATTAAAGACGTGCTTTTAAAGCAAGGTCTGCATCCTAGCCATTTACCGTTGGGGTTAGGAAACCAGGGCAGAACCGATTCAGAAGACACAGGTATTAGTCCAGCCCTTAAATATCCCAACGTGACTCTTAAAACCTCTGCCCAGGCACTTTATCTTCATACCAATGCTTCGGGTTGTGAAATCAAAGCGGTTCAAGCAAAGATTGGTCATCAGTCTTACCTATTTTTAGGCAGTATGATTGTGTTGTCTTGTGGTGCCATTAATTCATCACTGTTACTGCTCCGTTCTGCCAATGAAAAGCACCCCAATGGCATCGCCAATAGTTCTGATGGAGTGGGACGGCACCTGATGAAGCAGCAGCTATCGGTGGTCGTGCAACTAACTTCTTCTGCTTACTCTGGTTTGTCTCAACGAACGCTTGGAGTCAACGATTTTTATTGGGGAGATGAGCAATATCCTTACCCTATGGGGAATGTGCAAGAGTCGGGTGGCATTTTACAGGATGTGATCTTCTCAGAAGCGCCCCCTCTTTTATCAATCTTTACTCGCATCATGCCGGAGTTTGGGCTACGACAATTAGCCACTCGCTCCATAGGATGGTGGCTACAAACCGAAGATTTACCCAATCCTCATAACCGAGTCCGAATAGCGGGCGATCGCCTTCATATTGACTACGAACCCAGTAATGTAGAAGCCCACGATCGCTTAGTTTATCGATGGCTAGATGTGCTAAAAGCTGTGCAGGCAGAACAGCCTTCGCGGTTTGGTCGCAACGGCGTTTTTCCCCGCAGCGACATGCCCATTCAAGTAGTTGCCCATCAGTGCGGTACGTGCCGATTTGGAGTAGATCCCAAAACTTCAGTATTGGATCTCAACTGTCGCGCCCACGAAGTCAATAATCTTTATGTAGTAGACAGCAGCTTTTTCCCCTCTAGCTCAAGTGTTAGTCCGGCATTAACCGTGATTGCCAATGCCCTGCGCGTCGGCGACCATTTAATTCAGCGGTTAATGAACGAATAAAATCTTTGGCTCAGTTCGGACTACAGGTAAAGTCAAATTATCAATTCAAAATTATTAATTCAAAACTAAAGGCTGTTCGTTTTTAATTTTTAATTTTTAATTTTGAATTCAGTAGCCGATCGCTACCGCGTGATCCGAAAGAATTTTATCTCCTTCAGGGGGACAATTGCCTCTGCCATCGCAATTGCTGGTAGTGACATAGAGCTCCTTATCATTTCCCATAATCACCTCTCGCAAACGACCGTATCCTTGGGGTGCATCGCCTTGCAAATACACTTCATGAAGTTGCAATTGACCCGATGGAGCGATCGCCACTCGTTGAAGATGGGTCGATCCTAATGTTCCAATCATCAAGCTGCCCTGCCATTCGGGAATGGTGGTTCCCGTATAAACAGCAGCGCCTCCTGGCGGGACTGCGTTTCGCCAAGTTAATAGCGGACGAATTAAGCCTGCTTTGCGATCGCAGCCCGAAATTTCAGACCAGCCTAAATTATCCCCAGCTTTAGCAATGCTGACTTCATCCAAACCCCGCAAGCCTAACTCGCCACTAGGACCATGATCAGTCACCCACAAGGTCGATGAATCCAGCCAATCAAATCCCTGCGTATTGCGAATGCCCAAAATATAAGCAGGATTACCTGGAAAGGGATTATCGGTTGGAATCTCTCCCTCTGGCGTAAGGCGAAGAATTTTTCCAGCCAGATTTTGCGGATCTTGAGAGACGCTAGGCTGACGGGCATCGCCTGTGCCAACGTAGAGCATTCCATCAGGTCCAAAGCGAATACGCCCGCCATTGTGGTACTGCGCCACTGGAATGTCATCTAGAATGATGCGATCGCTGGAAGCACTCTGTCCGTCTTCTGCCATCTGCCAACGCTCAACCCGATTGACGGGAGAACCATCTTTCAGCGTGGTGTAGTAGACATAAAACCAGCGATTGTCGGCAAAATTAGGGTGCAATGCAATGCCCAAAAGCCCCCCTTCTCCCGCCTCAGTAGCAGGAATTTCGGTGAGAGGCGTAGGCTGAAGCTGTCCATTTCTCACAAGGCGAATTTGCCCTGCTCGCTCAGTGACCAAGAGATCACGGTTTGGTAAAAAAGCGATTCCCCAAGGTGCTTCTAAGCCATTCACAACTTCTTCAACCTGAATCTTTACGGTTCCTGGAGAACCAAACCCTGACTCAACTAAACTGCACTGATTCGATCGCACGGGTGCCGCAGCTAAGGCATCAGAAGGCGGGGGAGCGGTCGTAACCCCTGGAGTCGAAGAGCGATCGCTATCCATTCTAGGCGACGAAGCACTACAGGCAACCAATCCCAAGGCGCAGAATCCGGTGAGTAATGCCCTTGCCCGACGTTTGACCAAACTCATAAAACTACCGTTTAAAGGTTTGCAAAAGCGATCACTCTTACGAGTGTAAAGCGGAATTTTTTCTTCTGCAATTGACCCTTTTCTCTGAGAAAAGATTGCGTTTAGGGAGTTGCAATAAAATAACGTCCCGATCCGCCCCCTAAATCTCCCAATCTGGGGGACTTCCGAGCCTGTCAAAGTCCCCAGATTGGGGGGATTTAGG
>JAAUPA010000064.1 GCA_012034615.1 Leptolyngbyaceae cyanobacterium CSU_1_4 | reverse complement strand
ACTGCAATTTTGAGGGTGACAGGATTCATGATGTTATTCCAACTGCCGTTAATTTATCTGCGCGAACAGAGCACTTGTCTCAAATGAGTCTCAAAACTCTGATTTATTCTATTATTCGAGGTGCCCTTGAGTTTAATCAATCTATCAAGAAAAGATTTCAGAAAGAATTTTTTTACGATAATGATAATCAGATTGAAAATTTCTTAGGGAGAGTTATTGAGACTCCTGCCTCTAAAGTGCTTAACGAAATCGTCCATGAAAACAATTTAAATTTTTCACCGGAGGCAAGATCTAAACTACTCCCCTTTATTGCATCTCTCTTATGCCGAACACCTATGGCACTACAGGAGACTGACAGTATGCGTAATTCTACTCTCAATCAGGTTGTCCGGGAGGTTCTTAGACTCAATAGCTTAGATGAAGAGATGGCAGAAGAAGGAAAATTTATATTTGAAGATAGAGATACTATTTCACTCGCCGCTTTGAATGGAGCAGAAAAATGGATATCTCTTAATGATTTAGCGTTAGCTTTTGTCTTTAATAAGTCGAGCCTAGATTTTTATATTTCTGACCACCCTGTATTCGCTTATAACTGGTTGTACAGAAAATTCTCGCATCCAGAAGCTTCTAGCATGTTTGCAACAGGATTACAAATATTTTTTCCAGTATCCTATAACTTGACTCTTTGCCTTTATGATTCAGAGATCTACAGATATGGTCGTCGAGATTCAATGATCATCGAAATTGAAAGTGATGATGTTGAAATTCTTAACTCCTTCCAGGTAAGTAGTGCAAAGTCCAGTGTAGGGTTTCGCTCTTCTTCTAGCGTATCCAATCTAAAGCAATTGTATGGAAAGTATGGCAATCGAACAATCCACAAATGGGAAACGAGCGTTTTAAGTAGACACAACGATGGTGATGGACAAAACATAACTCGTACTTTAACAGTTAGACGACAACTTGAGCTGAAGCGTATGCCATCCTTTGTTCACAGCAGAAAAATAGGCAGGAAAAAGGCTAATGTATGTTCTTTAAGAAATCCACTTCTCGCTCAAGCATTTTATGAAAGAGAACGAAAAAATTATGAGTCAGAACATTAAAGATCTGACCCTATGCGAGAACTTAAAGTTTAAGGACTGATGAGAGAATTGATGAAAGATAAGAAAACAAAGATGGGGCAAGACAATAGAGTTCAACCCGGCAGTGTTCAACGAACTTGCTGCCGTTTCGCACAGCGACAAAGCGTAGGTGTGGATTGTCGGGACGCGAGAGTAGGTAACGCATTTAATCAACGGGTTTTACGTCAAGAAGATCGCCAGCGACCCTTGCGGTATCTGCGAAACAGTGCGTTAGTTTTACGCCTATCATCCCGGCACCGTTGCCAGTGGTAAGTACATGAGTGTCTTGGTGGTACGATAGCCAGCGTTTTAGAGGTTACCATATCTTTATGCTGTAGCCCCTGCGATGCGATCGCCCTCCCATTCCCAACTGGGCTAGCTCATTAGTTTAGACAAGTTTTTTAAGATGGGTGAAAGGCGATCGCACTGGAAAGCCCAGCTCCTCTCGATCGCTGAGAAGACCAGCGCTCAGCCTGAAAAGTCCATTGCTACACTGAAGGCATAGTCTTACTAAGAATTTAGTTCTATGGTTGTCGAAACCTCCTCGCGGTATATCACTCGCAACTCTGAGATTTTGAGTGGAGAACCGATCATTACAGGGGTTCGGACATCTGTGCGCGCCATTGCAGGATTGTGGCGGTTGGGCATCATGCCAGAAGAGATTTTGAGCCATTTGCCCCACTTAACTCTGGCACAAGTGTTTGATGCGTTGAGTTTCTACCTCGATCATCAGACAGAAATCAATGAATATATTGAGCGAAACCAAGAGCCTGATGAATTGGTTCATCCATCTGTAAAGGCTGCGTTGAGGCGATCGTGACAATTTTCGCGGCACTTTAGACCGATGAGGATATGTCAGCATTAGTCGCCACACTTCCGCGATCGCGTGGTCTGGATGTCACAACTGTTCCTAAACAAGCCACTCTTGGCAAAACCGATCATGAGCAACTTGCGATCGCGGCTTCTCTGGACAGATGCATTTTGACCCATAATCGAGTTGATTTCGAGCGACTGCATCTTCAGTATATGGAAGAGAATAGGCAGCATTCTGGCATCATCGTTGTGCCTTAAAAAAATGCGTATTGCGTATGAAGTGGCTCAACGGCTCAGTATTCTAAGTGAGTTCGCTAACGGCTGATCAAATTAGGAATCAGCTACTGTATGCCTAACTATTTTTCGCCTAAATCTAAATGTTCTGCTTAAGCTATTTTTATTATTGGTGCGATCGCCCCTCCATCCAACTTGAGCAATCACTTGACCAATTTCTTGAGGTGTTGCACCCGTCGCAAGTATTGCTTTAATCAAAAGTTCGATAGAAACAGAGGCATCTCCATTTTCAGCTTTAGCAATACGAGGCTGGCTGGATTGTAGGCGTTCTGCTAAGGCTGTTTGCGTCATGAGTTGTTGTCGTCTCTGTTTCAGATGGCGACTGAGGGCAAGTTTAATCTCGACCAGAGTAGTTTCTTCTGAAGTGAGTTCTAAAAACTCTGAAACAGTTCCGACTGCCCAGCCATTTTTTACAAGCCGTTCTTTTTTTGCGTCATCCATGAAGGTTACTCCTATAAAACGTCGTATTTTCTCAGTCGCTTCTGGCAAGTGTCGATGATTTTGGTCGGTGTCTTTTGAGTCGTTTTTTGAAATACTTCGAGGATTAAAATGGCATCGTCATCAATGTGGTAGATAATTCGCCAATTTTTATCTAAATCTCGAATTCGTAGTTCATGGCAATGTGCACCGATGCTGGGCATTGGTCTAGAGTGAGGTAATCCGAGAGTTTCGCCCTGTTGCAATCGCCTAAGCAGTACGCCTGCTTCGATCCGTGCTTCTTGGCTAACAGGAGGAGTTTTGACTTCACCGTGCAACCAAACTAACGGTTTATCGGGATTATTCATCTCTTCTTATATCATATCTGATATATTTTATATCAAAGGAGAGAAAACACCACCCTCTTTAGAGCAGACGGCGATCGCCCCTTCCTTTCCAATTCAGTTAACTCATTACTCTAGAACGGTTCTTCAGGACAGAGGAAAAACGAGCGCACTAAAGTAATTCAGTAGTTTAAAACAGTATCGTAACGACTGGACTTACTCCCCTTCAAACAGGTCACGGGGAATTGCTACTCTTTCCTCGATCGCCACCGACTCTACCGGAATGGCGGTAGAAGCCTCTAACAGCGGTGTTGATGCCACAGGTTGAACAGACTTAGAAACCTCCAGGGTGTCCCACTTTTCTTTAAGGTGCAACACTAAGTCAATGCCAAAAAAAGCAGTGCTGCCAACCAAAGTAGCGTCGTAGGCGAAGGTTAGAGCATTTTGCAGAAAAATGTAGTGCATAACGCTAGGGGGTAATGAATGTTACTTATTATCAGCTTTCCATGAGCTATTATCGACCCTCCATCAGTTCGATAAACCAATCGTCGCCCACAAGTTCATCAAAAACAGGATCGACTTTGGCTTCTTTGCGGTATTTAGGATTTAGGTCGATCGCCCGCTGCAAGCTTTCTAAGGCTAAATCGGCTTCGCCTTGGGTGGCATAGCAGCAAGCTTTGTTGTAGTAGGCGCTAGCATAGTCGGGCTTGATTTTAAGGGCGCGGTTGAAACTGGCGATCGCTTCTTCGTCTCGCTTCAACTGCATTTGCACGTAGCCTTTGGTGTCCCAGGCTTTATGGGAGTCGGGTTTGAGCTGGGTGACTTTCTCAAGGGAGGCGATCGCTTCAGGATAGCGTTCTAGCTCAACTAGAGAGAGGGCACGGTTGAGCCAAGCAACAGCATCTTCGGGCTGGAATTGGGTGGCGCGATCGAATGCCACGAAGGCTTCTTCAGGACGTTGCAGGCTGCCTAAAACCACGCCTCGGTTGACCCAAGCTTCAGGATAGTCGGCGTGAATTTCTAGGGCTTTGTCGAAGGATTCAAGGGCAACTTCGGGGTTTTTGATGCGGCTGAAGCTGATGCCTCGGTTGAGCCAAGCTTTAGCATCTTCGGGGTGCAGTTCGACGGCTTTATCGAGGGCAGCGATCGCCCCGTCGTATTGCTTCATTTCTCGGAGCAAAATCCCTTGGTGATACCATGCCGCCGCATTGTCGGGCTGGAGTTTGAGGGCTTGCTCATAGGCAGCGAGGGCTTCGGAGGAACGCTTGAGGGCTTCGAGCGCCATGCCTCGGTTCATCCATAGCGCCGGGTCGTTCGGTCCGAGAGCAATGGCTTTGTCGTAGAGGGCGATCGCGGCTGCGGGGTCGGTGGAACTCAGCGCATTGGCTTGCTGAATGTAGTCGGTGGCGGTGTAAAACAATTCGGGCTGGCTAGCTTGAAGAATTGCCAGTTGTTCGGTGAGGTGCTGAAGTGTTTGCTGTACGTCTGCGGCGAAGGAATCAGCGAGGAATTGGGGCGAAACTTCACTCAGCTTTTGGAGGATGCTGTCCTTTTGGGCTTGAGCATCGCTTTGAAGGGTATTGAGTTGGGCGGTAATTTCCGCTTCGAGCTGGGTCAGTTTTTGCAGACTCAGGGCTTTTTGTTCCTCGGCGCTAGATTGGAAATCGGCAAGTTGGTCGGCAAAGCGAGCTTCGACTTTTTCCAGGTTTTGCCGAATTTTTTCTCGCTGGGTTTGCACGTCGGTCTTCAAAGAATTAAGCTGAGCGACTAGCTCGCCTTCAGAGCGATCGAGGTTGTTAAGGATGAGGGCTTTGCGTTCCTGGCTGCCCGTTTGGATTTGAGTTAATTGATCACTAAACTCGGTTTCAAACCGCTCTACCATTGCCGTAAATCTTCTTTCTTCGCCTGCACGTCTACTTGCAAGTCGGAGCGGCGAGCGGTGAACTCGGTTTCGAGGCGGTCTAGAATTTGGCGCAGGTCTTCTTTTTTCGCTTGAGCGGCGGCTTGGAGTTCGCTCTGTTGCTGAATAAACTCGGCTTCGAGGCGATCGAGGTTTTGTTGAATTGCGTCTCTCTGCCGCTGGGTGTCGGCTTGTAAATCGTTAAGGCGATCGCCAAAGTCTGCTTCCATCCGCTCAACCGCCCGACGAACCGCTTCTCGTTGCGCTCTGGTATCGGCTTGAAGCTCAGATTTTTGCTGCATAAACTCGGCTCTCAACTCTCCTAAACCTTGGCGGAGTGTGTCGCCTTGGGTTTGGGAATCTATGCGGAGGTCGGTTTGGTGCTGGGCAAGTTCTGCTTTCAATTGCTCTAGGCTGCGGCGAATAGAATCCCGTTGGGCTTGCGTCTCTGCCTGAATTTCAGCCAGCTCTGTGGTCATATCCTCCCGCACGTTTTCGAGCTGACTGAAGACCTGATCCTTTCGCCCGATCGCGCTTTTCTGCAAGCTAGCGACCTGAGTTGCAAACTCCGACTCCAGGGTTTTCATCCGGCTGAGAATCGTCGTCTGCTGTTGCCGAACTTGCTCTTCTGCATCCTGACGCAACTCATCTAGGTAGGGCGACAAAGCAGCGACTAAGCTATCCAATTGGTTTACGGTTTGCTCTTTGTGCTGTTGCGCTCCGCTGTGCAAATCTGTTAGCTCATGCGTGAATGCTGTCGCCGACTCGTTTAGCGCCAATAAACTTTGCTCTTGCCGAGACTGCACCACTCGCTGAATCTCTGATACTTGGGTCGAAAAATCCGTTTCTAGGGTGCCTAGTCTCTGCTGTGCCCCTTCTAACTGCTGCTGTAACCGCTCCGCGCTTTGTTGTTTCCGTTGAGAAAATTCTGCGACTAGCTCTTCCAGTTTCTCCTGCTGATCGATCAAGTTCTTCTGAAAACCGTCCGCTTCATTCCCTAAATCGGCGGCGTACTCTTCGTACTCTTGAAGCATTTTTTTGATTTCTAGCTTAGAGGCGGTAATTTGGCTTTCCAAATCTCCTAGTTCGCCTAAATGGGCTTGGACAATGGTCGTGACTTCTCGAATGACCGATCGCCGCAGTAGATACAGAGCCGCGATCGCCCCAGCGATCATCAGCGCAAAAACACCCAACATTACATTAAAAACAGTCGCCGTCCGATCCAGCCGATTCAGTTGCTCCTGCTCTTGCACTGATAAAGCCGATACTGTCCAACCAGATGCAGATACTGTGCTTGCTGATTCATCACGGCTTGCTGATTCATCACGGCTTGCCGATTCATCACTCACCGCCGCTGCTCTGGCTGCAACCCCACTCACTTCGCCCCCCATGCCGCCTAGCAACAGCAAAAGAATGATGCCGCCCTGGGTCATCGTTCCTTTGAGGATCTCTGAATTGTTCCGCTTCATGCAGCTTTCCTCTTTGTCTGGTTTTGTCGGGGTGGCGAGGTGTAGTCCTGTTCACGTCTCTTCAAGAGCCCGCTTAATCTTCTTAAGACTAATCAAAATTTTGACTAATGTTGTAAAGGGAGGAGAAAATCTTGTTAATAGTCCCGAACTTCAGATGAGAATAAGCCAAAAATAGGTCCTAAAATCGCGCCAAACACAAAGCCGCCCGCGTGTGCCCAATAGGCAATGCCCCCATTTTCCATGCCAATATTAGTAGGAACGTTGAGGCTAGTCACGCTATAAAAAGCTTGTTGAATAAACCAAAAGCCCAGAAATAGGTAAGCGGGAACCCGAAAAGCAAAAAATGAAATGAGAGTCAGAATTCTAACCTTAGGGAAACGGATGACGTAAGCGCCTAAAACTCCGGCGATCGCCCCACTGGCACCCAAGGAGGGAATGCTCGACGACTGGGCAAAATACCACTGCGTCAACCCAGCTAAAACGCCACATAGCAAATAAAACGCCAAATAGCGCAATCGCCCCATCTGCTCTTCTAAGTTATTGCCAAACACCCATAGGTACAGCATGTTGCCGCCCAAGTGCAGCCACCCCCCATGCAAAAACTGCGAAGTAATTAGCGTTGACCATTCTGGAAAACCACCCGGCACAGTTTCCCCTTGCAAACTCCGGGTCAGTTCAGCCGGAACCACAGCCGCCGTATAGAACAGCGCATCTAAAGCTTGGGGTGAAAGGGTAATCTCAAACATGAATATTAAAATATTCAGAAAGATCAGCCCATAAGTAACATAAGGCGTAATCCGAATGGGATTTTCGTCATTTAAAGGAACCACTGGCGCTACCCTCAAAGATTAATACTTCAATATCCTACAAGGAACAAGCAGTGGATTTATCGTTGACAAACCTAAATCAAAAAGGGTACAGACTAGCTGCACCCTTTTTAAAATCATGGCTTTAGAACTAGGTCAAAACTACTCGACTGTAATCTTGCCTGCCATGCCTGCACCCCGGTGAGGCGCACAGTAGTAGCTAAAGGTTCCGGCTGTATCGAAGGTTGCCTCGTAAGATTCGCCAGGAGAGAACAACATAGCGCTATGGGACTTGTCAGCCATAGCTTTGTCTTCAAACATGATGTTGTGGGGAGGCAGCTTGTTGTTGACCCACTTAACGGTGTCGCCTTGCTTAATGGTTAAAGTCGAAGGCTCAAATGCCAACATGCCAGAGTCTGCGCCCATTTTGACGGTAAAGGTTTCAGCAGCAGCAGGCGCAACCGCCATGAGCAGCGTGCCTGCAACCAACACCATCATGCAGAGTGCCAGACTCAAACCCCGAGAGATGAGAGTGGTCAGTTTCATGAAAATACCTCGAAAAATTAAGTTGAATTCGTTCCCAGATAGATTTTATCTTGGTTTATCTCAAAAACTAGGCTTCAGAAAGAAGTGATTCCCCAACCTGGGGCTTTTTGGGCGGCTCGTAAAACGAAGGCTGAGAGATTCTCAATTTCCGTCTGATCCATCCACTTTTCGCTGACCTGGCGGCATCCATAAGATTCTTCGGTGCCGTCATAGGACATGGGTTGTCTTAGGTAGGTCACTAGGCTATTGATGTTATCGCGTGGCGGCGTGGCTTTTTGCAGTGTTTCTAAGGATAAAGACACGAGCGGATCGGGCAGAGTTGCGCCGCCAACATGACAGTTTTTGCAGCTTCCCTCAAACAGCCGTTTGCCTGCTGACAAGTCCGCTGCCGAGAATGGACGACTTGCGCCCTGGGCATCGATCGCCAAAGGGACGGGTTCTTTTACGTCTAGATATCTCAAAACATAAGCGTCTAGAGAATCTGCCTGAGCAGCAGGCGTTCCTAAAACTAGAAAAGCCGTCGCCAGGGCGATCGCCACGCCCCAAAACTGTCGCCAGCCCAAAGAAATCAGCATGAATGAAGTTTAGTAGTAGATTTTGCCGCCGCCCCATTTGTCACCCACCACTTTGGGCTGAAGGAGAATGTGTCCAGCGATCGCCACCAGATCATCTTCCGTCAGGTTCCGCATTTTAGGAAAAATGTCAGTACTTTGGGTGCTAGGGTGCAGTTCAGCAATGGATTCCAGACCATCGTAGGTGGTCGGGTTTTTCATGTAATCCACTAAAGATTCAAGATTGTCGCGGCGAGGGGTTGCCAGCGCCAAAGACTCAGGCTCAAGCCCCACGTTGGGATCGGTCTTAGTGACTCCACCCGCATGGCATTGACCGCAGGCATAATTAAACAGGCGCTTGCCCGCAGCCACCTGTTTGAGATTGAGCGTGACTGTTTCCCCAGCTTCGTTCAACGTTACGGTTCGAGTCGCCGCATCTAATTCAGCAGCGATCGCGCCTCCCGTAAACATCTGGAAGGCAAGGAATACAGCGACCACAACCAGCCCGATGCATTTCTTAAACATGGTTCTCCTTCAAAACGTCCTCAAGATCGGATGTTCAACATTATGAGTCCAACACAACGAAGCTCAATCTCTGCTATCGCATAGGATTCAGCAGATTGAGCATACTTTCAATATCATGCCACTGAATGGGCGCTTTCCAAAGACGAAATCATGACCAATTGACCGACTACTTGCCAGATTTGATCCTCCTCCTAAGCGTTTGATCCGGTAATCAAGGCGCTCGTTTCTCCAGGGTAAAAGCGGCTCTCTAAAATCTTGCTTAACGGGTAGGGACACAACGGAAAAGTCTGCTTGGGCAAGTCAGTTTCGCCCATCGCTAAATCTTTGCCATTTTCGTAGGCTTCTAGCAACGTATCTGCTAAGACAGATTTAAGGCTAGGGTTTTCTTGGAGAAGCCGTAAGGTAAGGTATCTCGGCGCCGCACCCGGATGGGGGCAAGCCAACTGCGGCTTCGACCCTGTGGTTGATATTCCCACTTCAACAAATGACCTAGCAACACGCTCAAACGATTACGAAGCTCTTGGCGTTGCTGTTTGCCCAGAGATTCAACCTCATCAATTAAATTGTGTAGGTCAACTTGGCTCCACTGGCGATCGCGCAGCAAATTCACCTGCTCCTTCGTCCAAGCATAGAAGTCGGTTTCGTAAAGGCTTGCAGTGGGAGTAACCTCTGGGACTTGCATCAAGCTTCTAACCTCAGAAAATCCTGACTTGGGCACGAAGTGCGTTATCGATAGTTGTTGAATTGCAGCGCCATGGGATAATCCTCTTGCTTGAGGCGCTGAATGATTGCCTGAAGTTCGTCTTTCGATTTTGCCGAAACCCGAACCGCATCACCCTGAATCGAAGCCTGGACTTTAGTAAACTCGTCACGAATTAGCTTCGAGATTTGCTTGCCCATTTCGGCAGGAATGCCTTTTTTTAGCTTAATTTCTTGCCGAACCCGGTTGCCACTGGCAGATTCGATTTTGCCATACTCAAAAATTTTCAAGGAAAGATTTCGCTTGGCGGCTTTCTGCTGAAGGATGGTGTGAATGGAGTCGAGGGTAAATTCGCTATCGGTATGAACATCGATGCTTTCAGCACCTAGCTCTAAAGTTGTTTTGGTGTCTTTGAGGTCGTAGCGGGCAATGATTTCGCGGTTTGTTTGGTCGAGGGCGTTGACCAGTTCTTGTCGATCGTAGTCGCTGACAATATCAAATGAGTAGGAGGATGAAGCCATGGCACTGGAGGAGAACTAAGGGAATTAATCAGTGATTTAAAATTTAATTTGGAGGAACCAGCGGGAGCGATAGGTTAACTTGCTTCAAGCTCAGCCCCATCAGGATAATAATTCCTGTGGTGCCGATGCCAAACATGAGCGATCGCAACACGGGCACATTCAAAATATAAAACACTGAGAAGAAGAATCGAGCGACGACATAGGCGATCGCCACCTGCGCGGCTAAAAAATTATCCACCTTCGTGACATACGCCATCAACGCCGCCGCCGTAAAAAGTGAAAAGGACTCAAACGAATTTTGGTGCGCCCAAGTTGCTCGTTTGGCATAATCGGGCAATTTATCAAACAGCGCGCGCGGAGTAGCTGGATTGTACCCAACTTGAACGCGACCCAATGCCACCACCAGAAACGGCAAGTAGACCAGCGCAGCCGCAGCGGCGATCGCATACAGCAAGGTTGCGGAGACAGAAAATGATTGCATCATGCTCGAAAAGCTCCCATAACTCTGTTGCTAAATTAGCGCACTTGGGGAACTGTCACAGATTTTTCTTCATCCCTAATTCCTAAGGCTACGATGCAGTTAACCAAGACAACCCATTCTTAGACTCTTGGCTTGTGGAGAGGGGTTATGAAAAAGCGCTTTGACTGGATGACGATTCCGACTGCGATCGCAATGACCATGGCGATCGCCACCTCTGTGTACAGTGTCCCTGTCCAAACTCCGCTGACTGCCCCCCTGAGTATCAGCGGCAATTCTGGCGGCTCTCAAGCCAGCCAGTGCGGGTTTATCCCTGCCGAACCCAACCAAGTCATTGTGGTGAACCAGCCCTCGCCACTCCGGCTGACCCTTCAAGGGCAAGGTCAGCCAACCCTTTGGATCACCGGTCCCTCTAATCGCTGCGTCATGGCAGATACAAATGCCAATGGCACCATCGAAGTTCCGGGCGTGTGGGATCAGGGCACCTACTCAGTATTTGTAGGAGACATGGCTCAAAGCGGGCAGCCTTTCACCCTGTCTATCACTCAAGAAAATTAGTTGGCTCAAGAAAATTGATTAACCAAGCGCAGTAAGGGTTGTTGAAAACCATGACTGATGTCAAAGCCGCTTTCCCTCAAGACAGAGGTTCAGGGAGAAGAGTTCATACTCATTTTGGGAATAGCGCTATGGAGAGGTCGGAAGAGGGGAGATGAGTCAATGGGTGGACGAGTTGCTGTGATTTGGGGAAGTGCCGATCTCAGCGAAAAGGGACAGGATTAATTTTCCTATCCCTTTTTTAATTTCCATTTTCTTTTTTGGGGTTTGCTATTCGTCAATCTGTTTTGCCAATACTTCGATCGCCTCTACATCCACTGTTCCGGGAGGCGTGAGCCGATGCAAATGTCCTGCTTCAACCTTCAAGAGTTCGCTGCAATTGGGGCATCGCATTTCTGTGCCGTTGATGCCTGCCAACTCAAAGCTACACACTGGACAAGCTGCTTCTACTAAATTGCGTTTCAACCACCACCGAAAGCCAATGAAACCCAAAATTGGGGTAATAATAATTAATCCTAGAATGACCACAAAAGATTTAATAATCCATCCCAACCCTAAAGAACCTAGCAACCAGGCGATCGCCAGCAGCGTTAACCAAAAGTTCAGCCCTGATAAGTTAAATTGCAGGTTTCTGTAGCTATTTTGATTCATAGTGACCTCCCAGGGCTTTTGCAGTGACTTTTAACTTCGGCGCTCTCATGGGCTAATGGTTCTCAGCATAGAGCAACTTTTTCAAGATCTTGGATTCTGTATGAATCTTTCAAGGTTGACGGTTTGAGATCAGGTTTCAAAAAAGTGCTTTAAGAAGTTAGACCTCTCGGCTCTTCTGACTTCCAGACGATCAGGAATTAATTTCCCGTAGGGCAGGCATCTTGACTGCTCTACGGTTTCCACCATAATTTCAGAAGAACCGATCTCTCCTGATGTTTTTAGCTGGCTACCTGACTAGCTAACTTCGTTCAGTATCTCAATTCCCCTCAACTTCTGAAACCCTAGCGACCGTACTAAAACCGCTGGATCTCCTCACCTATTTTTTAAGGCGCTGTTTTTAGAGCGTCCTGTAATCGCTGAGTAAATGCCGCCTTGCCAAACCAGGTTAACGCTTGTTGTCGTAGCCATTGTCCATCTTTCCGGCTTTGCGGTGTTGCTTCGGGTTGAAGCATTTCAATACAGGCATGGGCGATCGCCTCTACCGTGCGATGGGGCACCCGCCAACCCAGCTTCCCATCTTGCAATGGGTCAGCCGAGCCATCAGCATCACCAGCCAGAACAGGCACACCGCAAGCCATTGCTTCCAAATACACAATGCCAAACCCCTCCTGCGAAGGCATGACATACGCATCGGCAAGACGGTAATGTTCAGGGAGTTCAACCGTGGGCACAAACCCCGCAAACACCACGCGATCGCCCACCCCCAAATCTTTCGCCAGTTGCGCCAACCGAGGCTGATCATCGCCTCGCCCAATCACCAAATATTTAACGTTCGGAATAGATTGAGCGATCGCCCCTAGCGCCCGAATCGTCATATCCACGCCTTTGTAAATGTCTCCCGACCACAGCCGCGCCACGGTGAGCAGCACCTGGGCATTGGTCAAACCGTAGCGATCGACCAATGCTGCCGACTTTTCGCCCGGAGTAAAGCGATCGCCATCCACGGCACAGGGCATGAGTCGAATTTTATTGAGGTCGAGTTGGTTAGCAGCAGCAGCGCGATCGCGGCTATAGCGGCTGACCGTCCAAATTTCATCGGCTTGCTGTAAGGCGGCTCGCAGGGGGCGCGGCAACGGCTCCCAGACTTCTTTGCCATGAATCATTACCGTATACGGAATTTGCCAAGGCTGACACACGAAGCGCACCAGGGGGGCAAGATTGATATGACCACAGAGGACGCGCGCGGGGCGATTTTTGAGAATGTGGAAGAACAGAGCGATCGCCATCCACAAGCGCCCCACCTGAGCAGACGGATGTTTGAAATAATGAAAGTTCAAGTGGTCAGATTGAAAAGGATTGCTACAGTCTGGTCGATCTCTTAGCAAAAAAACATCGGCAGGCTGCTTAGAAAAGCTGCAATAGCTGCGAAAAATATCTTGCGCATAGGACTGGATACCGCCTTCCCGTTCAAAAATTTCCAAAAAGACGAACAGGAAAGCGGCAGAGGCTGGAGCGATCGCCCCTGTCTCTGCCGCCGTCGTTTGAGCCGCCCTGAGCGGTTGATCGACTTGAGAGTTAAAGGATTGCATAATTTCTTTACAGAATGACCCAGTGCTACAGAATGTCCCGGTGATACAGAATGTCCCGGTGATACAGAATGTCCCGGTGATACAGAATGTCCCAGTGACAGTGTGGGCAAAACCTCTATAAAACTATCAACGCCAAGAACTTGATAAAATCAATTCAATCACTCATGTAAAAAGAACTGTGGCAGTTAAACCAGAATGGCTAAGGGTTAAAGCACCCCAAGGGGAACGAGTCGGTGGCGTTAAAGAAATCCTGCGGGATTTAGCACTTAATACAGTCTGCGAAGAAGCATCCTGTCCCAACATTGGCGAGTGCTTTAGCGCCGGAACCGCCACTTTTTTGATTATGGGTCCCGCCTGCACTCGCGCCTGCCCCTACTGCGACATTGATTTTGAGAAAAAGCCCCAAGCCCTCGATCCCACAGAACCCAATCGCTTGGCTGAAGCGGTGCGGCGCATGAACTTGAACCATGTGGTCATTACTTCGGTTAACCGAGATGACTTGCCCGATGGCGGTGCGAGTCAGTTCGTTCAATGCATTGAGGCGGTGCGATCGCGATCGCCCAAAACCACCATTGAGGTGCTGATTCCTGATCTGTGTGGCGATTGGTCGGCATTAGCGATAATTCTGCAAGCTCAGCCAGAAGTGTTAAATCACAATACTGAAACCGTGCCGCGATTGTATAAGAGAGTGCGCCCCCAAGGCGACTATGGGCGATCGCTGCACCTGATTCAGCAAACTCGCCAGCTTGCCCCCTCGATTTACACCAAATCAGGCATTATGGTCGGTTTGGGCGAGACGGATGCAGAAGTTCGCCAAACCCTGCAAGATTTACGGAACGCGGGCTGCGACATTTTAACCCTTGGGCAATATCTCCAGCCCAGTCATCAGCATTTGGTGGTCAAGGAGTTTGTGACCCCAGCTCAGTTTGATGCGTGGCGAGAATTTGGAGAGGCGATCGGGTTTTTGCAGGTTGTTGCTTCGCCGCTTACTCGTAGTTCTTACCACGCAGAGCAGGTGCGAGAGTTGATGGAGCAAAATCCTCGCTGACAAGAAACAGAGGCTTCAGGGGTTCATCGTTAGGCGTTGCTGAATCAAAGTATGAACTGATCTAAGTTGACCGTTTCTCGCCCCAAAATCCTCCAAATTGGAGGATTTGAAGGGTTCGGAAGTCCCCCATTTTTGGGGGGTTGCGGGCTTTCATACTTGCATTCAGCAATGCCCATCGTTACTCATCAATCTGCCAAAGTTCTTTGTTGTAATCCTCATCTAAAACCTTATTTGGACGCAGCACCAAGACGACCTTCCCTAAGATTGGAATAGTAGGCGATACTTCAAACCAAGCCACCTGAAGCTGCCCCGCTTGGTCTACCACAAAATGATGCTCGTCACTCCACTGGCGCTGCGCCCGATCGACCAATACCAACACTTCCTCCGGCAACGTATCCGGCGAACTCGGTAACTCGGTGCTATCTGCCAACAGCATAACGGGATCTTCGGCGCCTAAAACGACTTGCCAACTGGGCAACGACACCCAAGCCCCCACCCCAGAAAACTTCACAAGCCGAAACGCGCCGTCTTCTTCCACCATCGGCACCGCTTGCAAATCTGCGGTAGTGAGCGGCAACTTGCCCACCACTGGCAAAATCCGAGGCTGATCGGAGGCGGACTCTAAGCGATAAAAGGGCAACTTAGGAGCCGCTTTAGTGCGCGTGATGGTGAAATCGGTCAGCAGTTTTTCAATTTGCAGCCGTGCCGATTCGCTTTTGGCAAACCGTAGCCCTTGGGCAATCAAACGCGATCGCGCCTGCAAATCTGCCTGTTGTCGTGCCAACTTCCAATAGTAATGGGCGATCGCATCACTCGGATAATCTGAAAACTCTGGAGGAGCCTTGAACCGCCCAAAATCTTTCAGCGCCTTGGTCACCTCACCCGCGCCCTCCGAATCTAACCCTCGCTCTACCACCAGCGTCGCCGCCGCCACCCGCTCCGCCTGAGTTAAGACCCGCAACTCGTACAGGGAATCGCTCCCTGTTTTTTCAAACCGCACCAAAACTTCTGGCGCTGTATCTCCACTTTCTAGCGAGCTGTAAACCTGTGCCGCTACTATAATTTGGTTTTGTTGAATAGGCTCGAACCCAGTTTCCTCAAAGATTTTTTGCTGCGAATAGCCTGCCTTTTGTAGGGTTTGGCAAGCTTTGCCCCACGCCAGCCAGTTTCCTTCCTTGCGGCGAAGGGATTGGACAATTTCTTGAATTTGGGCTTGGTCTTCGGGGGAAGGAGACATGAGAAGTTAAATTTTGAGGGAACAGGGGGATGGCGATCGCTTCGAGCGATCCGCAAGGGATCGCGCCGCTATATTGCAGGCTAAAACGCCAATGACATCCTAAATGATGTTAGCTCATTGGCGGGTCATAGCGAGTGGCTTGATCCAGGCGTTGCCGAATAAAATTGACTGCTGCCCATTCGATCGCTTAAAGCCTTTGCCCTGACCACAATTACAAATCTAGCGAAAAGTGATGGCTCTTAATCTTCATGCGTTGCTGGAAATAAAACCGATGCGCATCAAAACGCTGAACACCTGAATCTAAATGGGCGTTGCTGAATCACGTATGAATTTGCCCCCTAAATCCCCCGAATCGGGGCAGGGCTGATCTATTGGTCAGAGGATTTTATACTGGAGATTCCCCAAGATTGGAATTTGAGCGTTATGAACTTAATTCAGTATCTTCAAACTGTCCGAGATTTTCGCACCCAGCCCGATTACCCCCTTTGGGTCATTTTGGTCTTAGTGGTCATGGGCACCATGAGTGGCTGCACGGGATACCGGGCTTTAGCAGACTTTGTCAATCGTCATCAACCCACGTTACTAGAAGTCATGAATCTCCCTTACACTCGATTACCGAGCCTTTCCACCCTGCGGCGAATCATGGTACGCGTCGATTTCGTCTCCTTCACCGAGGCTTTTAACCAGTGGGCACAAGAGCACTGTGCGCCGATAGCAAGTGAGCAAGTGCCCCTTGATGGCAAAGGCATTTCAGTCAGTCTGCGCGATTATGACCAAGCCTATCAAGACTTCGTCAGTATCGTCTCTGCTTTCAGTGTGCAGCAAGGGGTGGTCGTGGGACTAGAGTCGATGCGCAACAAAGATTGCAGTGAAATCAAAACTGCTGAAGTCTTATTAGAAAAACTTCAACTCAAGGGCGTTTGTTTGACGTTAGACGCGCTTCATACTCAAAAAAACAGTCCAGCAGATCATCGCCAGCGGCAATGATTATGTCATCACGGTGAAAGGCAATCAGCAAACCTTGTTTCAGCAGTTGAAGCGCCAGTTTGAACAACAACCGCCTGCGAGTGTGGACTGTCAAAGTGAACAAACCCGTGACCGCGTTACCCACCGCACCGTCAGCGTTTTAGACCAGATGCCTGAGCTTGATCCACGATGGGTAGGCGTTCAACGGCTGATTCGAGTCGAACGCAGGGGAACTCGTGCCGGTAAGCCCTACGAAGAGATGATGTTTTATATCAGTTCCTTGAGATTAGATGCCGTTGGTTTTGCCAAGCAAATTCGCCAGCACTGGCATATTGAGAATCGTCTCCACTGGGTTAAAGATGTTGTGTTGCAGGAGGATCAAACCCCCGTTTGTGATGGTAATGCCTTGGTGAATTTTGCGATTGCTCGAACGTTGGGTCTTAATCTGTTTCGGATGAATGGCTTTGCTTCCATTACAAAGGGGTTACGGTTCCTCGCTCATGATGTCCAGAAACTATTTTCCTTCTTTCAATAGATCAGCCCTGCCATTCTGGGGGACTTCCGAACCTTTCAAAGTCCCCCAGAATGGGGGATTTAGGGGGCGATCAGAGCCATAGCATCTCAAGGATTCATACTTCCATTCAGCAATGCCTCTAAATGTAACTGTTTGCAGTGATGCAACTTAGCGTACTCAATCAGCCATTCAAAGATACGCTGCCCATACTTTTGCGATCGCAGGGTTTCACTAACAATCAGATCATCCACGTACAAAAATCGTCGGCATTGCTGAATGCAAGTATGAAAGCCCCTCAACCCCCAAAATTGGGGGACTTCCAAACCCTTCAAAGTCCTCCAATTTTGGAGGATTTAGGGGGCGAGAAAACGGTCAACTTAGATCAGTTCATACTCAGTTCATACTTTGATTCAGCAACGCCAAATCGTCCATAGGCTAAACATTCAGAGACACGAAACCCTACGACCGCTACGGCTCGATTATCTACATTGATAAACGCAAGCTGATACCCATTTTGTTTTTGTCGATAAAATTGTGCTAAAAACTTTTCTTGCTCCAGGTGGGGACGCAACTGAGACAAAGTAGAAAAGCATTCAAGAACTTGCGCATCAGATTCTGCTAACTGAATTAACATGAGCAAATACCTCTCAAAATGAAAACTTTGACACGCTGGCGCAATTCCTATAAATAACTAAAAGAGACATGCTTCGTACCACTGAAACATGTCTCTTTTAGTAGATTTTATCCTAACCCGCTAATGATGAACAGAATTAGAGGCGATCGGATAAGTGCAGAGTGCGTTCACATCTAGCCAGCAGAAACAGGAATCACAACTGCAACAAGTTGAGAAGCAAAAAACGCAAGCCCCATACCACAAATTACCAGACCCGCAGAACGCAATTTTGCTGGAGAGGGTTGTTCCGTTTCTCGCCCCATGATAGTTGCCTGACCAACCCGGAACGCCAGGAGCGACATAACAAGTTGAACAACTGTAAAGCCGATGAGATATGCCACTAGCGGAGTCGTTTCTGCCCCAAAAATGGCTTCACCATAGGCATAACCGTGAAATAGACCCGCAAGCGCTGACAAACCTGAAACGACAGCAGTATTGGGACTATCCTTCATCACCAACAAAATGCCAAATAACAAGATTGATCCAGAGACAAATAACTCAGTTCCTGGAAAACTGATACCTGCCAAGTGCGCTCCTGTGCCCAGCATCGCTGCTAACAGAAACGAAATGGGAATTAAAATTCCTTGCCGTTTGACCGCAGCCAGCAAGCCAATTGCCACAATAAACGTCAAATGATCCAGCCCAATGAGGGGATGCGCCGCACCAGATATGAACCCCTCGAAAAAGTTGGATGGCATTTTGTTTCCCATTGCATGATGGGCAGAAGCCGGAGTTGCTGTTAGCAGAAAAATACTCATCAGGGCAATCAATGCGCCTATTTTCTGGAAAACCTTGTTAACAGGAAGAAACCAAAAGTCTTTAAATTTATCCATTTTCTGTGCCTCGCAGATGTAGAAATGAGCCAAACCATCGGCGGGCGTTCTGACTAAAAGATGTGCAAAATCTCATTACAGTTGCGGGACAGTGTTGGATTCACACCAAACTTTCCCCGTTACCTCTGGCGGCTGAATTCCGACAGAACCGATGAATACTTAAGACTATATCAGCCTGTGAGATCAGCAATGGAGGAAATTAGAAACTTAACGTACTTACGCTGCCAATCAAAGCGATCGCCCTAGCTCTCATCTATCATAAAAACACATTGCTAAAAAGGATCATCATGATCGCCACAACTTCCGAACCAGGCTTGCAAAACGGAATTATTCTGTACAACGTCACTTGGGACACCTTGGAAAAATTAGACGCTGACTTGGAGGGAACGGGCGCACGCCTCACTTATTTGGATGGATATTTAGAAATTATGGCTCCCTTGTCTGATACGCACGAAGAACCTAAGAATACGCTCGGTCAACTCCTCGAAAGTTATATGAGGCTAAAGGGCATTCGGTTCTATGGCAGGGGCAGCACCACTATTGGTATGAAGGAGCTAGGGGGCAAGAAAGGAGCCGGATGAGTCTTATTGCTTGAGCGATCGCCGCGAAATTCCCGATTTGGCGCTAGAAGTCACGGTCAGCAGTGGCGGCATTGATGCGTTAGAAATCTATCGTCGGATTGGAGTAGCAGAAGTTTGGTTCTGGGAAGATGGCGTAATTTCGGTTTATTGCTTGCGCTCAACAGGCTATGAGCTGGTGCAGCAAAGTGAATTATTGCCAAAATTAGATTTGCGATCGCTGGAATTCCACACGCGCATGGCAGATCAATACGATGCAGTCAATGCTTTTATGCAAACACTGCAATCCTGAATTAAGTTTACAACCTTCTATGAACTACATTCCTCAACGTGACGGAAATTTAGCCCTTCTCCGTCTACCTTGCTACAAATCTCAACAAAAACCCCAATTCCTTCTACTCCGTCAACCTTTGCACTCTTCCGATCGCCATTTTCGTCAAACCTCACTCCATTTTTACCGACAGCACTCATAGCACTGAATCCATTTGGCTGATTCAACTCACCCTTCAAAGCCATTAAGAGGTTTTTGCGAAGGCAATCATTGAAAATACTGGGAACAAGCGTTTGTATCGCACACGCATTGCTTGAAGCTTGTCTTAGTCCTTCAGCGAGAGCCTGAGTTGCATCGTATGACATTGCGGTTTTCCAGTTGAGATTATTGCCCTTATCCTTCAACCCGAAATAGATTTCTGCACTCCTCTCAAATTCAGTTTTAAATTCAGAGGAGCTAGTCCGATGCCAGGGAAGCACAATAATCAAGTTCTTGCTAGTTGTTAGCTGGCGAAACCTGTCGTCATACATAGAACCTATCCGAAAACCTTTGATTATATGAGAGACTGATAGGGACTGAGTTTTGGAGTCTGCAGACCCATGTCCTTTACAGAAATTGACCCCAAATATTTGCTGCCGGATGAAGTGTGGGAGCGGG
>JAAUPA010000366.1 GCA_012034615.1 Leptolyngbyaceae cyanobacterium CSU_1_4 | reverse complement strand
CCCCCCAAATTGGGGACTTCGAGCCGATGGGTTGATTCAAAGTCCCCAATTTGGGGAGTTTAGGGGGCGGTTCGGAGCGTTATTTATATTTTACAAACACTCTTTAAAAGGAGCGACGTGCAGAATTTTTGACTGGTTTGGCACTGAGAGATCTCAGTTCACAGACACGCGATTTTTCAATGAAAACGAAGACCCGTTCAATTATAGAAAGGTGATGCTGTGAGTCTAACGAAGCAACCAAATCTGCTTGAACGACCTGTAGACATCGGTGTCCCTGCCCCAAAACGTTCATTGAGATTGATCGACGCGATCGCCCTCATTGTGGGGCTAGTCATTGGTGCTGGAATATTTGAAACTCCGGCATTGGTTGCGGCTAATGTTGAAAGCCAGACTGCTGTTTTGCAGGTTTGGCTGGTTGGCGGAATCATTTCGTTGATGGGGGCACTTTGCTATGCAGAATTGGCAACGGCATATCCTCATGTGGGCGGTAGCTACAATTACTTGAAACGGGCATTTGGTCAACCCATAGCCTTTCTGTTTGCCTGGGCAAGAATGACGGTGATTCAAACTGGCTCGATCGCTCTTCTATCCTTTGTGTTTGGAGATTATGCCTCTCAGTTATTTCGCCTAGGAGCTTTTTCTCCTTCGATTTATGCTGCTTTGGCGATCGTTCTACTGACCGCTCTTAACATTTTGGGACTGAAGCACAGCAAACGGATGCAAACCTGGCTCACCATGACCACCGTCTTAGGGCTGCTGCTGGTCATTGGGATTGGCTTAACCTTGGCACCCCCCCCGCCTGTTCCCCCTACGTTGACTGCGCCCGCTTCTAATTCTTGGGGCTTAGCCCTGGTGTTTGTGTTGTTATCTTACGGCGGTTGGAATGAAGCTGCCTACATCTCTGCCGAAATTAAAAACTATCAGCGCAATATTGTCCGATCGCTCCTTTGGGGGATTGGCATTATTACAGTGATTTATTTTTTAATCAACTTGGCGTACTTGAAAGGATTAGGAGTCGCGGGCATGGCACAATCCCAAGCCGTTGCAGCAGATTTGATGCGACGAGCCTTAGGCGAACCCGGATCGGTGCTGATTAGCCTCTTGGTTGCCGCCTGCACTCTTGATTCGGTCAATGCCACTATTTTTACTGGAGCCCGCACCAATTATGCGCTGGGGCAAGATGCTTCTCGCTTCCAATTTTTAGGGCTTTGGCAAGAGCGTCCGAGTACACCCACGGCTGCCTACCTCTTGCAAGGCGCGATCGCCCTAGCCCTGATTATTCTTGGCACCCTTACCCGTAACGGGTTTGAAACAATGGTGGACTATACCGCTCCAATCTTCTGGTTTTTCTTTTTGCTCAGCAGCCTCTCGTTATTGGTGCTCCGAGTCCGAGATCCTGATCAACCCCGACCTTTTCGGGTGCCACTGTACCCCGTGTTGCCCCTCCTATTCTGTGCTGCGTGTGGTTATTTGCTGTACTCCAGTTTGGTCTATACCGGCATTGGGGCGATCGTTGGCGTGGGGGTTGTTGCGTTGGGTCTTCCATTGATGCAAGGACATCGTTAGAACAACTCTTAACCCCGATCGCTGTGGCACTGAGTCAGGCATGGCAATCAAACTAGCAAACCAACAAAAACCCAAAAGCGAGGAAACTATTATGAAATTACAAGTGATGGTGCGGCTACTGGTGACGGGATTAGGGATTATCGGCTTAGGGATTGTGGGCTGCACCCAAACCCCCACTGTTGCAGAAGTACGTGAGCAAACGAGTCCGGCTCAATCGACGGCTGAAACCGCTCAAAACTCAGCACCTGTTCAAGATATCGCCCCTCCCGCTCCATCGCCCGACCTAGATGTTCCTTACGTGCCCACCCCGCAAGCAGTGGTCAACGAAATGCTGCGAATTGCCAATGTCAATCAAGACGATGTGCTGTATGACTTGGGCAGCGGAGATGGACGGATTGTGATAACGGCTGCCAGAAATTTGGGACTCGGGGAGTGGGGGTAGATCTCAATCCGCAGCGGGTGCAGGAGGCAACCGAAAATGCTCAACGGGCTGGGGTGAGCGATCGCGTTCAGTTTCGTCAGCAAGACTTGTTTGATACGGATTTTAGCGAGGCGACCGTTGTCACCCTTTACCTGCTACCACAAGTGAATTTACAGTTAAGACCCAAACTGCTCAGCGAACTGCAACCGGGTACCCGCATAGTCTCTCATGCATTTGATATGGGCGACTGGAAGCCAGAACAGGTTGTGGAAGTGGACGGCAAAACCATTTACTACTGGACCGTTCCAGAAAGAGGTGCAGAAAACCCTACTCAGTAATTGCTTGCTAGACCAAGCGGATCTTAAGGTATTGGCTGAGAAACCTAGATTGCTGACCGATCTGCCCCCTAAATTCTCCAAATTGGGGGACTTTGAAGGAGAACGGGTTTGAAAGTTCCCCAGAACGGGGATTTAGGGGCTGATAAGATGGGTCATCCCATTGGGACTTTATCTAAACACAGATCCCTAACCTTTTCCTTTCTAGGGCAGGGAAACTAGATTTTATGCTTTTATTCAGCAACGCCCCAGACGATCAGCTTCTCTTTTCAGGGCGAGAATGGGGCGAGAAGGGGCGGTGATGGGGCAAACCATCCTTGCCTTCAGCAGCGTCTAGGGTGATATTACGTAAATGATCACCCATGACGAGCTGCTACAAATTATCGATCGCGCTGCCAGAGAAGGAGTCACTGAACTAAATCTGTCAGATCGAGGCTTGACGACTTTGCCGCCCGAGATGGCGCAACTCTCCCAACTCACAGGGCTAGACCTTAGCTACAATCAACTGACTAGCCTGCCAGAGTCGATCGCTCACCTTTCCAATCTCACGGTGCTTTCTTTGAGCAGCAACCGCTTGACGAGTTTGCCTAACGCGATCGGGCAGTTAACTCATTTGACCACGCTGGATCTGAGCGGTAATCGGCTGACCAGTTTGCCAGATGCGATCGGACGACTGACCCACCTGACTACGCTGAACTTGGGCGATGTCTTTGGTAGCAATAAGTTGACGAGTTTGCCAGATGCGATCGGGCAATTGACCCACCTGACCATTCTTTCTCTGAGCAGCAACCAATTAACCAGCCTGCCTCATAGCATTGCCCAACTCACCCATCTGACAAAACTAAGACTCAACCGAAATCAATTGACGAGTTTGCCCGATGCGATCGCCCAGCTCACCCATTTAACTGTGCTTGACCTGCGCGAAAATCATCTGACCCGCTTGCCGGATGCGATCGCCAGCTCACGAATTGACCGAGCTTATGTGGGGGCAATCAATTGACGA
>JAAUPA010000365.1 GCA_012034615.1 Leptolyngbyaceae cyanobacterium CSU_1_4 | reverse complement strand
ATCCACGGCTCCTTTACGAATCTGTTGTCCATCGGCTAAATCCGTGCCACTCATGCGAGTACGGGCAGAAAATTCAATCCCTTCTGCTGTTTCTGGCTGAAAGTCAACCGTTGCGCCTAGCTGTTCTGCCAGTTGCACAATCGATCGCCCCTCCGGTGTTTCATCAAACAAACTGGCTGCTAATGCAATCTTTGCCAACTGGTTCACCGCATGCCCATTTACCGGAATAAATTCATCCGCAAGGCGGTTGCCCAGGGTAATCGTTCCAGTTTTATCAAGCACCAGCGTATTGACATCGCCACAGGCTTCGACCGCTCGCCCAGAGGTAGCAATCACGTTAAACTGGGCAACGCGATCCATCCCGGCAATGCCGATCGCACTCAGCAATCCGCCAATCGTCGTGGGAATTAAAGCAACTAAGAGCGAAATCAGAATGGCGATCGTCGTGGGTGTATTGACATAGTTTGCTAGGGGCAGCATGGTTGCCACGACAATCAAAAAGACTTGCGTTAGCACCGTGAGTAAGACAGTCAGGGCAATTTCATTGGGTGTTTTACTGCGCTCTGCCCCCTCGACTAAGGCAATCATGCGATCGATAAATCCCTGTCCTGGATCGGCGGTAATCCGAATCAACAGTTCATCAGAAATCACTCGCGTTCCCCCCGTCACTGAACTCGCAATATCCGTACCGGGCTGCTTGAGAACCGGGGCAGATTCGCCAGTAATCGCGGATTCATCCACCGAGGCGATCCCGGTGACGACTTCACCGTCGGCTGGAATCATTTCCCCAGCAATCACCCACACTTGTTCATCCCGACGCAGTGCCGTTGAAGAAATCATTTGGGTAGAACCATTGGGCAGAACTTTGCGTGCCATGGTGTCCGATCGCGTCGCCCGCAATGATTCAGCCTGTGCTTTGCCGCGCCCTTCTGCCACGGCTTCGGCAAAGTTAGCAAATAGAACCGTCAAAAACAAAATTAGGGTAATTAACCCATTCAATAATCGTTGTTGATTCGGGTCGGCTTGGACTGGCCCAAACAGGTTGGGATCGAGGGTGACACAAGCGGTGACCAAAGTTCCCACCCAAACTAGGAACATGACGGGATTGCAAACGGCAATGCGGGGATTGAGCTTGCGAAAAGCATCTTGAATCGCCCGTTTGTATAGCCCCGCCATTTTTACTTTGGGCGTGTGTTTGCGATCGCTGCGACGTTGTGTTTGCATACTCATAGATTAGATTCCTCTGGCAATTTGAAAGGCTTCCGCGATCGCCCCAGCGCCAAGACTGGGAAAAAGGTCAACGCGCCCATAATCAAAATCACGCCTGCGGTCACGCCTGTAAAAAGTCCGGTATCCGTGCGAAGTGTACCTGCGGTCACGGGTACGACGGGTTTACGAGACATGCCTTCCGCTAGCAAGATCAATGCCGTAATCGGAATATAACGTCCCGCCAGCAAACTAATAGACGTACTCAAGTTCCACCAGAGCGTTGCATCCCCCATGCCTTCAAATCCTGACCCGTTATTGGCGGCGGCAGAAGCATATTCATATATCACTTGGGATAAACCATGAAATCCTGGATTACTGATTCCAGATAACTGATCGGGAAATGCCAGCGTAATGGCACTGGGAATCAAAATAAAAATGGGATGCACTAGCAAGATCAGTAAACTGGTGAGGACGACTTCTCGCTTCTCAATCTTGCGCCCCAGGAATTCGGGTGTACGTCCGACCATCAATCCCGTGACAAACACTGCCAAAATCAAGTAAGCAAACAGGTAAGCAGTGCCTGTGCCCTGTCCACCCCAGATAATCTGCAAAAACATATTCGCCAGCATCACCGCACCACTCAGCGGCATGAAGGAGTCGTGCATACTGTTGACGGCTCCGCACATGGTTCCCGTTGTGGTGACGGCATACAGCACTGACTGCGACCAGCCAAAGCGCACTTCTTTGCCTTCTAAATTAGGTTGCTGGCTGCCTAGGAGCACATTGACCGCTGGGTTGCCTTGATATTCTGCGATCGCCGCTACGCCAATGAATACCAGATAAATTCCAAACACCATGCCATAGATCAACCAGGCTTGCTTGCGATTATTGGCAAAAATACCATAGGTGTAAATCAGCGCTGAGGGGATTGAAATCATCGCCACAATTTGAATGAGATTTGTCAGCCCGTTGGGGTTCTCAAAGGGATGGGCAGAATTGATGCCAAAGAAACCGCCCACCGTTTTCGCCCAATTCTTTGATGATTTCAAAATGGGCAAGGGGCAAGGGCAGATCGCCTGCTGCACGGTGGGATTTTCTAACGTTGGCACTAACACTGGATCTGCAAGCGTCTCTGGCACACCAAGAGCAACTAAAGCGATCGCCCCAACAATGCTGATGGGCAGCAGGATGCGGGTGATAGAGCGCACCAAATCGGTGTAAAAATTCCCCAAAGTTCTGCCCGTTAACCCTCGGATGAAGGCGATCGCCACGGCAATGCCCGTTGCTGCTGAGGTGAAAAACAAAAATCCCAACGCCAACCCCTGACTAAAGTAGCTGAACGTGACTTCGCCAGAATAGTGCTGCTGATTGGTATTGGTGACAAACGAAATTGCTGTATGAAGTGCCGTATCCCAGGTAGGTGCGCCCAGCCCCGTAGGATTGAGGGGCAACACACCCTGAAACATAAAAATCGTGAACACGAAGACTGCCATGACCAAATTACTGATCAGCACAGCCCGAATATATTGCCAGCCCGTCATTTCGATTTGAGAACGAACTCCACTCAGTCGATAGATCATCCGTTCAACGGGTATTAAAACGCGATCGAAATAAGTTCGCTCTCCGAAAAAAACACGAGCCATGTATCCACCTAAAATCGGTGTCACAATCAGCACAATCAGCAAGGTCAAAGCAATTTGAATCCAGCCCTGCAACATAGGTGAAACCCACTCTTAAAAAGTTTGAACTCTTGCCATGATGTGCTCACAAGGCTTGGAATACAAGGTATAGATGGATATAAAGAGCCTATATCAGCCGATATAAACAGATCCTAAACGCTCCGACAAACCGGGCAAATTCGTTATTCTGAATACACGCCAGCCAATCCGACCCATTTCCCAGCCGCTCATCATGAATTCCTGTCGCCTGTTTGCCAGTCCTCAGCTTCGTCAGCCTCGACCAAATGAGTTTGGGATGAATGAGTTCTGGATTACCGTGGGACTGATGGTTGCCATTTTTATCTTTGAATTTCTCACTCCATCCCAGTTTATTTTTGGTTACTTCTATACCGCGCCAATTTTGCTGGCTAGTGTGTGGTTACGGCGACGCAGGATTGCTCAA
>JAAUPA010000063.1 GCA_012034615.1 Leptolyngbyaceae cyanobacterium CSU_1_4 | reverse complement strand
TGTTTTGACAATGGAGATTAAAAAACTCGCAGATGGCTTCTTGCGGTGAGGCGATTCCTTGCGGGTATCTCAAAGATGCAATCCACTTTTTTTCGGTCGAGAGCTTGGGAAGATGCCCAGGGGTTAACCTATTGTCAATCATAGTCATGTTGCCCGTACTTTTTAACCTAGGAATTTTCAGGATGAACTCAGTAGTTCTAAGTAAATCCTAACCAAGGGTAAGATTTTATACTTCTAGGACATACTATCTTTATAGTTTTATGGATGAGAACTTCATAGTCCCGCCTACAAGACCTGATATGGGGCAGAAAAACTCGAATTCCCATGACCTTGGGGTCAATGGCTTCTTAGTATTTAGACGTGAGCTTTAGGAAGCACAGGCTGTGCATCAGGGCGATCGCTCCCTCAAATCAGGCTATTCGTCCTCTACTTCAGGAAACTCTGCTGACCACAAGTCATCCACCCGAACTTCCCAACCTGGTAAAAGGTCAGGGATAGCTAGGACATTCCCATCTCCTAGTGTCATAGGCTCTTGATCCATACGACGAATTTCAATCCAGTGCTGCTCAGGGTGAATCAAGACACCAACTGTTGTGCCCTGCTCCAAAAAGCTATCAATCTTCTCTCGCAATTTTTTCAGGCTATCAGTTGGAGACTTCACCTCAAATATCAAATCAGGAGCAAGTTCGGCAAAACCACGCGGGCTTTTTCGCAGTCGTTGCGCTAAGACAAACGAAACATCAGGGGCGCGCACATCAGAGTTTGGGAGAATGAAGCCTGCATTAGACCCTGTAACTCGACCTAAGCGATTCTTATCGACATGCTCAAATAGTTTGCTAGAAATGCGAGTTGTTATTTCTTCTGACTCGTAACCCGATGGACTCATAACAATCACTTCCCCATCGACCAATTCCATTCGATAGTCGGGGCTTAGCTCTTGTAGCTTCTCCAAATCTTTGACAGTGAGAGACATAAAACCTCCACAGCTTTTCCTCTAAATAGTGTCAACTACTAAGGGCTGTGCTTCATCACTGTGACTCAATGGGGGCGGAGAGACTCGAACTCTCACGACCTTGCGGTCAACGGATTTTAAGTCCGTTGCGTCTACCATTCCGCCACGCCCCCGTAAATTGGCTGCCTCTACTGAAGTGCAGCCTTAACCATTCCATCACTTAATTGCATCATTAGTTGACTCTTAATGCAACCCCGGCAGCCTTAACGTTGACCAAAGTTCCATCCCAGCCCCCCTTGAATTGCCGCAGCAGTCCCCCGCTATCGCGGTAAGCATCAAAGGCAATTACGGCATTGCCAAACACAACTAGGTCGCTGTCGGGAATGACGTAGTCAATGCCAGGTTGAATGGCGAAGCTTGTCTTGTTGCCGACCGGTGAACTAGAGGTATCACTATTTTGAATAGCAACCCCTGCCCCAATGTAAGCGGTCGTTTGCCAATTCAGGGGAATATCGTAAGAAATAGTAGGAACGATCGCCGTTACATCACTAATTAACGCCTGTGCCCGCAAAGAAATAGGCAACTCTAAAATGTTATATCGAACTGCAACAACACCCCCACCCTGGCTAGGCTCAACGTCCTCTGTGCCATCTGTAAGCCCCAAAGAACCGCCCACACCAATATAGCTACCATAAGCAGCCTGAGCAGACGCATGGGGAGCATTGAATAGGGTGATAAGAGTGGCGATCGCGCTCCATGCAAGCCATCCCATCGGTAACCCTGTCGGCATCCAACGTTGCCCATTTCTCAGATTATTCATCGCTGCACTCCTCCTTTCCACAAAAAATTGCTGCTGCGTAAGCCCTCAAACAATAGCTCAGTTGTTATCAGAATGCCACAATATCTTTACGTCTTTTCAGCAGATTGAAACTACCGCTGACCCAGCTTTCAGAGAAGAGAGTTCTGGGGCATATGACCTAAGATATAAACAAGATATAAAGTTGCATAAACTCACTCATTCAACGCCTCTAAAAATAGTAAGTAAACCACCCCAAAACCCCAAACTCAACTTTTAAGCCAATACCCCCACCTTCCAGGCTCGCTGATAGCTACTCGTAAAATCAGGGCATTCTACCAATGCATATTTGGTTAGCAATAGACCCCTGTAGGCACCTATCCTGCCATGTTAAAAATCTTGAGATCAACCCTTATTCTTCCTCTGGCGCTGCTGCCATTATTAGTCGCCAGCACTGCACCCACCTTTGCACAAGAGCGGCAAGGCTGCTTTATGATCAATGCCTCAGGACAACTGATTAACCTAGGTGAAATGTGCTCAGAGCAAAGCCTAGGAACTGGAGACATCCAAGTGACCCTCAAGTGGTCAACCGCAGATGACCTTGATTTGGCAGTCACTGATCCTAGCGGGGCACAGGTATGGTATCAAAATCCTCGGGTTGCCTCATCCGGCGAGTTAGATGTTGATGCTAATGCCGGGTGTCAAGCCGATACGGCAGTGCCGATCGAAAACGTGTTTTGGCCCGAAACTCAAGCACCCATGGGTGACTACAGCATTGCAGTGAACCTGTATCAACGATGTGGTGGAACCTCGGGGGCTGTTCCTTTCACCATCACGTTATTGAACAAAGGAAATACCCAAACTTTGCGAGGTGAAGTTGATGATTCAGATACGCCTATTGAATTTCCATTCTCTGTTTCATCCCAAGCCAATTCATCTTCATCCCAAGCCAATTCAGAGCGCCCTGCTCCTTAAGTTTGGCAAGTAATAAGCTTGCCGAATTAAGTTTGCTAGAACTGAGTTTTTTAGAATCGATCGAAAGAGAGAAAGCTCTCGTTTTGTTAACTTGCATTATCTTTGAATTACTAGCTTTTTGGGGAGGGGGGAATGCGCCAAGTTTCGTTTATTGCGGCTTCAGTGAGTTTGGCTTTGGGTTTGGGGGGGATGTGGCTTGTTGGGGGGTGGGGATTCGGTCTCTCAGCAATCTCCTACCGCGTTACCCGAACCCAGTCCTGGCGTGGCAGAGCGATCGCCTAATGCTCAGCCTTTTTCTCAATCCACAGGTAGGGCACAGCCTCAGCAGAATAGACCCCGAGGCATTATGCCACCCGACCTAATCAGCTCTACGAACCCCGATCAGCGGCTTAAAGGGATTCAAAGTGCGCGTTCTGACCCGTTTGCCTTAGTTCCTGTGGCTCCTGCCATCACCATTACCAGAGACAGTTCACCTTCGTCAGGCAGTAGGCAAAGTTCTGGCTCTCCAGGAAGCAGTGCTTCAGGAGGCGGTTCCTCTGGTAGTGGTTCACTCAGAATACCTGCCGGAACACAGGCACTGCTGCCCCAGCCTATTCCCATTTTGCCCGATATTCCCCGCCTGCCCCGATCGCTCCCTGCTGCGCTGCCGCCTCAACCTGAGTTAGCTAGAGCCGTGAATGTATCGGGTGTAGTGCAAATTGGTAGTGCGGTTTATGCCATTGTCGATGCACCAGACGAACCGAGCAGTCGCTATGTTCAGGTTGGGCAACGGCTCTCGAATGGAGAAATTTTGGTGAGGCGGATTGATTTTAACGGCTCTGATTCATCGGTAATTTTAGAGCAAGCAGGAATGCAGGTGGTTAGAAGAGTGGGTGATGTTCCGGTGGCTCCTGCTGCGCCAGCGGCTCCCGCCGCCCCTAGCCCTCCGGCAGCCCAACCCGCTGCGGCAGCGTAGAAGCATCCGAGCCGCGACCAAGATTTCACGACCTACAGATTTATTAAGCTACTAGACCAAACAAAGAAGAGGAGGGCGCGATTTGTTCATGCACTCCTCTTTCTTTTAATTTAAGGGGTTCTGACTTTCAAAGGGTTCTAACTGAATGAGGAATGGGCACCTCGAACCATTCAAATCTGATGGGGAAAAGCCTGTCAATTATAGACGGGACAGAGGTGAGCAATGAGTCTTCGAGGTTATCTGCCGCCGCACAACTGTGCCGATAGATGTGCTCAATCAGATCCTAAATTGAGGCACCCCCATACTATTTCCCTCAATCACGACCATCTCCAAAACTACAGCAACTCATCCACCCATCTACTCTCCCACTCCCCAGCCATGGCGCTATTTCTCGCAATGGGTCTTAGCTGTCGCCATGACGGATAAAGACATCGCTACGGAATTCGCCCTCAAAACGCCGTCCATTTTTCCAGGTGCGAGTGCCCCGACCTTCTGCCATACCGCCTCGCATTTCACCCACATAGCTCTGAACCGAAGAGCTCCGAGGATAGCTACAGGTTGCTTCGCCAGCGAGGGTACTATCGTAGAAGGTGCCTTCACAGCGAACGCCGTTGTGGAGTGTCACTCCGCTGCCGTTGATTTGACCGTAGCGAAACTCGCCCATGTAACGAGCGGCGGCTTCGGCAAATATGAAGGTGCCTTGACCATGGGGCTGTCCGTTGCGGAAGTTGCCTGTGTAGGAGTCGCCGTTGCTGTAGGTGAAGGTGCCTTGACCGTCGAACTTGCCTGTGCTGAAGCTGCCTTCGTAGCGATCGCCATTGGAAACAAAGACATACATGCCTCTGCCATTCGGTAAACCATTGCTAAATTCGCCTTCGTAGCGATCGCTGTTGGCATAGACCAACACCCCTCTTCCTTGAGGTCTACCGTTTCTAATTTCGCCATCATAGTAGTTGTAAGGACTGCCTGATTCTGAAGCCCGTTCATACAAACAGAGCCCGCGTCCATCGCGTCCGCTGAATGAACCCGTGCATTCTGCCCCATCTGTTAAATTAAGATAATCTTGCGCCAATACTGGGGAATTTAACCCGGCAATTAAGCCCACTGACAGTATTGCGCTGATGCTCAACCGTTGAGCGAAAGAAACCATAGCTAAACGCTCCAGGTTTTGATGAATAGTGAATTGGATGCTTTAATTTGCAGAATTCCCTGTTTTTGAAGGGGGCTAACTTGGCTAGAAAGGTGATTCTAGATTTTTATCTTTGGCAATAAAACTTAAGAAGATGAACCGCTCAACGGTTGAGTCTAGGGAGTAGGCTGAAGGGTGGTTCTGTTTCCCTTGTCTAGGTTCTAGGGTTTGCCAGTTTTTGCCAATTCTGCCGAGTACAGGGGGAAGGTTCTTTAAAGTTAATTACCCCGAAGGAAAATATTTATGATTCAACGTGGTTCTAAGGTGCGGATTCTCCGAGAAGATTCTTATTGGTACAACGATGTGGGTACGGTTGCAACCCTTGACCAAAGCGGTGTTAAGTATCCGGTTGTCGTGCGCTTTGATAGAGTTAACTACAATGGTTCTAGCGGTTCTGTTGGGGGTGTCAATACTAACAACTATGCGCTCAGCGAGTTAGTTGAAGTTGAAGCGCCTAAAGCAGCCGCAAAGGCAGGATAGGTTTTATTGGGATATTAGGGGAACTGTGCCTGAATTACCTGAGGTTGAAACAGTTCGTCGGGGTCTCAATCAGATGACCCTGAGTCAAGCCATAGGGGGTGGGGAAGTGTTGCTAGAACGTACCATTGCTCACCCTTTTTTGGCGAGTGATTTTTTGGGGGGGCTGACAGGAGTGGCGATCGCCCAGTGGCATCGTCGAGGAAAATATTTGTTAGCAGAGTTAGTCCGCAATGCTTCAAACCCTCATGCTCCAAAAACTGCTCCACAACCTGCGGGCTGGTTAGGGGTTCATCTGCGCATGACGGGGCAACTTCTGTGGATGTCACAGGACGAGCTGTTGCAGAAGCATTGCCGAGTGCGGTTATTTTTTCCGGATGGGAAAGAGCTGCGATTTGTTGATCAGCGGACGTTTGGGCAAATGTGGTGGGTGCCGCCAGAACAGCGTTTAGAGAAAGTGATGAAGACTTTGGCGCTTTTGGGGCCTGAACCGTTTTCGCCAGAGTTTTCGGTGCAGTATTTTGCAGGCTGGTTGAGCGATCGCCAACGCCCCATTAAAAATGCGCTTTTAGATCAAACCTTAGTTGCAGGCATCGGCAATATCTACGCTGACGAATCGCTCTTTTTAAGCAAAATTCATCCGAAAACCCCTTGTGCTCACTTAAAACGCAAACAGGTTCAGAAACTCCACGGCAGTATTATTCAAGTTTTGCAAGACAGCATTGGCGAAGGCGGCACAACGTTCAGCGATTTTCGAGACATTAAGGGCACCAATGGCAACTATGGAAACATCGCCTGGGTGTATGACCGAGAAGGACTGCCCTGTCAGGTTTGTGGAAGTTTAATTGGGCGGATTAAAATGGCGGGGCGATCGGCTCATTTTTGTCCTCGGTGTCAGCCGCTCTCAATCCAGCCGCTCTCGATCCAGCCACTTTAAATTTAGCCGCTCTAAATCCAGTGTTCGGCTTCGGTGACTTGTTGAACAATCTCTAAGAATTTCTCCACTGAAGGGGCAGGAGGATTGCGATAAATGAGGGCGATCGCAGTCTGGGGCGAGACTTCCTTGAGGGCGCGATAAACCACTCCAGTCCGTTGGAGGTTTTGCAAAGAACCGGGCACGATCGCAATGCCCAATTCTGCCGCTACCAAGCTAACGATCGTTTGCATTTGAATCGCCTCCTGCACCACATTGGGGCTAAAGCCTGCCTGCTGACAAAGACTAATAATTTGGTCATACAATCCGGGCGCTAACGTCCGAGGAAAAATCACAAAAGATTCCCCAGCCAAACTTTGCAACGAGACCTGCGCCTCTTTGACCAGGGCATGAGTTTCGGGCAAAGCCACCACCAACCGGTTCCCGAAAAATCGTTTTCAGTATAACCGCATCTTCTTCCACAGGAGGACGCAAAAAGCCAATATCCATGCGATTTTCTTGCAGCCATTGCAACTGCTGATCGGTCGTTAGCTCGTGCAATTCCAGGCTCACGTCTGGAACACCCGTGCGAAAGGCACGCAAAATTTTGGGCAACACATTGTACGCGGTCGAACTCACAAACCCAATCACCAGTTGCCCCACTTCGCCTCGGCTCACCTGCCGCCCCATCTCAATTGCCTGATCAAGCTGCCGAAAGAGACGTTGGCATTCTACAGCAAAAGTTTGTCCGGCTTCAGTCAGCCTAACGCGGCGTTTGGTGCGAAAGAAAAGCTGGAAGCCAAGCTCGGTTTCTAACTGTCGAATTTGTTGGCTCAAAGGCGGCTGAGCAATATGTAACCGTTCAGCCGCCCTGCCAAAGTGGAGTTCTTCTGCCACTGCCATAAAGTAACGCAGGTGTCGCAATTCAATCATCTATCTAGGAATGCTATGAGTTATAAAAGAGTGCTGAAAGGTAAAGCATTTCTTGTCCACTTTAGAATCTGTCACAGGATAGATGACCACAAAACTTCGTTAGCAGCATAGTTATGGATGTGAGGAGCGAGAGTTTATATCAAAGCCCTTGGAGTCGAAACACGGACAGACGCCCAAGGGCTTTGGTATTTTAAATTTGTGGTTAATTCCTGTTCCAACATTCGTCTCCAATTTTGTAACAGTACTCAATTTTAGAGTGAGCATCGCTAGGGTAAAACAGTTCTTACCTCACTTCATAAGTTCTGAGATTTCAATTATGTTTCGCTATACGATTAGCCCCAAAAAACTTTATCCCTCTCAACGGCTTTTGTCTTTAGCTTTGATGGGTACATTGCTAGCCAGTGGATATTCGGAGCAAGCTGCTGCCCTTGGGGTCTCTGCACCGTCTATTTCTCCAGATTCTTTCCTCTCGTCTATTGAACTGAGCCAAGCTCGCCCTACGCCTCGCCCCTCGCGGCAAATCATTCGTCGAGTCCGGCTAGATTTATCAGAGCGTTAGTGTGCTCGGCAGTCGTTAAAATTAGCGAGCTTTAGTCGAGAAACTTGGTCGAATGGCTGTTTGGGTTTGGAAGCACCTAACGAGCGCTGCACGGGTGCGTTGGTAGAAGGGTGGCGGATTGAAATGACGGATGGTCAACAGAACTGGGTTTATCGGACTGATTTGACTGCCCAAGTGGTTCGTCCTGAGAGTCCGGTTGATGAAGCAAAGATTCCACCGGATGTGAGTGAAACGGTGTTGACTGCGATCGCCAAGCAAGTTGGTGCTCCGGTTGCAATCTTGCGAATGACCGAGAGCAAAGCCGCCACTTGGGATGGCTGTATGGGCATTTATGAACCGGGTCGAGCTTGTACTTTTATTGCCATTCCGGGCTGGCGGGTAATTGTGGCAGGAGCGCAGCAGAGTTGGGTCTATCACGTTAACCAAGACGGGACGCAACTTGCTCAGAATGCCACGGCTAGCAGTCCCTTAGTTCCAACCTTTGCGACCGCCAATGAATCGCCTTATGGTCAACCTGAATCGAATATTGTGTTTCGCTCCATTGAGGCAGGGGGACTGGCAGGCAGGGTAAGCGAACGGGTTTTAACCTTAGATGGGACACTCTATCGCCAAGTGCGGCAGCCCAATCAGACCCCAGCGGCGATCGCGCCTGTCATTGAAAAGCGTCTTTCAAAAGCACAAGTACAGCGGTTTCAGCAATTGCTTGAAGCGCAACGATTCCCCAATCTCAATCACCTCAGATATTTGAGCGATGCAGCTTTTGCAGATTATCCAACCCTGACGTTGCAGGGTATGGGCAGTTCGGTGGAATATATTGACCTAGAGATTGAGCAGTTGCCGACCGCTTTGCGATCGGTGATTCAGGCTTGGAACGAGTTATAAGCGCTGACGAGCCATGAGCGAAGCAAGCCGCATTCCCTAAGCAACGGCGTTGCTGAATACTGATATAATTTGCCCTCATCCCCAGCCCTTCTCCCCAAGGGAGCAGGGTGGGGGTGCAAAACTAGGATGTCCCCTAGCTTCACTTTTTCGCAGTCATCCGAATGACATAAGGGCTATACTCGTCTTGCCGATAAGACCCGACCCAAATTTGGTAAGTTCCCGACAACCACTGTCCGGCAATGCCAGGATTTTTTCCGGTGTAATCATCATTGCACCAAGTTCCACCAGGACCGCGAATAACAAGCGTCGTATCTTCTGGGCTTTCGACTTGAAGATTGAGGAAATTGAAAACGCTGGTTAAAACAATCGTATGGTCGGGTTGTTCATCTACAAAACCGGTACAAGCTCCGGTGGCGGTTTCAGTTCGCGTTGCCACATCGTTCGCGCTCATTTCGCCGCCGCTAATGCCCCGAACGATCGCAGGATCGGGAGAAAAACTGGGGCTAAGCGTCACGTTTTCAAAGATGGTGTTAAAGCCTGGGAGGGCTTGGGCTTGCAGTTGAGCGGGTGCCGGAAAACTTAGACTGATTCCAGCCATCATTGGGGCAATGAATGCTGGAAAAAACCTCGTACCTGAAGAGAGCCAAGTTTGCATGAGCTTGATAAATATTCGGAGGAGAGCGGTTAGAGCTTTGGAGACGACCAGAATAAAAGTTTAGTTCCTTGATGTCTGGGCTTGTGCCTGTTGCAATCGAGAAAGATCAAGCTGGTGCTGATGAAGCAGCAACCAAGATTGAATCAGGTCAGGGCCGTGCATCTCGCAGGTGAGGGCAGCCCGGAGCGATCGCATTACCACGCCTTTCTTGACCCCGGCGGCTTTGACCACTTGTTGAATCAGCTCTTGAGCGCCTGTTTCATCTAAGGGAGCATTCCCATCGAGTCTGTCTATCAAGGCTTGCAGCACCGCCACAACGTCGTCTTGCTGAATTTGGGCGATCGCTTCCTCAGAATATTCTATCGTTGGCACAAATAGATAGCGGCTCATGTCAATGGCATCATTCAAACGAACCAAGCTAGGGGCGACCAAGGCAGTGAGCTGTTCTAACCAAAGACGATCGAGCGGGTCAAACTCATAGCCTGCTTCCTGCCAAAGGGGAATGAGTAAATTGGTAAGGCGATCGGTTGCCATATCGTGAATGTATTGACTGTTCAGCCAGTTCAGCTTGTCCCAGTCAAACTTTGCCCCTGCTTTGTTGACCCGCTCAAAGCCAAATTGTTCAGCCGCCTCTGCCAGGGTAAAGCGCTCTTGCGCATCGGGAGGCGACCAGCCCAACAAGGTCATGTAGTTCACCATGGCATCGGGCAAATATCCCATTTTGCGAAAGTCTTCAATAGAGGTGACTCCATCGCGCTTAGAGAGCTTCTTGCCAGTAGGGCTGAGGATGAGGGGAGTATGGGCAAACAGCGGGACTTCTGCACCCAACGCTTCGTAGAGCAAGATTTGCTTAGCCGTGTTGGCAACATGGTCTTCACCCCGAATAATGTGGGTGATTCTCATATCCACATCATCCACCACCACCACAAAGTTATAGAGAGGCTGACCAATTTCGCCAAACGGCGCGCGGCGGGCAATCACCATATCGCCACCCAAATCAGTCCCCGTCCAAGTCACTTCGTCGCGCACTTGGTCGTTCCAGGTGATGGCGCGATCGTCGTCAATCTTAAACCGAATCACCGGCAGCCGTCCTTCCGCCACAAAGGCTTGCTGCTGCTCGGCTGTGAGATGACGATGGCGGTTATCGTAGCGGGGAGCCTGTCCGGTTGCTTCTTGGTCGGCTCGTAGGGTTTCTAGCTCGGCTTCGGTGCAGAAACAAAAGTAAGCTGAGCCCTGATCCAGAAGGGTTTGGATGGCTGCTTTGTAAAGATCCAGGCGATCGGTTTGGAAGAAGGGTCCTTCATCCCAGGTTAGCCCCAGCCAAGTTAAGCCTTCACGAATGTTCTCGGTGTATTCGGGGCGCGATCGCTCCACATCAGTATCTTCAATGCGTAAGACGAAAGCGCCGCCATGGTGACGAGCAAATAGCCAGTTAAAAACGGCAGTCCGGGCAGTGCCAATATGAAGTTTCCCAGTTGGACTGGGTGCAATACGAACCCGAACAGCATTTTCCCCGAAAACCTTTTCCCCAACAGCCATAGCTTCCCCATTTTTTTCACCCTTAAAATTCTAACGGGTGATGGAGACGCACAACGCAGTTGTTAAGCAATTGCAGAGATATACCGCTCTGTTTTTAAAAATGGGTCACCCGGGGCTCGAACCCGGAACAAATCGGTTAAAAGCCGAGTACTCTACCATTGAGTTAGTGACCCTTGAGGGGAATGCACTTTGCACGCCGTCTACTAAGTTAGCACAAGACGCGCAAAGTATTGCAATTAATTTCGATGATTATTATCGTAGCGAACTAAGGCTCCGGCCCACTGCAATTTTTCTCGAAGCGTTTGGTAATACGAGTGGCTTTCCCGAAGGACGATAAATTCGGCAGGGCGGTCTGCCATGCGAATATCGACCCGTTGACCAGGCCAAATAGAAGTGCCCAGAACGCCATCCATCCAAAGCTTGGTGGTGAGCTCTCGATCGGCTAAAGGCCAAATGCTGACGACAGAACCCGCTGGCAAAACGATCGGGCGGCTGGAAAGGCTAAGGGCGCAAATGGGGGTCACGATAATGGCATTCATGCCGGGGTGAACGATCGGACCTTTTGCCGCCAACGTATAACAGGTAGAGCCGGTGGGGGTTGCCACGAGCAGTCCATCGCCCTGATATTGATCCACCACTTCGCCATCAATTTCTACCTCTAGGATGGAGGTGATCATGCGATCGGCGGAGGCAGGCTTAACGCACATTTCGTTAAGGGCTAAGTAGCGATCGCTCATCGGTTCTAGGTTCGATCGACTGCCCTCAAACGCCATTGCTTGTAGCATCATGCGCCGCTGTACCGCAAACCGATCCTCTAGCAACCGATCCCAAACTGCCTCAGAATCTTGAAGTTCATCAGCAGGCTCAGTCAAAAAACCCAGATGACCGCCCACATTGACCGCCAAAATAGGAACGCCTTCAGGCGCTAACTGCCGTGCCGCCGACAGTGCCGTGCCATCGCCACCCAAAACCAGCGCCAGATCAATCGGCTGCTGCACAGAAGCTAAAAAGACAGGAAACGGATTATCTTTAGGACCACTCGGTCCTAAAAGCACCTTGCAATTCCGTCTTTCTAACTCGTGAGCATACTGTTCAGCGCAGCGTTTACTCAGCGCATCGCCCGCTTTGTGAATAATAATGATCTGAGTTAAATGCACGACTAAGAGCCTACCACTTGAGCAAGTTAAATTGCTCCATGTCTACCGTGCCCCGGTTCCGGTAAATCGACAGGACGATCGCCAGCCCTACTGCTGCTTCCGCCGCCGCAATGGTAATCACAAAAACCGCAAACACCTGTCCCCGAATTCCTTCTGGGTCAAGAAAGTTCGAGAACGCCATCAAGTTAAGGTTGACAGAGTTGAGCAAGAGCTCGATCGACATCAACACCCGAATGGCGTTGCGGCTAGTGACTAATCCATAGATGCCAATACAGAACAGGGCAGCCGCCAGGATGAGAAAATATTGAAGTTGCAGCATAGTGTGCTCTAAATATTGCTCTAAATATTGCTCTAAATATTCGTTGCTGAGATTACTTTTGACCACCCGAAACCAGTTCACGCGGACGCTCGGGCAAGGTGAGGGCAGGTTGCTCGTTTCCAGCTATTTCATTGGGAAGCAAGTCCCGGCGGGCAATGATAATTGCCCCGACCATGGCCATTAACAACAGCACCGAGACCAACTCGAAGGGTAAAAGAAAATCGGTGAAGAAATGTTTACCGATCGCCACGATCGCGCCATCGCCAATCGGAGCGATCGCAGAAATTGCCCAGGGCGTGGTAATCACCATCGTGCTTAGCAAGGCAAACAGCCCCAAGCAGACCGCAGCAGTAGAAGCTTGACTAATCCAAGCTTTAGACACTTTGCTGAAGTCTTGACGCTTATTGACCAGCATGATTCCAAATAGAATCAGGACGTTAACGGCTCCCACATAAACCAAGATTTGCGCCGCTGCGACAAAGGCAGCATTGAGCAAAATATACAGCCCCGCCATGCTGATGAACACCAATGCCAGCAAAAACGCCGAGTACACAATATTCGACAGTAAGACCACACCCAAAGCACCACCCAGCATCATGGCTGATAGCACTATGAACGAGACTAATTGAACTCCATCCGCTAAATTCATGTTCATCCTCAATTCGGTTTAAATTACAGAGCCGCTCAGGTTCGCCTTGAGCCTTGCCTGAGTTCCTTGCCTAGGCTTACTTCTGAGCTTCAGCATTTTCCATTTCTTCCAAAATCTCTCCCGGTAACTTGCCCGGACGACGGGAGTTTGCAGGAAGATCGTGAGGATCAAGTACGCCTGGGGGGAGGTAAACCAGTTCGCGCAAGGGCGTGACCATGGGGTCGGCGTTCATGACGTTGGTCGGCAACCGTCCTAGGGCAACGTTGTCATAGTTGAGTTCGTGGCGATCGTAGGTCGAAAGCTCGTATTCCTCCGTCATAGAGAGGCAGTTGGTGGGGCAGTATTCCACACAATTGCCACAGAAAATGCAGACTCCAAAATCAATGCTGTAGTGATTGAGCTTTTTCTTTTTGGTTTCTTTGTTGAACTCCCAATCGACCACGGGTAGGTTAATGGGACACACCCGGACGCAGACTTCGCAAGAAATGCACTTGTCAAACTCAAAGTGGATTCGTCCTCGGAACCGCTCAGAGGGAACCAGCTTTTCGTAGGGATATTGGACTGTAATTGGGCGACGCTGCATGTGATCGAAGGTCACAGACAAGCCTTGACCAATGTACTTTGCCGCTTGAACCGCTTCTTTGGTGTAATCGGTAACCTGCTTTAGAAACTTCAGCATCTTAGGTTCTCTCTCTTCTTAGTAAAAACAGCTTGCTTAGTCCGAGGCAGTCTAAACCTTAGGCACTACCCCCCAAATGCCACTGGAAAAGTGAGCTTTAGGGCTGCGGTTAACAGGAGGTTAACGAGAGACACGGGTAGAAGGAACTTCCAGCCTAAGTCTAACAATTGGTCGATGCGCACGCGGGGAACCGTCCACCGCAGCAAGATGGCGATAAACACCATGAGGTAAGCCTTGAAAAGCGTCATGACAATTCCGAGGCTAGCCGTAATGAGTTGCAGCCAGGGCGTGGTTTCGCTGACGTTGAGCAAATTGGCGAGTCCGCTGACTGGGATAGGAGACTCCCAGCCACCCAAGTACAAAACTGCCACCAGCAGGGCAGAGAGAACCAGGTTTGCGTAGGAGCCTGCATAGAACAGCATGAACTTAACAGAGGTGTACTCGGTTTGGTAGCCGGCAACCAGTTCTTCTTCAGCTTCGGGAAGGTCGAAGGGAATCCGTTCGCATTCGGCAAGAGCGGCAATCCAAAAGATGATAAAGCCGACGGGTTGCCGCCAGATATTCCAACTGAGGATGCCGTAGCTGGCTTGCTGGTTAACGATGTCGATGGTGCTGAGGGAGTTGGACATCATGACGACTGCCAACACGGATAGGGACAGGGGAATTTCGTAGCTGATGGATTGTGCCGCAGCCCGTAGCCCGCCTAACAGAGAATACTTGTTGTTGGAAGAATATCCTGCCATGAGCAGCCCAATGGGGGCGATGCTGGAGAGGGAAATCCACATGAATACGCCGGCGCCCAAGTCGGTAATGATTAGGTTTTGACCGAAGGGGACGATGATGTAAGACAGAAAAATGGGGGTGAAGACGAGGAAGGGGCGATCGCAAATAACCAGGGATCGGTTTTGGCGACGGACATATCTTCTTTGAACAGCAGCTTAATCACGTCTGCGGCGGGAATTAATATGCCTAGAGGTCCAGCAAATTCGGGTCCGATCCGCTGTTGGGCAGCGGCAGAAATTTTTCTTTCTAACCAAGTCGAAACGAGGGCTAAAACCGTGACGGCTGCCACAATAAGGAGCATGGGGAGCGGCAGCCAGGCGGCTTTTGCGACCCCGACGGATAGCCCTAGCCCCGACAAAAGTTCTACGAAACTTGCTTGTAAATCGATTCCTGAGTTCATGTTTTCCGGTAAGCGCTACAAAAGTTGCCGCAGTGAGTGCCACGGGGTTTAACCACAGTCCGATTCTGATTGGCGGTTTAGCTCAGCGTTTCTTGGCGGGCTGGGGCAAGGATCTCTCACGAATCCTTCAGCCATAGTATACCGTTGCCTGTTTTTTCTGCTGTAACTGTCAGGACAAGAAATTCTGTTGTTTTGGAGGGGTAGGCATTAATTTGGGTACTAGATCTTAGATTTTAGGCGGAATCGGCGCAGATCTGGCTCAGACCATAGAGCGATCGCAATGCTATGAATCAGTAAAATCTCAGTAAAATTTTAGAGACTGACCACTGCCTCTGCCCCTTTCAACGCAAATATTTTCTCAATTACCGTTGCCACCACCCGATCGGGCGTTGAGGCTCCGGAGGTAATGCCCACGACAATTTCGCCATCGGGCAACCAGTTTTCTTGCACTTGCAGATCGCCATGAAGCAGCTTGTGCTCAATGCGGTTGGAGGAGTCGATGCGATCGCCGCTGTCGATATGATAAGAAGGAAGATGACGCTCAACCGCAATTTCTTGAAGATGGGTTGTATTGGATGAGTTGTAGCCACCAATGACCACCATTAAATCCAACTTTTCTTTGACCAATTCAAACATGGCATCTTGCCGCTCTTGGGTGGCATCGCAAATGGTGTTGAAGCTGAGGAAGTGCTGATTCAGCTCTGCGGGACCATATTTTTTTAGCATAGTGTGTTCAAACAGCTTGCCGATTTGCTCGGTTTCGCCCTTGAGCATAGTGGTTTGGTTGGCGATGCCAATGGCAGTTAAATCCCGATCGGGTCGAAGCCTTCGGAGTGGGCGCGGCTGAACCGGGTGAGAAATTCTTGGCGATCGCCCCCGTTCAAAATGTAGTCCGCCACGTATTGCGCCTGCGCCAGGTTAAGCACAACCAGGTAAGTTCCCGCAAAAGAGCTAGTAGCAACCGTCTCTTCATGCTTGTACTGACCATGAATGATGGAGGTATAGCTATTTTTTTTGTGCTTTTCCACGGTGTTCCACACCTTAGAGACCCAAGGGCATGTGGTATCGACAATGGTGCAGTGCTGATCGTTGAGGAGCTGCATCTCTTGAACGCTGGCTCCGAAGGCAGGCAAAATCACCACATCGCCGGAATGAACCATGGAAAAGTCTTTTTGACCGGCTTGAACAGGAATAAAGCCCACGTTCATGTCTTTGAGCCGCTGGTTGACCGAAGGATTGTGAATAATTTCGTTGGTAATCCAAATGCGCTCAGTGGGAAAATGCTGGCGAGTTTCGTATGCCATTGCGACGGCGCGCTCCACGCCCCAGCAAAAGCCAAAGGCTTCGGCAAGGCGGATGGTGACGTTGCCCCGCTTCAGCGTGTATTGGCTCTCTCGAATGTGCTGAATCAGGTCGCTTTGATATTCTGATTGCATTTGCCCCGAAACTTCGGCTTCATGCCCAAACCCTTTGCGGTGGTAGTTTTCGGAGCTGTTGAGCGATCGCTTAAATGCTTTTGTATCCATGGGGTTCGCTTAGATTTTAGATTTTGGATAAAGTCCAGAATCGAGGTTCTGTGTTTAGCCTACCAAAACATCTCTGTTTAATTTTCTTTTCAAACTGGTAAGCCAATCTGTTGCAAGATGTTTATCATTTGGTATTGCAAGGGGCAATTCAGGACTATTCCTGAGAATATGGTTTTAAGGAGTAGATCATGACAAACAAGCATTGGCGATCGAGCCGGGTTGCAATATTGAGTAGCGTTGGGATTGGGGCGGTGATGATCGGTGGGTTGATGACAGCCTGTAGCCTTCAACCCAATTTGGGAAGCAGGGCACAACCGACCGTAAACGCCTCTCCGATTCCCCAACTTGCTACGGCTTCTAGTTCATTGCCCGCCAGTTCATCGCCCGCCAGTTCATTGCCCGCCCGTTCATTGCCCGCCAGCCGCCCTGCTGCGCTGCCCGTTCCTTCGCTCATTCCACCCGTCGGAGCGTTGCCCGCTAGCGGAAACATTGGCGGTCGCCCTGATCCATTTTCGGCTCTACCCTTAACTCCGACTGTCGTGATTAAGCAAAATCCTGTCGCGGTCAGACCTGCGGTGCTTCCTGCTGCCATCGAAAGACCTGCTGCTCCTAGTGTGCCACCCGCTAGTGCCGCCACTGCTCAGCAAGCTCCTTCCCTGCCCTTGGTCACGGTTCCGGCAACCGTTGCGCCCGGGGCGGCCGTTCCTGCCTCGGGCGCAACGGTTGCGCCTCCCGCCAATTTGCCTGCGTCTATCCCGGCTGCCCCCAGGCTGAATCTGGCAGAGGCGATCGCCATTAGCGGCGTTGTCCAAGCCGGCAGCCGAACCAGCGTCATTGTTCAAGTTCCAAACGAAACGACCAGCCGCTCTGCCGTTGTGGGCGATTACTTGGCAAATGGCAAGGTCTTGGTCAAGCGCATTGAGATGCAAGGCGCAGAACCCGTAGTGGTGTTAGAACAAGATGGTGCCGAATTTGTTAAACCTGTAGGATCGGGTAGCTTAGGAACCCTTTAAGCTTTTCCCTTTAAGTTTTTCCTTTTAAGCGCTTACCTTCCAGTCTCTATCAGCCCCCTGGTCAGTCTATGCCTGCCAATTCCAAAGCCTCTCCTGTCATTCAGAGCGAGCCTCAGAGCCTTAGCTACCACGACACGTACCTCTGTCCCATCTGTCGCCACGGGCAGATTGAGGGGATTACGTTGATGGATGCCTTTGCTTGTAATTTTTGTCGGCATATTTTTACGGCAAATTTGAACCAGCAATCGGTGCAGGTGGTGGATAGTTCTCAACCCATGACTTGGCGCTGGAATGGGCGCGGTTGGCAGTCGGCTTATCGTGATGATCCGAGCTTGACGATGATTGTTTGGATGGTGGCGATCGTCTTGGTGACGTTGCCAGCGGCGATCGTTTGGCTGTGTTCCTATTTGTTTCCGCCTTTGCCGGGAAGCGTTTGGGCTTGGTTTCCTGGGGTGTGGGTGGGCTGTACGTTTGGTATCCATTTGCTGATGGTGGGTTGGCTATTGGCAGAGCATTATCAGTTCTCCCTTTATGTGGCTAATCGGATTCGGTTGCGGCAATGGATGGGACGGCGATAGAGCATTGAGCGGGTTCGGAAGTTTTGTAGGTCTTCTGGGGTGTTGCAATTGAGCAGCATTTGGCGATCGCTCGTTAACAGCTCTTGAACAGAGGGAACGGGCTGCTGAGCAATCCAGCCTTGGAACGATCGCTTGCCGTTGGCGATATAGGCGTTCAAACTGGCTAAACAATCTTGCCGATAAAATCCACACAGCGGTTCCCAGTAGCCTTCAGGTATTTTTAGGCAACAGGGCGACCCTTGCGGTATCTGCTTCGCAACGCGTGCCTTCCGCCTGGAATACCCTAGCTGCCCAATCTTGCAGGATGTCTTCCCGGAGTCCTGGCAAATCGCAAGCCAGCAGCAGCACCCACTGGGTCTGGACGTTTGCCAAACCTTGCACAAAACCGACCAATGATCCATTGGGCTGAGCTGACAAGGGGACTTCTTGAATAAACTGGACTTGGCGATCGACCACTGCCTGATACCGCTCAACCCACGGTGTTACCACGTAAACAGAAGCGGCACACTGTAAGGCGATTTGGCAAGTTTTGCCCAGCAAAGGCGCTTGATCGACCTCGATTAAGGCCTTGTCTTGTCCCATCCGAGTACTCAGTCCACCGGCTAAAACTATGGCGCTGAGTTGAGTTTTGAGTAAGTGATGCATGGCAAAGAGGCTGATTTCGCAGGTGACGACGTGATCCGCTAGGCTCAGTTTAAAGCAGTTGTAATTTTGGGAGTCATCATGGCTGAATTACTCGAAGTTTCGCAAGTCGGCAATCCTATTCTGCGGCAAGTGGCTCAACCGATCGATCGCCTCAATGAGCCGATTCAAGCCCTCATTAACACCCTCATGGCAACGCTTCTTCACTCCAACGGCGTGGGCATTGCTGCCCCTCAAGTGGCTGCGTCTTATCGGTTGTTCATTATTGCCTCGCGCCCCAATCTTCGTTACCCCTATGCGCCCAAAATGGAGCCAACTGTAATGATTAACCCAAGCCTGATCAGTCATTCTGAGGAAAGGGTGAAAGATTGGGAAGGCTGCCTGAGCGTTCCTGGTATCCGGGGTTTGGTGCCTCGATATCGGACGATCGCCGTTGAGTATTGCGATCGCCAGGGCAAACTTCACGAGCAACCCCTCACCGATTTTGTCGCCCGCATTTTTCAGCACGAACTGGATCATCTCAATGGCATCGTTTTTCTCGATCGCCTAGAAACTAACCTAGAGATTGTGACTGAGCAGGAGTACCTTAAGCAGATGGCGATCGGGCACTCGGCTGATTGAGAACCCAGACCTATGCCAGGGGCATTAACTTTACCTAGGGAATTAGAACTCTGGCAATCATATAAATCGCCAACAAAATCAATGTCCACCGAACATTAAATTCACGGTTTGGTCGGAAACTTTGGCAACCATCGCGCCCCCAATTGCGCGCCAATCATTCCACCCAAACCCAAACATAACCCCGGTATCCACAACACATTGCCATTCAGCGCGTGCTGTGCCAACGCAGAAATGGCGATCGCCACAATTGCCCCCAAGCTTGTCCTCACCGCCGACTTAATCGGTTCATTTAACAACAGCATTTGCAACGGCACCATGACCAGTCCGCCCCCCACGCCAAACAGTCCTGAGAGGAACCCGACTAAAAGACCGATGCTGGCGGTGGGAGCAACCTGAACCGGGCTAACCCGAACGGGTGGACTGATGGGAGGCGGGGCACCGATTTTAAGCGATCGGGTCTTAAGCACTTGGCGCAACTTCATTAAGTAGATGGTGAGCAACAGCAGTCCGGCAAAGGCAACAGAAAGCCACTGATCGGGAAGGCGATCGCCCAGCCCAGCCCCCACTTGTGCTGTAAAAATGCCAAACGCTGCCAACACCAACGATACTCGCCAATTCAACTCCCTCATTTCTAAATTTCGGATACTCCCTGAAACCGAACTCAGGAATACTCCGACCAAGCTGGTCGCGGTCGCCTCTACCAACGGTACGCCAAACAGGGTTAGCGCTGGCACCATCAACAAGCCGCCACCAATGCCTAGCAACCCTGACAACGTTCCTGTAAAGGTTCCTAAGACACAGAGCAGCATCCAACCCAGAGGGGTTTCTAGCATGATTTCACAGGCTGTAAACGCTATGTAGCATTTTATTTTCTTACCAAAAATCTGTACCTAGATCTGCATTTGTAGCAATCCTAAATCGGGTATGAGATTCGCAGATTTTACCCTCACCCTAGGTCTCCCTCCTACAGCGGGAGAGGAACTTTGATTCTGGCTCCCTTCTCCCCCTCTGGGCTACGT
>JAAUPA010000062.1 GCA_012034615.1 Leptolyngbyaceae cyanobacterium CSU_1_4 | reverse complement strand
CAGGGGGCAAGTTGACTGGCGGCAGGCGAACTTGCGGTAGGGCAGGCAGATGAGGAGATAGGTGGGCTAAGTTGCTAGTCCAGTTTGGGACATCAGCCATGATCGTGTCGATCGCCCGTAACCCAGCAAACAGAAGGGCTGCATAGATTGTGCCGCCTACCACCAAGTTGACGGCGATGGGAAACAAAATATATCGACGCAGGCGAGGAGTTTTGATAAACAAACCCAGCGCCCGAAAGGGATAGGTTGCGCCTGCCAAGACACTTCCAGGTCCGCGCTTAACAATGGACTTGGGGTGAGGATCTGGAGTCATGATGAAACGATAGGGGGCTGGAGGTTTAAAAGCCTTGCTGAAAGTTTACAATCCCGTGCCAGCCGGCTCAACCCGTAGGAGGCGATCGCCTAGTTAACCAGTTAGGATGTCTTATTCTGTGCTCTACTATGAATTTACTTGATCATGATCTGCCTTTGGGATGAGCGCAAGAGGTAAAAGAAGTGACTTCGCGACGATTGGCATTACGACATCTGTTTCAAGCCCGCTTATCTCGACAAATTGTGTTGTCGGTGTTTGCCAGTATTGTGCTGATTGAAGCATTGATTTTGTTGCCCTCTATTTACCGTCGCCAGCACGAGCTATTGTCGCAGCTCAAGGAAATTTCTGCTGCCGAAACTTCGGGGGCGCTGAGGATGCTGCCTGCCGGAACGACCGATCGCCAAGTCTTAGATCGGCTTCAACAAACCATTTTCAACCCCAAAATTTTGGAGGGGCGCTGTATCGTTCTGATGGCGCTCTAGTCGGCACCTTTGGCAAAATACCACAGCTTAGTTTTGCCGCTGTTCAAGCCAATCCTGGCGCTACGTTATACCATCGCCATGAGTATGATGCGGCTTGGGCGATCGCTCCCCTCGAAGGACAATACGTGTTGATCATTCGTCATAACGCCGCCCTCGTTCAAGCCGAAATTATCGCTTTTGTAGGACGCATCACTGGGCTCGTCCTGATTATTTCCGTCTTTGTTACTATTGCTACTCTCATTGTTTTAGAACCGTTGCTGATCACGCCTATTATGCTATTGCGGAAAGATTTGTTGAATGCAGGAGCTGCTGTGCTGCAAAACGAAGCCCCGCCGCCTTTTGCATCTTTGCAAACCCAGCGCAAAGATGAACTGGGAGATGTGATTGCCGCTTTTAGCCAAATGTATGAGCAAGTATCAGCCGCGATCGCCGAGCGAAAACAAGCTGAAAGAGCCCTTGCTAGCCTTGCCGAAGTGGGCGAACTCTCTGCCATGATTGTCCACGAAGTTCGCAATCCTCTCACGACTGTTCTCATGGGGCTGCAATCTTTTCAAAAGATGGATTTATCTGCCGCCCCCCAATTGCGCCTTAATCTTGCCCTCGAAGAAGCCGATCGCCTGCAACGCTTGCTCAACGAAATTTTGCACTACACTAAATGCCAAACGCTGAACGCAATTGAGATAGAGCTAAACACGTTGATTAGCGAAATGTTAGACACGATTCAAGCCATGCCTGCTGCCCAAGGCAGATCTATTAGATTTATGCCTGACTCTGCACCTGCTATCATTTTGGGAGACAAGGATAAGCTAAAGCAAGTCTTTATTAATTTGATTGGGAATGCTTGTGAGGCGGTAAGTGAGCACGAGATCATTACCTGGAGCGTGCAACAGACCGGCAAAGAAATTAGCGTTAAAGTTCATAATGGAGGTGAACCAATTCCTGCTGATAAAATCAAACAAATAACTAAGCCTTTTTTTACCACTAAATCTACTGGAAATGGATTGGGGTTGGCGATCGTGAAGCGCATTGTTGAGGCGCATGGGGGCAAGTTAGAGATCACATCGAATACACTCATTGGAACGGTTGTAGAGATAAAGTTTTTAAGGTTAATCAGTCAGTCTTAATTTCATCACAGAATACACCCAGCTTCAGCGGCAGTGCATTCTCTTTGCTGAGTTCTTGCTCTAGCTCTGGAATTAGCCCGATCGCTTCAGGTACATCTACTTTTGCAGATCTCCGAGCCGCTCTCATCCCCAACTCTTCTCTCGCCCTGGGAGAAGGGAGCCAAAATCAATCCCTCTCCCAAAACGGGCTACCGTGTATACACAAGTTGTTGAAGATAGCCCAGCCTCCGGCGAACCGACCCTAAATCCCCCAAAATGGGGGACTTTTGAGCCAATTCTGCTTCAAAGTCCCCCATTTTGGGGGATTTAGGGGGCAGATCGGGTCACAATCTATACTTTGAAAAGCATCCTTTTAGCTTGTCGGACAAGGAACCTAAGCCCCTTGTTGTATCTGACAGGATGGGGAAAGGCTACATTACGCGACGTAATCAAACAACATCGTTGTCATATAACGCTCAGCCCATTCTGAGCCAAAAGATTTTTCTAACACTCGCCGCGTTTTATCATTTTGCTGTTGCTGTTGACAATAATGTTGTTGTCCCACTCGGACTCGGGCAACCTCGCTTCGCGAGTTTAAAGGCTGCGTAGCACCAGCCAATTGACAGTGTAAGGTCAAAAAACTTTGAACTTGCTTGAGGAAAGCATCTTCTTCTTGAAGATCAGTAGGACGGATGAATAAGCAGAAGTCTGAGAAAATACTGCCCCAGGGTGGCAGTTCTCGACGCTGGCTGAAGGGGTAGGCATCTAGCTTAGACAAGGCGGCTTGGTAGTTTTGGGGCAAGGAGCGATCGCCATTGACCGGAGACAAATCGGCGATCGCAGCACTGATGCCCCCTCGTCCGCTCACCAAATCTGCCCCAAAAATAGGCAGAGCATATTCTGGCTTAGGGAACATGACACAGTGAAGAATATCTAAAGCATTGCCCACTCGAGCCAGTTCAAGATGGAGTTTGCGAAACTGTGGAGTCTGATAGCAGTGATTTTCAATGACCAATCGCTCTCCCTCAAGGCTGCCTTCCACATAGCCCAAATCTGCCGGAACTGGATAAGCCGATAGATCAAGATGCTCTTGCCAAGTTTCTTCAATGCAATTAGCAAGCCGTTGAATCAGCGGATGCTGTTGTTCTCTAACCGACTTTGATTTGCCCGGGGAGGGTGTTGCTTTAGCAACTGAGCCACGTATTAATTCAGGTATTGATTCCGGCATCGACTGATTCATAAAGTTTTCTTCCATCTCTTCCATCCATCATTAATTAATGTGACGTTACTCAATAAAAGTCCTATCCCCTAGGGGTCTGTCAAGAAATAAACGATGGAGTGATGAAGGAGTTCAAAATTATTAATTCAAAATTCAAAATGAACAGCCTTTAATTCTGAATTCTGAATTCGATCGCCTTTATTATCATTCAAAACAAACAGCCTTTGATTCTGAATTTTGAATTTTGAATTCAATCATCTTTCCCCACCCCCTCGCTCTCTTCAAAAGCAGAAAACTAGATTGTCATACTTTCGTTCCGCAACGCCGTTAATATCTCAAGAGTGCCGGATAGCTTGTGCAAAATGTGTGCAGCAGCAGAGATTAGAGAGGACTAGGTTGCCCAAGCTCTGATTCTACGAAGGCGATTAAGAATTCGGTTCGCTAAGTCCACCCCTCGCACAGGCTTACACAAATAATCATCGGCACCCAGAGTAAAGGCATGGTTTTGGGTACTTTGGTCGGTTAGCACACTTAAAAATACAATGGGCAATCGCTGCCAGCGAGGGTCGTGCCGCAAGGCTTCGCAGAGTTCAAAACCACTCACCTCGGGCATGTTGATATCTAGTACCAAAAGGTCTGGAGTGACGGCTTGCAGCACGGTCCAGAATTGCTGAGGTTCTGCTAAGGTGGTGATTTTGAAACCCCAGGGTTGAAGCAGGTTAGGCAAAGTTTTTAGCCAATGTTGATCATCATCGACAATCATCACTTTGGTGTTTTCTTCAGAAATGTCTTGCTCTGCGGACAAGGGTACAGGGGCTGCTTGGGGGCAACTCAAAGAGATTTCCTGAAAATTGTCGATCGTGTGCCGATTTTGCAGCTCTTGCTGAAGGGCACTGAGCAGGGTCATCAGATCGCTCATGCTGGGTTGAGAACTCGCAGGAGCAAAGCTTTGTTCGAGTTGACGAGCGATCGCCATGGCTTGAGACAGCCCAAAGGTGCCTAGAGTGCCTGCCAGTTGGTGGGCGGCGTGGTGGGCTTTTGCTTGTAAGGGTGGAGGAATTTTGCCCTGGGGATAACGGCGATCGCCTGCTCAAAAATGGTTAATTGGTTGAGAATTTTGGCTTTTTGGGTGAGCCAAGTTTCGTTGAGAAATGTCAGGTACTCCGCTTGGGCAGCAGTATGGCGATCGGGGGCCGAGGTTTCAAAACGATCCCTTGCAGAAATCTCGCGACACTCAGGAGGAGTGCCGAAAGGAGTGCCGAAAGGAGTGCCGGAAAGAGTGGTGCTATGCTGCGCCTCAGCTCCTGCCTTCAGGAAATAGCCACGACCGTGAACTGTGGCAATAAAATCTGGAGGAGCACCCGCCGTCAGCAGCTTATGACGGACTCGGCGAATATGCGATCGAACCGTCGCCTCCGACGGAAACTCTTCTGAAGACCAAAGCCGCCCCAAAATTTCATCCGTACTAAAAACATGCTGACTCTCGCGCATAAACAGTTCTAACAGTTCATACTCCTTCGTGGTCAGGGTCAGCGGTTGACCATTATACGTCACCTCACAAGAGCTAGGATTGAGCAGCAAATCGCCCCAAGTCAGCAACGGCAACGGACTCACGCTACTGCGTCGAAGCAATGCCCGAATCCGCGCACTTAACTCCGCCACATCAAAGGGTTTAACCACATAATCATCCGCGCCCGCATCCAATCCATTCACCTTTGCGGTGCTCGTATCTTGTGCCGTTAGTAACAAAATCGGAGTCGTGTATCCTTCTGCCCGAAACCGCCGACAGAGGCTAATGCCATCTAGCTTCGGCAACATAATATCTAGCACAATCAGGTCATAGTTAAAGGTAGAGCCATAAGTCCAACCCATTTCTCCATCCTTGACCGTATCCACCACATAATGATAGGTGGCGAGACTTCGGATCAGGAGGTCGCCTAAAAATCATCATCATCCACAAGTAAAATTTTCACGATGGCAATGACCAGCGCAGAATTTTTGCAATTTGCTCTGGCAAATCCAGAGAATTAAAAGGCTTAGTAATCACTCCACTCACCCCCAACTCATGAAACTGTCGTTTCTCAGCAGTTTGGGCTTTAGCCGTCAGAAAAATCACCGGAATCTGTTCGGTTTCAGGATAGGACTGAAGGTTTTTAAAAGTTTCAATGCCATCCATTTCGGGCATCATCACGTCTAGTAAAATAACGTCGGGTTGTTCGGCTTGGGCAGTTTGAATGCCTTGCACTCCCGAACTCGCCGTGAGAACCTGCCAGCCTGCCCGCATCCGAATACCAAATTGCACAACAGTTTGAATAGTTTCTTCGTCGTCAATAATTAATACCCGTTTGGTCACCATAGAGCTTTGTCTCTTGTCGGATCTAAGATTAATCCTGGGAGTCAGTCTTGAACGGGCAAAGTGAAAGAAAAAACACTTCCCTGCCCTAAGGCGCTTTCTGCCCATATTTTGCCATTATGCTGTTCAATAATCTTACGACAGATTGCCAGCCCCAGTCCGGTGCCTCCTTTTTTACGAGAATCGGAAGAATCGACCTGATGAAATCTTCCAAAGATGCTTTCTAGCTTGTTTGCTGGAATTCCTTGTCCTTGGTCTCGGACTTGAAAGAGTGCTTCAGAATGATGTTTTATAACCGTTAGCCATACTGTTCCTCCTTCTGGTGAAAATTTAATAGCATTGCTGAGTAAATTGGTGAGCGCTTGGACGATATAATCTGAGTCTACCCAGAGTTGAATAGGAGCAGGCTGGGTTGAAAATTTAACTTCATGCTGTTGTGCCATGGGCTGCATTGCTTCGGTTGCTTGCACCATTAAATCAGTGGCGTTACAAGCATGTTTTTCCATTGTCACTTCACCTGCTTCGATTCGTTGCAAATCTAGAACATTATTCACAAGACGAACTAATCGTTCGGTATTCTCATCGGCAATTTCTAGCATTTGCTGTCCATCAGATGACAGGATTCCGAGCCGGCCGGTCGTTAAGATTTTGAGGGCGCTGTGAAGGGAGGTGAGGGGCGTGCGCAGCTCGTGGCTAACGCTGAAATAAATTCGTCCTTCATGCGTTCAATGGCTTTGCGATCGCTAATATCACTCGCTAGGGCAAAAAATCCTTGTACAATGTTCTGCTCGTTCATGTGAGGAATATAGGTCATGCTGATGGAACACGGGCGATCGCCTTTCAGCACGATTTCATTTTCGTACGTGACGACCCGTCCCGACAATGCCGCCTCCACATGAGCTTGCATTCGTTGATAGCATTCTGCGCCCCACACCTCCTGAAGATGACTCCCATAAATAGTGGCAGGCGATTGTCCCAGCCAATCTTCGTAGGCTTGATTGTTGAACTGATAATGCTGATGAGCATCGACGTAGGCAATCAACACCGGTAGGGCATTGGTCACCAGGCGGAGCTGCTCCTCACTGCGACGCAGAGCTTCTTCTGCCTGCATTCGATCGTTAATTTCTTGTTGCAAATTGTGGTTAACATCTTTGAGTTCAGTGGTACGAATTTCGACCATTTCTTCTAGATTTTCGAGTAATTGTGCTTGAGCCAGGGCGATGCTAATCTGGTTCGCTAGTTGTTGCATAAGCTGTAACTCAAATTCGCCCCATTGCCGAGGGCGATCGCAGTGATGGGCAATTAATAAACCCCATAGCTTGGGGTGATGGGCTTCACTGGGCGCATGAGGCGTTTGCAGAATTGGCACAATTAGCTTTGCCTTAATCTCAAACTGGTCAATAAATTCAATTAAACAGTCGGCTAAGCCCTCAGATGGATCATGGACATTGGCGATCGCCGCACCCGTCCTTCTGAATACAGCTTTTGATAGTCTTCGGGAAAAACTTCTTCAGGAAATTCTAGGTCTAAAATTGCAGTATAGTCTGGTAGAACCGCCTCACTAATGGCTTTGCCCGTACCATCAGCAAAAACCTGATAAATCAACACGCGATCGGCTTGCAAAATCCGTTGCACTTCAGTGACCGTTGCTCGCAAAATTTCCTTCAACTGTAGCGATTGCCGAATTTTGAACGTAACTTCTGAAAATAATTCAATCCATTGCTGCTGTTGCCATCGCTCGTCTTTGACTTGCCGAGAAGGGGTCGGCTTTGAGTTGCGGCGGGGCGAAGGTTTTGGGGAGGAACGCTTAGGCATAATGGCGATCGCACAGGTTGAAGGCTCTCTATCTAATCTTGCACGATTCTGGGGGTTTCTCCTAGGGCAAACGCATACGTTTCTTAACAATTGAGTGACAGGGGTTGGAGCTAGTGAGAAGAGAGCGTAGAATCCAGAGCCTACCTGATTTCAAGAAGCGTTCTGTGATGATTGATGCCGCGATTATTCTGCTCAAAGAACACTTCAGTGCGCTCAATGACCCGCCTGCTCAGCCCAGCCTTGAGCATTTGTTGCTCGGGTGGTGGTAAACACGGGAGGATTCACAGGGTGAGCGCCTGGGCGAGTCAGAATCGAGTGGTGCTAGGACAGCGAAAAGTGAAGGAGAACTGGAATGAAATTACAGCGATTCCAGAACTTTTGCATTGGATTTTAGAGGTGGGATTTCGAGAAGACCAAGCTCGTGCCAATCAGGGCTATTGTGGGGAAAACTTAGGGGTGATTCGGCATCTGGCGGTGAATTTATTAACGCAGGAGAAGTCTGCCCACGGCGGTATGCGTGCCAAACGCCTGAAAGCAGACTGGCATTGACCCACAACCAAACCCACAACCAAACCCATAACCAAAGAGCTTCAAACCCTGCACGACTTACCTCATTAAGAGTTATTGAGAATTGTTTAACGATCGCCCCGCCCAGATCCCTCTCTAAGCCTTGTAGAGCAAGAGATAGAGCGATCGCCCCTTCCTATTTCCCCTTTACATCCCCATTTTCAAACGCTCCATCTCTGAGACAATCAGAAACAGCCTCAAACTTGCCGCCCTCGCTCCTTCAAGTCGTGCTCGGCGCACCTAAACTCAGCATAACGGAGATCGTTTTTATGAAATTGGCTTACTGGATGTATGCGGGTCCCGCCCACATTGGCACCCTTCGCATTGCCACCTCCTTCAAGAACGTCCACGCCATCATGCACGCGCCCTTGGGTGACGACTACTTCAACGTCATGCGCTCCATGCTAGAACGCGAGCGCAACTTCACCCCTGTGACCACCAGCGTCGTCGATCGCAACGTTCTGGCGCGCGGTTCTCAAGAAAAAGTGGTGGACAACATCACCCGCAAAGATGCCGAAGAACACCCCGATTTAATTGTGCTTACCCCCACCTGCACCTCCAGCATTTTGCAAGAAGATTTGCAGAACTTCGTCAATCGTGCCCAGGTTGAATCCAAAGGCGATGTAATTCTGGCAGATGTTAACCACTACCGCTACAACGAATTGCAAGCCGCCGATCGCACTCTGCAACAAGTCGTTCATTATTACACCGAAAAAGCCCGCAAGCGCAACGAACTCCCTGAAGGCAAAACTGAAAAGCCCTCAGTCAACATCATCGGCATTTCTACTCTGGCATTCCACAATCACCACGACTGTACCGAACTGAAGCGGATGATGGCAGATTTGGGCATTGAAGTGAATGCGGTGATTCCTGAAGGAGCTTCAGTTTACGACATCAAAAATATGTCCCGCGCCTGGTTTAACCTGCTGCCTTACCGCGAACTAGGTTTGACGACTGCTCAATATTTGCAAGAGCAGTTCAACACGCCCTATGTCGATATCACCCCGATGGGTGTGGTCGAAACTGCCCGCTGTATTCGCAAGATTCAGCAGGTTTTGAACGAGCAGGGCGCGGCGGTAGATTATGAGGGCTACATTGATGAGCAGACTTTGTATGTCTCCCAAGCCGCTTGGTTTTCTCGCTCGATCGACTGCCAAAACTTGACGGGCAAAAAAGCCGTGGTGTTTGGCGACAACACCCATGCCGCTGCCATGACTAAGATTTTGGCGCGGGAAATGGGAATTAAGGTGGTGCTGGCTGGAACTTACTGCAAGTATGATTCTGACTGGTTTAGAGAGCAGGTGAGCGGCTATTGTGATGATGTGTTGATTAGCGAGGATAACGGAGAAATTGGCGATGCGATCGCCCGTCTAGAACCCTCCGCGATCTTTGGCACCCAAATGGAGCGCCACGTCGGTAAGCGCCTGGATATTCCCTGCGGTGTCATTGCCGCCCCCATCCACATTCAAAACTTCCCCATCGGCTACAAGCCATTTATGGGTTACGAGGGCACTAACCAAATTGCTGATTTAGTCTACAACTCCTTTACTCTGGGCATGGAAGATCATCTCCTAGAAATCTTCGGTGGTCACGATACAAAAGAAGGCATTACTAAGGGTATTTCTGCTGACTCTGACCTAGGTTGGAGCAAAGATGGTTTGGCAGAGCTGAACAAAATTCCGGGATTTGTCCGAGGCAAGGTGAAGCGCAACACCGAGAAGTTTGCTCGGGAACGAGGCGTTGAGAAAATTACTGCCGAGGTTTTGTACGCCGCCAAGGAAGCTGTCGGAGCTTAAGGCTTTTAGGCTTCATAGAAACTGGGGGCGACCATTGGGTTGCCCTTTTTGCTTTAAAGATTACCCGTTGGGGGACTCGCTTTCCTTTGGTTGACTTCAGATAATCACACTCAAATCTCTATTCTTAAAGAGGCAGGATTGTGAATCCGATCGAAGCCTATGCATCTACTGTATCCGTTTATCCTGGTGAGTTTCTAGCGCTCCATGTCCGCGCCGAGCCTGGACACTTTAATGTTCATATTGAGATTTATCGCCAAGGGGAAACCGAAGTTTTGGTGCATCAGGCTGAGGCGATCGCCAGTAATTACGACACACCTATCAATGCTTACGAAGTCGGTTGTAGGTGGTCACCTGCTTATGAATTTGTCGTTCCTAGCACCTGGACAAGTGGCGTTTACATCGCTCGTTTTATCAGCAGCTTAGAAGTAACTACTGATGTATTATTTGTAGTAAAATTTGCTCGTCCTAGTCGTTCTAAAATTCTATTGCAATTAGCAATCAATACCTATCAAGCCTATAACAACTGGGGCGGTAAAAGCCTCTACAGCTATAATTCCACCGAGCAAGTTCAAGCCCGTGAAGTTTCGTTCGATCGCCCGCTGAATCCTGAATCAAATTTCTTCATCCAATGGGACATTCATTTTGTCCGTTGGGTTGAGTCTAATGGCTTCGCTGTAGATTACTGCACCAATGTGGACTTACACGCCGAACCTAATTTATTAAACGACTATACACTTTTCCTCAGCATTGGACACGATGAATACTGGTCAAAAGAAATGCGCGATCGCGTTGAAGCCTTCATTGCTCAAGGCGGTAATGTCGCGTTCTTCGGAGGCAATATCTGTTGGTGGCAAGCACGACTAGAACAGAGTAATCGCACGTTAGTTTGTTACCGCGATGCCAGCCAAGATCCAGTACGCGATCGCACCCGCACAACTGTTCGGTGGCGCGATCAACCCGTCAACCGTCCCGAAGAACAAATGACAGGTGTGAGCTTTGCCCAAGGCGCTTTTTGGAGCGGTGAAAATGGCGATCGCCCTGCCGTAGATTATCGAGTTCGATTCCCGCAACACTGGGTTTTTGAAGGCACTGGGCTAGAGTATGATGCTGGATTTGGTGCTGCCGAAAATATTATTGGCTACGAAACCGACGCAGCGGAGTTCCGTGAGATTCGAGGCGTTCCAGTGGTGACAGGAGTTAACGGCACCCCTCGAAACTTTATTGTTCTTGCTTTTGCTGCGCTGAAAGATTGGGGCATCGGGCTAGGGCAGGCAGGCATGGCAACGATGGGGATTTATCGCAACAAAGGAACCGTTTTCACATCCGGCACTGTTGAATGGGCAAGGGGATTGCAAGATTCGGATAGCCCAGTTTCTCAAATTACGCGGAACGTTTTAACGCAACTCAGTCGGGATAATGGACGATCGCTCCCCCTCGTCAACGCCAATTTTGAGCAATGGCTCTCACCCTCCCAACCCGCAGCTTGGCGAATTGATGGCGATGGACAAGTGCTTGCCGATTCCACAGCCAGCCGGAATGGGGCGATCGGGTTGCGGGTCAATGCGACACATCTCACTTGGATTAGCCAAGAATTTATGGCTGAGGGACACACGCTTTATCAAGTGGAATGCTGGGTCAAGGCAGACCGACCGGGCGCAACGCTGCGGCTACAAAGTACTCAGACTTGGCGTGATTTTGCGATCGCCCGTCACTCTGGCAGCGGCGACTGGGAATTAATTCGTGCGATCGGCAAGGTGGAAGATGAAAGCCCGATGTTTTCAGCAAGGGTAAAACTCCAGGTCGAGGCAGGGGTGACTGCGATGTATGACCAGGTAAGGGTTGAAATAATTTAGGGAAGGCTTTTTAGCCAACCCATGAAGAGGGCGAACGACGGGGATCGAACCCGCGGGATGGAGGTACCACAAACCTCTGCCTTAACCACTTGGCTACGCTCGCCATACCGTCAATTAATATAGCATTACTTACACAAGTTGGGGCTATTCAAGCTTCAAATTTTCGCCAATGGTTACCAAACGTCACCGAAAGCAGGCGATCGCCCTCTGTATCCAGTAGGGTAGGAAACAAAACTATTGATTTAACGCAATATGAAAACGGGTCTTTATCTAGTAAGCATGGTAGTAGTCGGTTTGGGAGTAGCGATGGCGGTCACCAATCCTAGTCAAGCCAGTTACGAAGAGTATGCCGCGCAACAACTCTCAGCCTATCTCCGCGACAACACTTGCGCCAATGCAGGAGAACTCTTGAAGAATGGATGCAACCAGTTATTAAACGAGAATCAGTCTGAGATTAAAGAACTCATTTCTGCTAATACTCAACGTCAGAATTATGGGATTGTGAGCTTTTATCAGACAAACTTGTCGGTAGGACAATTGCTGCCCTCATTTTTAGATAATTTGGTGCCCTCTTACCACTTCAAAACGGTGGGTATATTCAACAACTTCCAAATCCTCGAAGCCAAGAAACAGTAGGAAGTACGGAGATCCCTACCGATTCCCCCCCCTATTTCAGCCCTCTATTTCTCTGCCCCTAAGTCGTTAAAATGGGGAGAACCATATTGCAGAGATACTGTCCATGATTCCTACCGTTATTGAACAATCTGGTCGCGGCGAAAGAGCCTTCGACATTTATTCTCGGCTTCTACGAGAACGGATTATTTTCTTGGGGCAAGCCATTGATGCAGATTTGGCAAATTTGGTCGTGGCGCAAATGCTGTTCTTAGACGCAGAAGATCCTGAGAAGGACATTTATATCTACATCAATTCTCCCGGTGGGTCAGTGTCAGCAGGTTTGGGCATTTTTGACACGATGAACCAAATTCGTCCTGATGTTTGCACAATCTGTGTGGGCTTGGCTGCCAGCATGGGTTCTTTCTTGCTCAGTGCAGGCACGAAGGGCAAGCGCATGAGCTTACCTCACTCGCGCATTATGATTCACCAGCCTTCGGGTGGGGCGCAGGGGCAAGCGACGGATATTGAAATTCAGGCGCGCGAAATTTTGTATCTGAAGAAGCAGTTGAACGATACGCTGGCTCGGACGACGGGGCAGCCGATCGAGAAGATTGAGCAAGATACTGAGCGAGACTTTTTTATGTCTGCTCATGAGGCAATGGAGTATGGCTTGGTTGATCAGGTGATTGATCGGCGGGCTGTGGGCAGTCGTCCAGCGGCGATCGCAGTCTAAATTGTCTAAGTCCTTGGGTTCCTCCTCTTCTGTTGTCTAGAAGAGGAGGCTCAAGAGGGCGCGGGTTGATTTTCTAGATAAGCCAGAAAATCTAGGAGTTCTGAGTCGTTGAGTTCTTGGCGCGATCGCTTTCCGTAGCGTTGCTTGAGGTACTCTCGTCCTTGAATGGTAGTCCAGCCCAAGCGCTTCATTTCTACGCCAATCCGGGCAATCTCGTCAGAGCGATCTTGGGTTTCTTCGCCCAGTAAAGACCCGTCATCGTGATCTTTTTTGGGCTTAATCGCTTTGTCTGCTTCAAGGCTTTCTAGCCGTTGGGGCACGAGCTCCAGGATTTTTGCTGGTGGGGAATCAGGGGCGATCGGCTCTGGCAGGGGCGGAAGTGGATCGAGGGCTGGAGAAGTAGGATGCTCTAAACTAGGTCGCTTTGGCGGAGCAATGGGAGGAGGATCGACAGGAACATTACTGTAACTATCCCATGAGGACAACGGGTAAGAGGACGGCTGAGGGGTCAAGGGGGCAACCCTAGCGCCTCTAAAGCCCGCGCCTTAGCTTGGTCTTCGGCAATTTCTAGGTTAGGATGGGCTGCCATGCCAGATGCAAGGGCGAGACCGCCCACTTGAACCAAGGCACGAATCGCATAGTTGCCATCATGCACCGTTAAAAAATTCAGAAATCAGGCTACCTGTTGGATAGCTGGCTCGGAAACGAGCCAGAAGGGACGGGAGAGGGGGCGGGGAAGATTGCAAGGGATTCAATACGGAGTCAGAATTAATACGAGGGAATTGATGCCCACAAGCAGCATCTTTGCCCATGCTCTATTCTAAGAACTGTGTGGCTCATTCGACACCTCACGACCTTACATCTCTATAAAATTCAAATTTAGGATATCGCCCAGGCATGTTCGATCTATTAAGTTCATCTTCAGAGTTGCGCGACTCGCTGGCATTGTTGCCTGTGTTAGTGGCGTTGGAAGCGGTGCTGTCGGCAGATAATGCGATCGCCCTAGCTGCCATTGCCCAAGGCTTAGAGGGGGCTGTGTTGCAGCGTCGTGCCCTGAATTTTGGCTTAGTGTGTGCCTTTGTGCTGCGCGTTGGGTTAATTTTGACAGCAAGTTGGGTCATTCGCTTTTGGCAGTTTGAGTTAGCGGGAGCAGCTTATTTACTGTGGCTGGTGTTCCAGTACTTTACGTCTAATGGGAAAGACGAGGAAGGTGAGGCGCATCATCATGGACCTCGTTTCACGTCGTTGTGGCAAGCCATTCCCATGATTGCGGTGACGGATTTGGCGTTTTCTCTAGATAGCGTGACGACGGCGATCGCGGTTTCAGACCAAACTTGGCTAGTGCTGACGGGCGGACTGATGGGGGTGGTGGCGCTGCGGTTTATGGCGGGTTTGTTTATCCAATGGTTGAGTGAGTTTGAGCATTTGGAAGATGCGGGTTTTGTGACCGTGGGATTGGTGGGCGCAAGGCTGTTGCTAAAGGTGGTGAATGATAGCTATGTGCCGCCGCAATGGATGATGATTGCGGCGATCGCCATTCTATTCACTTGGGGTTTTTCTAAGCGCAAAGAGTCGGAACTTTCCCTGGAAGGGTTAATAGAAGCGCCATTAGAACCCATGGAGACTGTGATGGAATCTGTGAGAGACTCCCAAGAGATGCCGTCTGAAGTTCCCTAGATATCCTAATTTTATGAATCTTCCTTTGCTGCAAACCTTGTCCCCTTGGGGCACCCCCTTACAAGAACAAGCTCAACGTTTAATGCTGCTTGGTTCAGGCGAACTGGGGCGTGAAGTGGCGATCGAAGCCATGCGGCTAGGAATCGAAGTGATTGCGGTTGATTCCTATGTCAATGCTCCGGCGATGCAGATGGCGCACCGATCGCACGTTGTCGATATGTTAGATGGGACAAAACTAAGGGCGTTGATTGAACAGGAGCGCCCTAACCTGATTGTGCCGGAAATTGAGGCGATCGCCACTCATACCCTGATGGAGCTTGAGCTTGAGGGCTGGCGAGTGGTGCCTACTGCCAAAGCGACGTTTTTAACCATGAACGAGAGGGCATTCGGCGGTTGGCGGCTGAGGAGTTGGGGTTAAGAACTTCGCCTTATCGGTTTGCGGAAACAGAGACAGAGTATCGGGGGGCGATCGCGGCTTTGGGTTTGCCCTGCGTGGTGAAGCCTGTCATGAGTTCTTCGGGGAAAGGTCAAAGCACTGTTCGTACTGAGGCAGAGATTCAGACGGCATGGAATTATTCTCAGTCGGGGGGACGAACGAAGAATGCCAAGGTGATTGTAGAAGGATTCGTGAATTTTGATACAGAGATTACGCTGCTGACGGTGAGGGCGATCGATGGCACTCATTTTTGTCCGCCGATTGGTCATGTTCAAATTAGCGGAGATTATCGGGAGTCTTGGCAACCTTGCCCGCTTGCGCCGGATGTGTTGCGGCAATGCCAGGAGGTGAGCAGCAAGATTACTGAGGCTTTGGGCGGTTGGGGCTTGTTTGGCGTGGAACTGTTTATTCAGGGTGAGACGGTTTACTTTAGCGAGGTTAGCCCTCGACCCCATGATACGGGGATGGTAACGATGGTGAGCCAATCTATGTCTGAGTTTGAACTGCATGTGAGGGCGATCGCGGGTTTACCCATTGGCGCGATCGATCTGGTTAGCCCTGGTGCATCGGCAGTAATTTTGGCAACTGAAGTGAGCGATCGCCCCCAGTTTACAGGCATTGATCAAGCTCTCCAAATTCCTACTAGCAAGCTGAGGCTATTTGGCAAACCCAGCAGTCACAAAAATCGTCGGATGGGTGTGGCGCTGGCGTTGGGTTCGACAATCGAAGAAGCGAGAGAGCGGGCAAAAGCCGCCGCCGATGCCGTAAAGATCATTGGCTGAGGTAAATTGGGGTGGAGACATCAGAAACCGACTATGCAGATAAGAACCTGGAAAAAGTTAGGAACGCTTGCCTTGCTAGGACTGTTGACAAGCTGGATTATTAGTAGTTGCAGCCCTTCCGCCTCAACTAGCAGCACGGGCAGTACTGAGAAAGCAGCGAATGGTTCAGCAGAAGTTGAGTTTTGGACGATGCAACTCCAGCCTCAATTCACTGACTATTTCACTCACTAATTGCCCAGTTTGAGCAAGAAAATCCTGGGACAAAAGTTCGGTGGGTCGATGTGCCTTGGGCAGATATGCAGAGCAAAATCCTGACGGCAACGTCAGCCGGAACTGCCCCGGATGTGGTAAACCTCAACCCCGATTTTGCCGCTCAACTGGCAGGGCGCAATGCCTGGATGGATCTCAACAGCCGCATTTCTGAGCCAGAGCGATCGCAATATTTGCCCAAAATTTGGCAAGCTGGCACCCTAGATGGCAAGGCGTTTGGGCTGCCCTGGTATCTCACCACTAGCGTGACTATTTATAACCAGGATTTGCTGAAAAAAGCGGGGGTAGCAGTGCCCAAAACCTACGATGAACTGGCGCAGGTCGCTAAGCAAGTCAAAGATAAAACTGGAAAGTATGCTTTCTTTACGACGTTTGTCCCTGAAGATTCGGCGGAGACACTTCAGTCGTTTGTGCAAATGGGTGTGCCGCTGCTCGATGCCCAAGGCAAAGCAGCGTTTAATACTCCTGCCGGAAAAGCTGTGTTTCAGTATTGGACAGATCTTTACAAGCAAGGACTTTTGCCTAAAGAGGCGCTAACCCAAGGACATCGAAGGGCGATCGAACTCTATCAAGCAGGCGAAACGGCAATTTTGACTTCAGGACCGCAGTTCCTCAAAACCATTGAAACTAACGCTCCGGCGATCGCCAAAGTCTCTGCCACTTCTCCTCAAATCTCCGGCGACACCGCTAAAAAGAACGTCGCGGTCATGAATCTGGTCATCCCTCGCAGCACCGATCAACCCGATGCGTCTCTTAAGTTCGCCCTCTTCGTCACCAATAACGCCAACCAACTGACCTTTGCCAAAGCCGCAAACGTTTTACCCTCCACCACTGCCGCTCTTGCCGATGCTCACTTTACTGCGGCTGCCAAGGCTCCTTTAGACAAGGCTCGGATCATTAGCGCTAAACAAATGCAGGATGCCGAGGTACTACTACCTGCCAACAAAGATATTAAGGAGTTGCAAAAAATCATCTACGACAATCTGCAAGCGGCAATGTTGGACGAAAAAACGGTTGATCAAGCGATCGCCGATGCAGCCCAAGAGTGGGACGAGCGCTAAGTGACGAGTTCTCTAAGCATCTACTAAAGGCAATAGAGCCGGAATTCATTTATCCTGGATAAATTGTGTTGCTCTAGTCAGGTTTCTATGCGTTCGTCTTTTTTGAATAAGCTTCAGCGGCAAACGGCGATCGCAATCTTGGCGATCGTTCTGCTGTTCGGAGTTCCCTCTGCTGCCTTTGCCCAACCTACTAACTCTGTCCCTGCTAACTCTGTCAAAGAACAGGATGTTAAAGAACAGGCTGGCGATCGTCAACCCGCCAATATTCAGCCCTACCTCGACGGCGTGATTGACAAGATATCAGAATTTACCCTTGCTAATGGCATGAAGTTCATCGTCATGGAACGCCATCAAGCACCTGTCATCTCTTTAATGACCTATGTCAATATTGGCGCAGCCTATGAAGCCGAAGGCAAAACCGGAGCCGCTCACTTTCTAGAGCACCTCGCCTTCAAAGGCACCCAACGCATCGGCACCACCAACTACAAAGCCGAGAAAGTCATCCTCGATCAAATTGACAAACTGTTTACTCAACTCCAAGCCGCTAAAGCTACCGGAAACACCGCAGAAGTGACCCGCCTCCAAACTGCCTTCAATGCGGCTAGAGCTGAAGCTGCTCAGTATGTTGAACAAAACAAATATGGACAAATTGTGGAACAAGCAGGCGGCGTAGGACTCAACGCCACCACCTCAGCCGATGCCACCCGCTACTTCTACAGTTTCCCTGCCAATAAGCTCGAGCTGTGGATGTCCCTGGAATCTGAACGGTTTTTAGACCCCGTTTTTCGGGAGTTTCATGAAGAAAAAGATGTGATTTTAGAAGAGCGGCGGATGAGAACTGATAACTCGCCGATCGGCAAAATGATTGAAGAATTCCTCGAAACTGCGTTGCCAGGACATCCCTACGGTCGCCCCGTGATTGGTTCAGCAGAAGACCTGCAAAATATGTCTCGTGAAGACGTTCAGAAGTTGTACCAGACCTATTACACTCCCGATAACATCATTGCAGCCGTCGTTGGCGATGTTGATCCTAAGCAGGTTAAGCAACTGGCAGAAGCCTATTTTGGACGTTTCAAAGCCCGCCCTAGTGCGCCTGAATTGACAGTCAACGCTCCGGCTCAGACCGCGCCCAGAGAAGTGATGGTCAAGCTCCAAACTCAGCCCTGGTATCTGGAAGGCTATCAGCGTCCGGCGATTACCAACCCCGATAGTCCCATTTATTCCATGATTAGCAGCTTGTTAACAGATGGACGTACCTCTCGCCTCTACAAATCTTTGGTGGAAGAGCAGCAACTCGCCCTTAGTATTAACGTTGACGCTACCTTTCCTGGCGATCGCTATTCCAATTTAATGCTGCTCTACGCGCTCACGGCTCCGGGTCGTACCGTTGAAGAAGTTGCCGCCGCCCTGGATAGCGAAATTCAACGGCTCAAAACCGAACCTGTTTCTGCCGAAGAACTCGATCGCGTTAAAACCCAATCTAGAGCGGGCTTATTGCGCAACCTTGCCTCTAATCAAGGCATGGCGAGCCTTTTGCCCGAATACGAAGCTAAAACGGGCACCTGGCGTAACCTATTTGAAGACTTAAAGGCGATCGAGGCAGTCACGGCTGAAGATGTCCAGCGAGTGGCGCAAGAGACGTTCCAGCCGAAAAATTTGACTGTTGGCAAATTGTTGTCCGCTGAGTAAGCCTTCGGGATTTAGAGTATTCGGGATTTAGAAAAAAGAAGTTGAAACTTAAATGACCATGAAATTGTCTCTTAGTCGAAGATTTGCCAAGCCCGTGATCCTAGGATTAGCAGTCCTCACCTTAGTCCTCACGGTCTTCGGTCGTTCCCCCGCCCTTGCCGTTACCCCGCTCCATTACACCGATCTCAAATTTTCCCCTGCACCCGAAATCACAGTGCCTGACTTTACGCGCTTTGAGCTGAAAAATGGGATGAAGGTTTACCTCATGGAAGATCATGAGCTGCCTTTGGTGGGCGGTTCAGTGACGGTGTATACGGGCGATCGCCTCGAACCTGATACCCAAGTCGGTTTAGCCAGCATTGTAGGCGAAGTGATGCGCAGCGGCGGCACCCTCCAACATCCGCCCGATGTCCTCAATCAAATTCTCGAACAACGGGCTGCCTCAGTCGAATCGGGCATTGGCACCGATTCCGGCAGCGCTGGCTTTAGCGCCCTCACTGAAGATTTGGATGAAGTATTTGGCTTGTTTGCAGAAGTATTGCGTCAACCCGCCTTCCCTCAAGAAAAAGTTGACTTCTCTAAAAATCAAACTAGAGGCGGCATCGCTCGGCGCAACGATAATCCCGCCGATATTGCCAACCGCGAGTTTCAAAAGCTAATTTATGGAGCCGAGAGCCCCTATGCTCGCACCGTTGAATACACGACGCTAGACAATATTGAGCGCAAGGATATTGTCGATTTTTACAAAACCTACTATCACCCCAACAATATGCTACTGGGCATTGTGGGTGATTTTGAACCTGCAAAAATGCGATCGCTGATCGAGTCCCAGTTAGGCGATTGGCAACCCGACCCTAATGCCGCTGCTTTTCAAGATCGAAGCCGCCTGCCCGCTGTCGCCCAAGCTAAACAAGGCGGCATCTTTTTAATCGATCAGCCCCAACTCACCCAGAGCAACGTGCTCATAGGTCACATCGGCGGCAAGCTCAGCGACCCAGACTATGCCGCACTATCCGTTCTCAACGAAGTGATGAATGGCTTCGGCGGCAGACTGGTCAACGAAGTGCGATCGCGCCAAGGCTTAGCCTACAGCGTCTACGCTTATTGGTCGGCTCGGTTCGACTATCCCGGCGTATTCATTGGCGGCGGGCAAACCCGCTCTGATGCCACTGTGCCCTTCATCAAATCCACTCTTGCCGAACTGCAAAAGTTCGCACTGCGCCCATTACCGCTTCAGAGCTAACCCGCGCCAAAGACTCAGTCATTAACTCCTTCATTTTCAGCTTCGCCACCCCCAGCCAAACCCTTTCCCGGGTGATGCGCTACGCCTACTACGACTATCCTCAAGACTTCATCTTTCAATATCAAAAGCAAGTTGCAGCCACCACCACAGCCCAAATTCAAAAAGCCGCCCAAACCCATCTCAAGCCCGAAAACATCGTGACCCTAGTTGTGGGCAATGCCCAAGAGATCAATCCAGCCCTGACCACTCTTAGCCCCAGTGCCGAAGTGACAACTATTGATGTCGCAATTCCACAGCCACAAGCCTAGTAGCCTATCAAGGATGAAATGAGAGGTGAGGAGGAATGGGTGGATGGGTGGATGGGTAGATGGGTAGATGGGTGGATGGGTGGATGGGTG
>JAAUPA010000364.1 GCA_012034615.1 Leptolyngbyaceae cyanobacterium CSU_1_4 | reverse complement strand
CGGGCTACTGTGTACACACAAGTTGTTGAATCCAGCTACGCCCCCGGTGAAACCGCCCCCTAAATCCCCCAAAATGGGGGGACTTTGAAGAACAGAACTGCGTACGGAAGTCCCATTTGGGATTTAGGGGGCGGCTTGGGTCTCACAATCTATACTTTTCAAACATGCTCTACAATGAAAGCGATCGCCCTTCAGCAACGCCGTTTTTCTAAAGCATTTTTGTATTAAAACTGGATTAAACCTATTGTATTGAGCCATGCAAATTACCCAATATCTCCACACCGCGATCCTAGTGGCGCATCTTGAACAGGCAGAGTATTTCTACGGCACTGTGTTGGGTTTAAAGAAAGTCGATCGCATTCTCAAATATCCAGGAGCGTGGTATCAAGTAGGAGCTGTTCAGGTTCATCTCATTGAAGATTTAACGTTCCTGCCATCGTTGCAAAACCCTGAAAAAATGGGACGAAATCCCCATCTTGCCCTAGGAGTAGAAAATCTAGAAACTGCCCAAAACCATCTGACTGCCCACGGATGCACCGTAGAAATGAGTGCATCCGGTCGAGCTGCCTTGTTCACCCACGATCCGGATGGAAACGTAATTGAGTTGACAGAAGTTGGACATTAAAATTACGGTTAAATCCGCTGCGATGAACCCAGAATTCCCCATGGTTTTAACCGCAAGAGCGTCAAGCCTGAATCACAAAATCTGAGGCGGCGATCGCTGACTTACCCGCCAATGTGACAAACAATCCGCCCTCACCAAACCCAACACGCCCTTTATTAGGATTATAAAACAGGCTACCCTTGCGCTCATTGTAGACAATCACTGCCCGACTTTGAGACGCGGCAAGGTTGCTCTGAACGATCGCAAACTCATTGGGTTTACTAAATCCTTTCTGAGCTTTGCTGGTTACACTGGCAAACGTCGTTTGATCTAAAACAATCCGGTCTTTGCCAGAACGAAACCCTTGGAGCGTATCAACCCCCAGATCCCCCAGAACAAAAGCCATGTCGGTGCTGTAGAGAAAACGATCATTCCCTGCGCCTCCACTTAAGATATCGTCGCCGCCGCCGCCCACCAGCAGATCATCGCCGCTGCCGCCCAAGATCGTATCCGTCCCAACGCCCCCATTGAGGCGATCGCGCCCCGCCCCGCCCCGCAAAACATCATCCCCCGCCTCGCCAAACGCCAGATCATCGCCGCCGCCCCCCTCCAGCGCATCATTCCCTTCCCCGGCATATAGAAAATCAGCGCCACTTCCACCCAACAGCCCATCGTCTCCCACCTCTGCAAACAGTTGGTCTTCTCCCTCACCCCCACTCAGCGCATCGTTACCCTCACCGCCATAGAGGCGATCGTCGCCTGCATCCCCATTGAGGACATCGTTATCAAACTCACCATACAATTCATCCGCTCCAGAACCGCCATTGAGAAGATCAAACCCGTTGCTCCCAAATAGCTTGTCAGCATCGGCTCCTCCTGAAAGCGTGTCATTTCCTGCTTCGCCATACAGCTCATCAATGCCATCGCCACCCTCTGCGGTATCATTGCCCTCCCCCGTGCGAAGAATGTCATTTCCTGCGCCGCCATTCAGACTGTCGTTGCCTTGATTCCCGTTTAATTCATCGTCGCCCTCGTTCCCATTGAGGCTATCGTCACCCTCAGCCCCAAACAACCGATCGTTACCCAAGCCGCCCGCCATCAGATCATTACCCACCTCACCAAAAAGAGCGTCATCCCCCTCGCCACCCTCAACCGTGTCATCCCCTTCCCCAGCGTTTAACTGATCCTTGCCTCCACCCCCGATCAAAATATCTTTGCCGAACTCCCCCGCCAGATCATCGTCACCCTCACCCCCATCAAGGCTGTCGTCGCCCAGGCTGCCCCGCAGTTTATCGTGACCTGCGCCGCCCAAAAGCACATCATCTCCAGCCTCTCCATAAAGTTCGTCGTCCCCCGTGCCGCCATCCAGGCGATCGCGCCCTTCCCCGCCGTACAGCAGGTCATCCCCTGCGCCTCCGTCCAGAGTATCCGGGTCAGCTTCACCAAAAAGTTGGTCGTTGCCGCCATCCCCGCTCAAGGTGTCATTACCTTCGCCACCATAAAGCCAGTCATCCTCAGCTTCGCCCAACAGTTGGTCATTACCCGCACCGCCAAAAAGTTGGTCGTTGCCTGCACCGCCCTCCAAGCGATCGTTGCCCTCGCCCCCGTCCAAGCGATCGCCACCCGCACCACCCGCCAACGTATCATTGCCTCTCTCTCCGTTGAGAGTATCGGGATCGGCTCCTCCTACCAGAACATTGTCCGTTTCGTCGCCAATAATAGATGCCAAGATTTTGTACTCCGCTCACAATTTAGAAATATCTTAGGAATATCTAATAACACACCCTAGTCAGTCCTACACCCGAAACTGTCTAGGAGCAGGCTAAAGCCGCTCTGGCTTCATAGGAGTTTTAAACAGATCACCGAGCTGATCTCTGTTATTGACAAGGATTGACCAGAATGACTAAGTGATTATTAATGAACTTGCTTGCGGGAAAATACTGGGTAGGAAATCTAGAAAGTCTGTGAGGCTAATGACTTTTAAAAATTCTACTGGTCTTTCTAAATCTTTATCTATGTATCTCTTACTACTCCAAGCGATTGATAGGCTAAGTGACTTTGCTGGGAAACAAAGATTACCGCAACTTCAAAGATTGTAAGGAGTGCGCCCAGATTAGTTAATCAGCATGGGTCAATAATTGTGATGCCAAGGAGGTTGAGTCGAGGCGGCGATCGCCCTAGCCATCACAGAGTTTTTATCACGATTCCAAAACAAGCAACTCTCAAGGGTTTTCATCCACCGTTGGGAAAAGCTAGGCATCTCCAGTTCTTCTAACGCAACTTCAAATAACTCTAGCGCCAAAGTTTCAGGCGACTCAACTTGGTGTTGAAACAACTGAGGCTGCTCTAACATCAACCAAACCTGCTCTGCCAAAATCGACCGAATTTCATCTGCGGGCAACCGAATACACTTAGGGCACAAATCTCCTTGAATCCGATCTTCATCATTGACCAACAAAGAGCGAACTCGACCGACCGTAAAAGTTTGCCCACACGCAATGCAACGCAACTGAGGAGGGCAAGAAGACAACCGATGCTCAAGTTGGATCTTCATGGGACAAGAGGGTGTAGAAAAGTGCAGTCAGACCCTTTAAGGCAACTTACTCTTCAGGGTAACTGACACCTCAGGGTAACTGATCTCTCAGATAGATTTTTGATCCATTTTACAATTCTAAATTTTGGCGTTGCTGAATCGAAGTATGAACTGATCTAAGTTAACCGTTCTCTCGCCCCCTAAATCCCCCAAAATGGGGGACTTCCGAACCCTTCAAAGTCCCCCATTTTGGCAGGGC
>JAAUPA010000363.1 GCA_012034615.1 Leptolyngbyaceae cyanobacterium CSU_1_4 | reverse complement strand
CAGATTCACTCAAAAATCTAATTCCACCTGATACAGAAGATATTAGCTGGTTCAATAATCCTAATCTTTGGGTGGAGTCAAAATATATTTTTGGTGGCAAAGGTTCAGGGAAATCAATGCTCATGGCTTATGAAGCCTACGTCACTTTGAAAGCTCACCCTAATGCAATCCTGATCATTCTTGATCCACACTTAAGCGACGATTCAGAGTGGTTTGGCGGCAACGCTCTTTTAAGCAAATCGTACTGCTTTAAGGTGTCGCGGACTAAGGCATTAATTAATATCGTCACTGATAAAATCGACTTCTTTTATGCTGAGTTTCACGATCGCATTGAGAAGGGCGATCGCAATCGTCCCTTATTAAAACTGATGATTGACGAAATTGAAGCGGCATTTAAGCAGTTAGCCAGAGTCCCTTGTGACGATGCAGACTTTAACACCTACGAGGACAAAGTTCATGATCTTATAGAATCAATCCAGGATGAGGGCAGGAAGTTTCAAGTTGAGGTTTCTTTAGGTTCTCACACCATTAAAAAGGGACGATCGGGAGTTGATTCCGATACCACTCAGCAAATGCATTGGATAGCTTGCGGGGACGTGCTTTCCGCTCCCAACATTAAACTCCCTGGCAATATCGCAGTCGAAAAGCTGGAAACATCTAGGCAACGAATTGAGGATAGATGCGTTCCTCGCAAGTTCGCCAGGACTGCGATCGTTAAAGTTAACTCAACAGCAAGGATTAAAAACGGCTATATAAAAGCCGTTGGCATCCCTTATCTAAAGCTGTCTGATATTCGATTTGTCAAGGAGGATGAACGCGATCGGGAGGCAGAATGGATTACTCAAAACGCCTCTAAGATAGATGCTTTATGGGCAAGAGGAAACCAAACGCTACGAAAATTGTCAGACGAGTTAGCGATTAACCGGGAGCGTTGGCAGTATCAAGCGCTAACGGTTTACGTTAATCAATTAATTAAAGAATCCAAGGGGAAAAAGGAGAAAACGGAAAATGGAAGGACTGTTTAAGACACTGGGAGCAATGGCTTTTATCTCCATCTTGGTCGGTGGGCTAAGCTCCAAAGCGATCGTGATTGCAATGGACTTTAACTGGTTGGGACAGGTGACTAAAGGTGGTTTTGGTGCCCTTCTAGGATTCAACAATTCTCAGATCAAGGAGGAAGTTTGCACCGGGGAAATCTGCATCACTCAGCCCACGGTGCAACAACCTCCGGCTATCGGATTGCAACCCGCTCCGGCTCCATCTTCTCAAGTTCAATCTCCCTTACCTGCACCGATCGAGAGACAGTAATCATGCTTGATTTAGTCAAGGGTACAGCATTTGTCGCAGTGGCAGCATACTGCCTGAATCATTTAGGGCTGGTAGATGTGAGAAGTTTTGGACAGCAGTTTGTTTTATCTAGACCTACTCCCCAGGCTGCTCCACAAACTACCGAACCGACGCAAATTCAAACCAGTGAATTACAGATTACAGGGATCAGCAAGTGAGAAAAAAAAGACCACGGGACGCAAAAGGGAGGTTTGTAAAGCGAAATAAGGACAACGAGACACCCAAAGGTAAGAAGGGAGAATCAGTTAATTCTGAGAATTCTGAAAGCACTGATTCTCCCCCATCTCCAGGCTCAGCTACGGATGAAACAACGGGTGAGCCAAAGGTTAGAAGCTGGAGAAATACCGCCAAGAAGCCGCCCGACGATTCAAAAGGGACTGCCCTATCCACAACCCGTCGTGATCGCCCTCACGCCGACGAGCGCAATGATCCTCGATACTTCCGAGATCGGGTAAGAGATTCGTCTTACAACGCTGGTCAAGCTGTGGGAGCCAGCCTTAGAAATTTTCTAGACAGCGAAATCAATGGGCAGGTCAAGTATGAATTCCCTGATTGGTTAAAGGCACTTGTTAAAAGTGAAACCAAATATCTCCGAAATCATCTAAAGCGTTCTGAACGCCTAGCTCGGAGAAATTTATACAACCAAATCTTAAGTCTTGATTTACTTCAATTAGCTGCTCTGTTACTGGCGATCGTCAGCGTTCAAATTTACGTTCCATTAACAACACAATTTAACTTGCCGTTGGGTCAGTACATTAGCAAGGACTCACCCTTTAACGGAACGACTGACGCGATCTACTCCAAGGCTCTCCAGGTCGGTGATAAGGTCAACGGCTACGAAATCCTCTCCGGGTTTGGCATCCGAACGTTTGAAGGGGTAACCGCGACCGCATGAAGGTGTTGATGCTGCAACGCCAGTCGGGACGGTGATCTATGGTGTTGGGACGGAAGGCAAAGGCGAATGCTTGAGCGACCCGAACGGGTACGGGTTATATGCAGTAATCAGTCCGACAGACTTGCCCTATGACTTCCTGTTTGGACACTTAAAGGATTGTGATGTTAAGCAGTACAGAGCAGGACAGGTGATTGCATCGACGGGAAATTCTGGACGCAGTTCGGGACCACATTTGCATTTTGAAATGATCGATCGCAAGACGGGTAAGAAGTTGCAGCCAACCGAGGGTTATTTACAATGGGCTTTGCAAGGAAACCCCCCCCAGCCTCACGGCACTGTTAAAGCACTGAAAGGCTGGGAAGGTTTAGCTAGTTTTGCCGATATTATTTCTACCCAGGAAAGCGGACAAAACTATCAAATCGTGAATGAGATTGGAATGCTGGGAGCGTATCAGTTTGACCCAAATACCCTTGCTTCAGTCGCTCCCAACTGTGTAGGTAAGAACGTTTCACCTCAAGAGTTTTTAGGCAATCAATCATTGCAAGATCAAATCGCTAAATGCTACTGGCAACCAGCAATGAAGCGGATTGAGGCGAAGACAAGTGACCCCATGACGCAGTGTAGAATGCTGGCTAGTTATCATTACAGTGGAGATATCAATCTCTGGAATGGGACAGCCGCTCAAGGTTCTGCACCTGATGGGACACCTTATCCCTCGATCGCAGACTATACTATTCAGGTTTGTAATCAAGTTGTAGGTCAATAATGGAGCGTCCGACAAACACAATCACGTTAAGAGCAGCACAAAACATCTTCCAAGGTGCAAAAATTACTGCTCATGAAATACGTGGAGATGAGTAGTTGCGTTAAGTAGCAACTAATCAATGCCCTCCTTAAACAACAAAGCCAGTTTAGTGATTTATTACTAAACTGCTTTGTTGTCTCGATGCAACACAAGATTTTAACCGTAAACAATATCGTCGTAGTTCACGGTAATTTTTAGCTTGGTATCACCTTCGTCCCCGTTGTCGGCGTTCATATCATAGGCAGGGAATTCAATCTTAGAAGGGAAGCAACCCTTGAGCATTAGCTTGATTTCTTCCGTCTCATTGCCTTCATGCAGCCGCTCGTAATGAATGGTAACGTTACGCTTATA
>JAAUPA010000362.1 GCA_012034615.1 Leptolyngbyaceae cyanobacterium CSU_1_4 | reverse complement strand
TGTTGTAATGTGGTTGTCATGGTAATAATTGCGTGGTATGTACTGAACTTTTTGAATGATGGGGGACAGACTTTTCTGTCCGCGTTCTAAAGAATAAGCGCAATATTTAGTTTTGTAAAGAAGATTGTTTACTGCTCATTTTTCTTCCCAACGGCTTGCCCCTTACCCTGGAGGCCAAGCCATCGATCGCCCGCCCAGGATATGTAAATGCAAGTGATAGACAGTCTGCCCGCCATCGTCGCCTGTATTAATGACCGTTCGGTAGCCGTGGGTAAGTCCAAGCTGTTCGGCAACCCGCTTTACCGTGAGTAACAGATGTCCCATGAGGGCATGATCTTGAGATTCAGCATCAGAGAGCTTGGCGATCGGCTTCTTAGGAATCACCAAAACATGCACTGGCGCTTGCGGATGCACGTCTTTGAACGCCAGACAAAGGTCATCTTCATAAACAATATCTGCTGGAATTTCGCGTCGAATAATTTTTCCAAAGATTGTGTCAGAATTTTCAGTCATATTTACTCACAAAATGACAGTCAAGAAGAGGATTTGCTGTCATTTTATAGGGGAAGTGAGCCTTGATTCAGCCTATTAAGACTTTTGTCTCTGGTTGCTGCAAGTCTGATTTTTCAAAATAGAGATAACGTTTCTCGACCCTCTCATGAGTGATGGAAGCTCCCTAGGTTGAAGTTTAGGAGCCATTTCGGACAACAGGCGGCAATGCAGAAAGTTTGAGGGCATTCTATCGGTAGACTGCTGTATTAAGGAACCAAAAAGAATGCTTGCCAAAGTATGGAGTGCGTCGTTAGTTGGAATTGACGCAGTAAAAGTAGGAGTTGAAGTTGATGTGGCGGGCGGGCTCCCTGGGATAGTGGTCGTTGGGCTACCCGATACAGCGGTTCAGGAGTCTAAAGAACGAGTCAAGACTGCTTTAAAGAATGCGGGTTATGCCTTTCCGGTGCGGCGAATTGTTGTGAACTTAACGCCCGCAGACTTGAGAAAAGAAGGCCCTATTTTTGACTTGCCGATTAGTGTCGGCATTTTGGCGGCTTCCGAGCAAGTCAATATTGAGCTTTTGGCAGATTATCTTTTCTTAGGGGAGGTGTCACTAGATGGCGCTTTGCGATCGGTGGCTGGGGTACTGGCGATCGCGGCGGCGGCTCGGCGCATGGGCATTAAGGGGCTGGTTGTACCTGCTGATAACGCCCGTGAAGCGGCTGTGGTCAAAGGTTTAACGGTCTATGGTTTTCAACATTTGTCAGAAGTTGCAGATTTTTTGAACGAACCGGGTCGCTATCCATCCGTTCAACTAGACGGCACGGAAGAACTAGCGCGATCGCAGTTCCAAGGCTTAGATCTCAGAGATGTGAAAGGACAAGCTCAAGCCAGACGTGCCCTTGAAATTGCGGCGGCTGGAGGACACAACCTAATTTTTGTTGGACCCCCAGGGAGCGGTAAAACCATGTTGGCAAGACGATTGCCTGGAATCCTTCCGCCCCTTACCTTTGAAGAAGCGCTGGAAGTCACTCAGATTCATTCTGTGGCAGGAATGCTTAAGGAGCGAGGGGCATTGGTCAGCGATCGCCCGTTTCGTAGTCCTCATCACTCGGCTTCGGGTCCTGCCTTGGTGGGAGGCGGTAGCTTTCCGAGACCGGGCGAAAATTTCACTTGCCCATCGAGGAATTTTGTTCCTGGATGAATTGACAGAATTTAAGCGCGATGTCTTAGAGTTCCTCCGCCAACCGCTTGAAGATGGTTATGTCACGATTTCCCGCACTCGCCAATCTGTCTCATTTCCCGCCCAGTTTACCTTGGTTGCCAGTACTAATCCTTGCCCGTGCGGCTACTTTGGCGACACCGTTCAGCCCTGCACCTGCTCACCCAGGCACCGAGAGCAATATTGGGCAAAGCTTTCAGGACCTTTAATGGATCGAATTGATTTGCAGGTGGCAGTAAATCGTCTGAAGCCTGAGGAGATTACGCAGCAGTCAGTAGGCGAAGAATCGCTGCCCGTGAGAGAACGGGTGAAAGTAGCCCGCGATCGGGCTCGTCAACGCTTCCTCAACGACACCCCTCAATGCAACGCCGAGATTCAAAGCCGCCACATTAAACAGTGGTGCAAACTAGAAGACACAACCCGAACGTTGCTAGAAGGAGCCATTCGCAAAATGGGGCTTTCGGCAAGAGCGACCGATCGCATTCTCAAAGTATCCCGTACCATTGCCGACTTGGCAGGAGCAGAGAACCTGCAAACTGCCCATGTCGCTGAAGCAATTCAGTATCGTACGATCGATCGAATGCAGTAAACGAGCTGAGAAGGTCAGGCAGGACAAACCAGACCGGGCTAAACGCTAGCCTCAATCTCATCCAAAAAGCCTTGCTCTTGCCCCAAGTTGGACAAACTCTCGAATAGCGATAGGATGAAAGAGTATCCTGAGGACAGTCCAGAGGATAGAGGGATGGGAAACGGAGAGATCGATCGGCTCACAATCAGTCAGTTGATTGAGCGCTACAGACTAGCCAGGAGTGCGGTTTATAAAAGAATTGAAGCCCTAGGAATCGAAGCCAAAAAAATTGGCGGCAAAGCTTTTTACAGCAACGACCAAGTCAAGCTGTTAGATGAACTGCATGACTTTATTCAAAGGGGAGGCAATACTGCACAATTCATTGAAATGAGAGGCATTCCATCGGAAGAACCCTTTTCAGATGAATCCACAGGACTGACCACAGGACAGTCTGATCTCCTCAACTTAATGAACCGGATGCTGCCCTGGCTAAAGCCTTCAGAGCCAGAACCCGATCCTTTAGCGTACTTTGAAAAACTAGAGCAAGCCTGTCGCAATCAATGGCTACTGAGTACTTCTGAAGTGGCTAATTTGTTAGGGATGTCAGTAACAGAGATTCAAAGGTATGGCGATCGCTTCTATGAGGCTGGTTTTGCCTTTACCCGATCAGGATATCGAGCAGGGGGAGAACTAGCCTGGAAAGTCTCGAAGCGGTAAAATAAAAAAGCCAGCGTGCAGGCTGGCTTGAACTAAAGTCCTAAAGCGTTGATTTTGTCTTTTTTAGCGAGGTTAGCTTCTTTTTAAGAAGGAGCGAGAGGGGTGATGTTAGTGTTAGCACTGGCATCACCTAACTTTTTGGCAACTTGCGTTGGCGATCGTTAGGTCATGAGCTGTTAGTCATTCTGGCACAGGTACGCCAGTCGGAGCTTTACCCACCAGTGGAAGCGATTCTCCGTAAACCCTTCAGCCTTTCTCCTAGACTATAGCATATCCTCAGGACTGTCCTCAGGACTTTCTCAGAAAATATCCTCAGGACTATCCTCAGGATGATTAAGCGGTATGTTTTCTCCCTCAAAAAATCCCTAAAAACCTAAAAAAAAGAGGAGTTGAATGATTCAACC
>JAAUPA010000361.1 GCA_012034615.1 Leptolyngbyaceae cyanobacterium CSU_1_4 | reverse complement strand
TGACCGGCCCCTCAAATCCCCATCTGGGGAACTTCCGAAGCCTCAAAGTCCGCAGATGATTTAGGGGGGCAAATTCATAGCCTGATTCAGCAACGCTCGATAAACCTAGAAGTTGTAACCTACTCCTAAAATTAATCCAATTTCAGTATCATCAAAAAAGGCAAAGTTAACCCCTGCCGTTGCGGTTACGCGGGTTGCCACAGGTACGTCTACTCCTGCGGTAATTAAAGGTCGAACCAAGCTCTCACTGCCCGTAGAAATAGCGATCCCTCCCCCTACATAAGGAGCAGCAGCAAGACGAATTTCACCCGCTTCTGCAACAGAAGAGATCGGAAAGTCTAACGTGACTGGAACCAAAACAGTTGGATCATTGTCGCCAATTACGACTCCAGGACGAGCCGACAAGTTACGGGTCAACCCAATCTTACTAATGACTGCAAAACCGCTATCACCCAGGGTTGTATCCCCTCCTAATCCAATATTTCCTCCAATACCGATATAGCTCGGACCCGAGCGAGTGCTTCGACCAGGAATGATGGGAGCCTGAGCGACCTGAACTTTCGCTTCTTCTGCGGTAGGTTCCGTTTCTACGTTAGTAACGAGTTCTGGTGAAGGCGTTACTTGGGATAACGAGTTTATCTCTAGGGGAGGTAAAGACTGAGCCTGTCCGTTTTCTACTGAACCTGTCTCAGCAGAGGCAGAGTTCGCGCTAATCGACAGGGCGATCGCAGACAACCCTATTAAAAAAACTTTGTGCTGAGAAGGTTTTCTAGCCATTGCAATATCCTCTATGAGATTGATCAAAAAGTTAACTAGCGTGAGTGTTCGCTCTACAAGTTGCAGACTCTACCACCAAATTCGGTTGCCGTTTTCGTCCACTCTTGCCTGCCGAATCATGTCTGAAATAGCATCTGCATCTTTAACATGATGAAGTGCTTTCTGCGTTCCATCAGGACAGTTAAATACAAAATAAGTAGGCACGACAATATAGTCACCCGTTATGTCCGGCGCATGAACTGCAACTTGTTCTGACTTCTGTTGCAGCGTTTTAGACTCGTCAATGCGATCGCCCGGATTTATAGTAGGTTGCTGCTCTCCAGAAAATGCCTCGTGATGCTCTCTCTTCTGTTGAGGATCAACCTCTTGTGCTGACATGGGTTGGCTAACCACGCGATCGTTATCCCCCATGGATTTACTTTCTTCTTCATGTCTAACAGGAGAAAATGGTTCTTTACCCACAATAACCTCCGAAAAAATATCCTATTGAACCTGTACTAAATTGTTCTAAAATACTGCTAAATTTAGCAGCAGAACTATTAAGCCTTACAAACAATCTAGGCAAGAATTATTTTTTCTACCTCTTTCAAAGGAAGTACTTTCTTAGTCTCTAAACCTCTTCAGGAAGTGCTTTTGAATAAAGAGATTTAGCTTGCAGCAGAAAAGTTTAAGCAGCAATTTGGAATTAGTTCCAGTGAGTGTGTGAGGGGGAGGGGGATGGGTGGATGAGGGGATGGGTGGATGGGTGGATGAGCAGGCAATTCGGGTGCCGTTTTACGCCATTTATGAGGTGGGGAAAGCCTCAGTTGAGGTCTACGAGCTAGTGGCTAACCACTATCAACGGTGCCCTGCCAATGAGCGAGGGCACTACCGAATCCCGCTGCTAGGAGTTGAGCTTGGCATCTGGCAGGGACAGTACCTGAACCAGGATTTGCCGTGGCTGCGCTGGTGGGATGGAGACGGCACTTTGTTGTTGAACGGCGATGAGCGGGCAGAGCAGGAAAAGCAACGAGCCGATCGCCTGGCAGACCGATTGCGGGAACTGGGAGTTGACCCTGATGACCTCTGATAGCGCTTTGTTGCTTGTCTAAGGCTCCTGTGACTGCGAAAATGAGCTGAGTCTATATCTATTGCTATCGATGCAGATGCGATCGCCCGGGCAATTCCTTATGTCATTGAGCAGCCCAGGGATGTAGATGCTAGTAAAATTATCTTCGTTCAACTGGTCAGGACTTGGACATCTCGAAAAATTCAAATTTGATAGAACTTAACATCCAGAGAGAGAGCTCCCAAACCCCTTTCCCTGAGGAGAGGGGTTTGGACTCAATGTGGATTTTTAGCAGCGCTGAGTAGTTGAATGGGATAAGGATGGCTGAAAGGGAAGTTGTTTAGAAAACAATAGTCCAGCCTTCTTTTTGAGCTTGTTGTCCGGTATAAGCCACACCATCTACTTTGAGTCCTTCTGGGTTTAACAAGGTAATTAAGCCGCCGCTGTTGCCTAGTTGTACAGTTGGAGGCAACGTGATCAATTTTGTTGCCCCTGCTTCGATCGCCCCAGTTAATTTGTGCTTGTTTTTTAGCCGATCAGCGATCGCCCACTCGTTCAAATCAATTGTTTCGGGTGAGGTATTGAGCAGTGTGACGGTTTCTTGCTCAGGTGCCTGACCCCTAGCATTGACTAAAGCCGCAACAATTTGGACAATGCCTTGAGGCTCAGGTGGCAGTGACGTGGTAGAAGTCGGTTGTTCTTCTACAGGCGGTGCCTCAGTAGAAGTCGAGGCAATAGGCTCTAGGTCAGAAGTTGGAAGAGCATGACCCGTGCGATCGTCTGTATGCCAAGCTTGAGACTGGAATTTTAGAAAAATGGCGACCCAGCGGCTCTCATTGGGAAATTGCAGCAACATTCCCCCATCCTGCCAAACGCCGTCATCTTGGATATGCGTCGGATCGTTTCCTTGGTTCATGTGAATGTCATGAATTCCGTTTCCGGGCAAGAAGCCGAAGTACTTATCTTTTTTCTGCTCCTCAGGGCCCCATCTTGCTCCAAAGGCATAAATCAGAGCCGTCTCATCTAATAAGGCTCGTTGAACATACTGGTCAATTTTTTCATTCAAATCATTGTTTACACCTGGTATGGAACCTGCCAATGGCACCATTTGAGCACGGTTGAACAGGTTTCCACGAATATAGTCTAATGCCAATCCGCCGGGCTTGCGATCGGGGAGGGGCTTGAATCCTAGAGGCAACTGGTCTAGCTCGTCTAAAATTGGGTAAGTAAAGTTTTCATCAATCCAATAAAGCAGATCAGAGGGAGTCAGTTTCGACTTAACGTTGATAGCAATTCGGTAATCCGTCGTTTCATCAACAATGTGAATTTGATAGTGGTTATTGGCACCTGCGGCAAACTTGACCGCGATCGGACGACCCTTGAGAATACCGTACTTAATTGGCATAAGTCTCCTTCTACAGTTTTTAGAAAATTTATAACCCTAGACTTGGAAAAATCTAGTTCTCTCACCCGGGCAGAAGCAGCCTTTTGACGCATCGGCGTTGCTGAATCACGTATGAATTTGCCCCCTAAATCCCCCATTCTGGGGGACTTTGAAAGGTTCGGAAGTTCCCCAGA
>JAAUPA010000360.1 GCA_012034615.1 Leptolyngbyaceae cyanobacterium CSU_1_4 | reverse complement strand
ATTTCATCCACTCATCCACCCCTCCACTCATCCACTCATCCACCCCTTCACCCCTCCACCCCTCCACTCCCTTTAAATCAAAGCTTGACAGTCTACTAAACCCTCCCCACCTCTCTGCCGCCCGCCCGCGGTCTTCTTAAGGGCAAAACCTCAGCACCGCTCTCTCGGGCAACTCGTACCAACAGTCCGGCAGTCAGCAAACTAGAAATCATGGAACTGCCGCCATAGCTAATCAACGGAAAGGGTAGTCCCGTTGTCGGCAAAGCACCTGTTGCTACTCCAATATTTAATAGTGCTTGCCCCACCATCAGCACCATCACCCCGATCGCCACCAACCGATGAACAGGATGGGTCGTTTTAATTGCCACCTTAAGGGCGATCGTGGCGTAAGCCGCCAGCATCAGAAACAGCAGCATACAGCCCAAGAACCCAAACTCCTCAGCAAACACCGCAAAGATAAAATCTGTATCTTGAATGGGCAGGTAAAACAGCTTTTGCTGAGATAGCCCGAACCCTGTTCCCGTCAACCCGCCCGACCCGATCGCCAGCAAACTCTGAATCAGTTGATACCCATCCCCAGCCGCATCCTTCCAAGGATTGAGGAAAGAAATCAATCGCCGCTGCTGATAAGTTTTGATACTCACACTGACGATCGCCGCCATTACCCCCACTCCTGCGGCTCCAAATAAATAGGAGTAAGGTAAGCCTGCCGCCAAAGCAATCAACCAAATCACCATGCCACAGAGCGCAGTCGTACTCAAGTTAGGCTGAAGCAAAATCCCTACTAGCACGAAGCAAAAAATCGCAATCCAGGTCAGGCGCACCCGCCAGCTCAGATAATGCCATTGCCCAAAGATGCGAGCGCTTTGCAACACCAAAAACGGCTTCATTAATTCCGAAGGCTGAATGCCCACCGACCCGATCGCCAGCCATCGTGTTGCCCCATTCGTACTAATTCCCAAGCCTGGAATTAGAGTGAGCAGCAGCAGCCCCAACAACAGCAGCACAATCCAATTTGCCCACCCTAGCAACAGTCGCAAAGGCGAATGCACCAGCAAATTGAACCCCACCATGCCGATCGCGATCCAGACCAACTGAATCTTAAAATAGTGCAGACCATTATTAAACCGAGCATCCGCCACTGCATAAGAAGCCGAGAACATGACCGCCAGCCCGATCGCCAGCCACAGAAAAGTGATCCAGCGCAGCAGACGAGCTTCTAAAGCCCAGTCTTGGGTTGAGGAATCGAAGAAGGGAATGAGATAGCGGAGTTTCACAGCCTTGCCCGGAAAAGTTGATTCTAAGAGTAACCCAGGTCGGAGAATTTGTCGCAAATGTTGAAGAAAATAAATCCCATTCGTAACCTGCGTTACAGTGATAGCGTGCTTCCTCACCCCGATTTTCATGACTCCGGCATCCTCCATCCCTGAAACTGAGCCTCAGCGTCAGCCCAAACAAACCGATTTGCGACTGTTTAAGCTGCTGATTCCCTACGCTAAGCAAAATAAAAAGCTGCTGAGTATTTCCTTGGTGCTGCTGTTGCCCCTAGCGATCGCGGGTTCTGTGCAGCCCATCATCATTGGGCAAGCCGTCGCATTGGCAAAACAAGAACCCGTCATGTCGTTTTTGCAAGGGCGATCGCTCCTTGAGGGAGCCAGGGTGCTCATGGGCTTATTAGCCGCGACGCTATTGGTGCAGCTTTCGCTGAGCGGATTTCAAGGCTACTTAGTACAGGTCGTGGGGCAACGAATCACCGCTAGTATTCGCAATGATCTTTTCGATCACGTTACCTCCCTTGCGACTCGGTTTTTCGATCGCACTCCCGTCGGGCGGCTGATTACGCGCCTCACCAGCGACGTGGATGCCTTGGGCGATGTATTTTCAACAGGCACGATCGGCATTATCAGCGACTTGCTGACGATGCTCGTCACGATTATCGCCATGGCATTATTTGAATGGAAGCTAACCATACTGCTGGTGCTGTTGTTATTGCCCATCACTTGGCTGATCATCTTTTTTCAGGGGCGCTATCGCATCTCCAACTATGCAGCACGGGAAGAACTTTCAGCGCTCAACTCAACCCTGCAAGAAAATATTGTGGGCATTAACGTTGTGCAGTTGTTTCGCCGCGAACAGTTTAACTCCCAACTGTTTCGCACCATCAATCTGCGCTACATGACCGAAGTGGATAAAACTATTTTTTATGATTCGGCAGTATCGGCAACTCTAGAATGGGTGTCGTTAGCGGCGATCGGCGGTGTGCTTTGGCTAGGCAGCATCCTCATCCTTCGGCAAGAAGTGAACTTCAGCATTTTGACCACGTTCATTCTCTATGCCCAAACTCTGTTCAACCCCTTACGACAATTTGCTGAACGCTTTACCACCGTCCAAGCCGGACTCACCGCCTTAGAGCGGGTCAGCAACATCTTAAATGAACCCGTCGAAATTCGTGACCCAGAGCTACTTTCCTATGCTTCGCTCAAAACCTCGCCTCCCCGCTCAGACTCCACACCCGGAACCATTCAATTTGATCACGTTTGGTTTGGCTACAAACCCGATGAGTTTGTGCTGCGGGATCTCAATTTCACGATTCATCCCGGCGAAAAAGTGGCGCTGGTAGGTCCTACAGGAGCCGGGAAAAGTTCAATCATTCGGCTGCTGTGTCGATTGTACGAAGTGAGCAAAGGGCGGATTCTGCTAGATGGGCAAGATATTCGGGATATGCCCCAAGGAGAACTGCGGCGACGGATGGCGGTAGTTTTGCAAGATGGTTTTTTGTTTGCGGGGGATGTGAAGGGCAATATTTCCCTGGGCGAATCTTACTCCATGGCAGAAATTCAGGCGGCGGCGCAGCAGACGAACGTGGATCAGTTTATTGCCAAGCTGCCTCAAGGCTATGACACGCCGCTGCGTCAACGCGGCACCAATTTATCGGGCGGCGAAAAGCAGTTGTTGGCGTTTGCCCGGGCGGCAATTCGTAATCCTGGAATTTTGGTGCTAGATGAGGCGACCGCCAACTTAGACGTGGGCACTGAGTCTAGCATTCAGCAGGCATTGGAAACACTGTTAGTCGATCGCACTGCTATCATCATCGCCCATCGCCTTTCGACCATTCGCAACGTCGATCGCATTCTTGTTCTCAAGCAAGGTCATCTTGCAGAATCAGGAACCCATGAGGAGCTTTTGGAGCAAGATGGACTTTACTCTAGCCTGTATAGATTGCAAATGCTAGAGACTTAAAAAACTTTTCCTGACGAGGATGTCTGAGAAGACTAGATTACTATTTGATCCGCCCCCTAAATCCCCCATTCTGGGGGACTTTGAAGGAGAAGGGGTTTGAAGTCCTTAGAGGAAAAAGCGACTGCTAACCATACACCTCCATTCTGGGGAACCTTGAAGGAGAAGGGGTTTGAAGTCCCCCAG
>JAAUPA010000004.1 GCA_012034615.1 Leptolyngbyaceae cyanobacterium CSU_1_4 | reverse complement strand
CCACCCCCCCTCCAAAGAACTCCGCTCCGAATCAATAGCTTCAAAGTCTCCCATTCTGGAGGATTTAGGGGGCAGATCGGGGCATGATTCATAATTACCAACACACTCTCAGCGATCGCCCCCCATCAAACCCCGGCAACACCCCGGCAAGGTCTCCCCCCCAGCCTCTATACCATCAACATTTGCTCACACACCCTTGTATTAGTGCCGTCTTTACCCTTATGCTAATCAACACTGGTTTTTAGATACCAGTAGACAGGCTTAAGGTGAGGACACTGGCTAGAAGTGCTTGCAACACTCCTAACCAGCTAACCTGACTTTCTGAACGTACCAGAAAGCTAGGCTGCAACGATTTTATCGTTTCACCTCGCTAATGTTACAAGTGGTCTAGGAATACCACGCCTTAAGCTTTTCTTCTCACCAACATTAGCGAGGAAAATAGCAATGACTTCAGAGTTCAACGAACTGCTGTCGATCGCGCACGGCGACAAAGCGCAAGTCTGGCTCATCGGCACACGCGATCAGGTAACGCACCTCATCACCGAGTTCTACGTTAAGCGGATTGCCAGTGACCGCCTTCATTTCACGCCCATCATTCCCGCCCCCTTTGCCAGCGGCAAGTACATGAGCGTCCTAGTCCGATAAAACAAAACCGCCGGGGCTACCCTCTCTTAATGCCGTAGCCCCAAGGGAGAGACAATCGAATTCAAAATGATCAATTCAAAAGTCAAAACGAACAGCCTTGAATTTTGAATTTTGAATTCACTCCCCTTTCCCCACCCACTAAGAACTACATCAAATCTGGATCTTCCCCCAACTCCCGCAACCTCGCCGCCAAGCGATCGCCCCGCTGTCGCTCCTGTTCCGCCTGTTGCTGCTCCTGATTCGCCCGCGCGCGCTCCTGTTCTGCCCGCGTTCTTTCCTGTTCCAACAAAGCCTCAGCCTCCTGCCGCGCCAAAGTCTCCTGCCGCAACGCCTGCACCAACTCCTCAGCCGCCAGCAACTTCTCCCCCGTATCTTCCCGAAAAAAAGCAATCAGCGCCCCATCCACTTCTAAGCGCAGGTGCAACGGCTCACTCCGACCATCCGTAATCGGCACATAAACGCCCTCCCCTAACCGATATCCCCTCAGCTTTTCAGCAATCCATTCTCCCTTCGGGTCAAACTGCCAATACTCCGCCACCTCCAAACTTTCATACAAATCTTTCTTGACAATCTCATCGCGCTCTTTCGTCCCCGCAGAAGTCATTTCAAAAATGACGGAGGGCACCTGCGCTTCCTCCCAAACCCTATAGTTGTCTCGCGCTCCGGGCGGCACATTGAAAATTACCATGACATCCGGTGCCACCCAAAACTTGGGAAACCCTTGCACGTAATAGAGAAACTGATCGGCTAAAACGATCGCCTGCTGCCCCTCGACATAATTTCGCAACGCCACCACCGAATGAATAATGGCATCAATATGAACAGAAGTCTCAGCCAAAGGTTCACCATCCAAGCTTGGATAAACGACTTCAGCTCTTTGAGAAATTGCAGTTTGCGGGAGCGGCAATAGCGAAGCCATAGGCAATGGTTAGAAGGCGCTTGGGCTAGTTTTAACAGGTGCCAAAGGTAAAGAAAACGGTAACCTAAGAGAAGCCCCAATTTCTGGCGAGGTTTCCGTGACGCAGCAACTCGAAGCATCTGAACCATCCTCCATGCGATCGCTCCAGCGCGTTCTCAAAAGCCTGAGGGCATATCGTTGGCTGTCGCTTGGCGCAATCGCCAGTTTGTTGCTGTTAACGGTGGCAAATGCCGCAACGCCGCAATTGTTTCGCTGGGGCATTGACCAAGGCATTGCCAAAAAAGATTTGCAGGTGGTGCTCTATGGCGCTGGGGCAATGGTAATTGCTGCGATCGCCCGGGGTTTATTCAATTTTGGGCAAAGTTTCTGGGCAGAAGCCGCTTCCCAGGGCGTAGCATACGACCTGCGCAACAAGATTTTCAGCAAAATTCAAAACCTCAGCTTTAGCTACCATGACCAGTCTCAAACCTCGCAATTACTCACTCGTGTGACCAGTGATATCGAACAAGTCAGAACGTTTTTAGGAACAAGTCTGGTTCAAGTCGTTAGCTCTATTGTGACCTTGCTGGCAATTGCGATCGTCCTACTGCTGATGAACTGGCAGCTAGCCATTATTACCCTCACCGTTGTACCGGCTGCCGGATGGTTGCTTGCCCAATTTTTCACCCAGAATGGTGACTTGTTTCGACAAGTTCAAGAACAACTGAGTGACCTCAACGCAGTCTTGCAAGAGAACCTAGTGGGGATTCGAGTCGTCAAAGCATTTGTCCGCGAGACAACCGAGGCGCAACGCTACACCGATCTCAACCAAGTTCTGGTTCGGACAAACATGAAAACCATCCGAGCCATTCGCAATACCTTCCCCCTCATCTTTTTGCTCAGCAACTTAGTTACGTTGGTCGTCTTTGGCTATGGTGGTTCAGAAGTCATTCAAGGACAGTTTTCCATTGGCGAGCTGGTGGCATTCAACTCTTACCTGCTGCTGATTCTTCAGCCCGTTTTGTTACTAGGCTTTGCTGCCCCCGCGATCGCCCAAGCCGCCGCTTCTGCCGAACGAATCTACGAAGTCGTGGATGCTGAAATAGAAATCCGCGATCGCCCCCACGCCATTCCCTTCAAAAGTTGTTCCGGTCGAATTACCTTCGAGCACGTTTCCTTCCGCTACCCCGGCGCTCCCACCGAAGCCCTCAAAGCCGTCTCTTTTGAAACGAAACCCAAAGAACTGATTGCCGTGTTGGGCATGACAGGTTCGGGCAAAAGCACCATCATGAATTTGATTCCTCGCTTTTACGATGTGACAGCGGGTTCAGTGCGAATTGATGGGCGCGACGTGCGCGACTTTACCCTAGCCAGCTTGCGATCGCAAATTGGCATTGTGTTTCAAGAAACCACCCTATTTTCGGGCACCCTTCGGGAAAATATTGCCTACGCCAAAGCTCATGCCTCCCTCGAAGAAGTCATAGACGTGGCAAAGACCGCCCAAATCCACGACTTCATTACGAGCTTGCCCCAAGGCTATGAAACCCTCGTGGGAGAACGGGGCGTAGGGCTATCGGGTGGACAAAAACAGCGCATTGCGATCGCCCGAACCCTGCTGACAAATTACAGTATTCTGATTCTAGATGACAGCACTTCAGCCGTAGATGCCCAAACCGCCGCCCAAATTCAAGCCGCCCTCGATGACTTAATGCAGCAAAAAGCTTGCACAACCTTTGTCGTCGCCCAGCGCATCAGCACCGTGCAAAACGCCGATCGCATTTTTCTCATTGATAAAGGACGGCTAGTGGCACAAGGAAATCATGAGCAACTCATGAGCACAAGCCCCCTCTATGGCGCTATTTTAGAATCCCAAGTGAAGCGATCGCCCGCCTAACCCGCCCCAACAACGCACCCGTGCAGGTCGCCCATATTGCCGTACATTAGATCATATGGAAATACCGTTATGTATCCCCTACCCGATTGGAGAAAAGCTTGAATGGATATCAATCTGATTTTGTCAAACTTTTTAAGTCCGCCCATTTTATTTTTCTTTTTAGGAATGCTGGCGGTCGCCGTAAAATCAGATCTAGAAATTCCCCAGCCTTTACCCAAACTATTCTCCCTCTACTTGCTCTTTGCCATCGGCTTTAAAGGCGGTGTAGAACTAGCCAAAAGCGGACTCAACCAAGCCGTATTTTTAACCATCCTGGCATCTATTCTCATGGCGTGCTTAGTGCCGCTCTACACCTTCTTCATTCTCAAAGTAAAGTTTGACATTTACAATGCAGCCGCGATCGCTCAACCTATGGCTCAATTAGCGCAGTCACCTTCATCACAGCCAGTTCTTTCCTAGACGAACTCAGCATTCCCTTCGATGGTTACATGGTGGCAGCCCTAGCGTTAATGGAGTCGCCCGCCATCATTGTCGGATTAATCTTAGTGAACCTATTTGGCGATCGAAATCAGGGTGAAGTATCCTGGTCAGAAGTATTACGAGAAGCGTTCCTCAACAGTTCAGTCTTCTTGTTAGTCGGCAGCCTCGTCATTGGGGTGTTAACCGGCGAACATGGTCAAGAAGTTTTGAAACCCTTCGCCTACGATATCTTTTATGGAGTCTTGACTTTTTTCCTCCTCGACATGGGCTTAGTCGCCGCCAGAAGAATCAAAGATCTAGGAAAATCGGGTCAGTTCCTAATTTCGTTTGCTATTCTGATTCCACTGCTCAACGCCGTAGTTGGAGTCTTACTAGCCACCTTACTCGGTATGAATAAAGGGGATGCACTGTTGTTTTCAGTGCTCTGTGCCAGCGCCTCTTACATTGCCGTTCCCGCCGCAATGCGAATGACGGTTCCAGAGGCTAACCCCAGCCTTTATGTAACCAGTGCCCTCGCCATCACCTTCCCATTCAATATTATTATCGGCATTCCGTTATACCTATCGTGTATTAACCTGTTCTGGAGATAGACTATGCAACCTGTTAAACGAATCGAAATTATTGCCAGCTCCCATGAAACCAGTCGCATTCTAGAGCGAATGGAAAAAGCAGGCGCTCCAGGGTATACCCTCATCCGAGATGTGGCTGGCAAGAGCCAATGGGGCAGCGTTGACGATGATTTACCAGTCACCATGCTCGGTAACTCTTACATCATCTCGTTTTGCCCTGAAGAAAAAATGCAGCTCATTGTCGATGCAGTTAAACCCATTCTTGATAAGTATGGCGGCGTTTGCTACGTGTCTGATGCCTTCTCTGTGCCAACAGCACACCGCGTCAAACCGTTTTAGGCGGGTGTTTTAATTAAAAACAATGTTTTGATTAAGGGCGATTAGGAGAGGCTAAGTTGCGGAATCGCGTAAACTGTGGCTCGAATAAAACCTTAACGGTGCCGACTGGTCCATTCCGGTGTTTTGTAATAATCACTTCCGCAATGCCGCGATCGGGCGTATCTTCGTTATAGTATTCGTCCCGATACAGCATAATAATTAGGTCTGCGTCTTGCTCAATGGAGTTATGAACAATAAGATTATTCGCTACAAAGTTATGTAAACCTGGAACCGTTAAATCAAAGACTTCCTCTACGCCATCCAGCGCGATCGATTGAATTTGATCCCAATAAATGTCGCTGTTTGCCAGTAACGATAGTTCGGCAGACCGTACTGCCTGAGCAAGTCTTGTCGCACGTTCACGGCTAATGTTTTGCTTATAAATTCCGGTTCCACAATATGACATGCCTAGTTGAGCTTGCATTTGGCGGGATGTCACACCTGCAATTTGCATTGCTGGAACTGCATACATTCTCCAAACGTAGTGATCAATCACATCCCGATTTGTGTTGGCGATTCGGGTTGAAATATGCGCTGCAATTTCTTCGAGCGATTTCTGCTTATATTCACCAACGGCACCCACTAGCTGAACAAATCTCTCTAAATCAAGTTTTCCAGTAACGATAACTTGATGCTGGTCGCGCCCTTTACCCAATTGAGGGCTTACTTTGAGTCGAGCATTAATTCCAACTCTTAGCAGTAAAGATTGAACATCACAAGCAAGTTGGGGGCTATGGCTAGCATAGTAAGCAATTGGACGAGGACTAAGACCTGCAACCATTTTGATAGAGCCATCAGTACTCCAAAGATGACGTAAAAAGAGGGCGATCGCTCTTGAGGCTGCTCAAATACCTGGCTGGGTACAACTTTCTCGTAAGATCTGAATCCAAACGCATTTAGATCTGTCAACCATTTAGTAATAGGATTCTGAATTCCGGGAGCTAGACGCTGACTGGCAGAGAGATAAACTTGATACCAGTCTCGTTCTTCTACAATGCGTGGGCTAATTTGGCTACCAAAGATCTGAGAAGCTAGAGAGGAAACAATGTCAGCCAAGTCTTTTTCTCTAGTGGTGTACTGAATAGAATGACGAGGCAAAGTACAACCATTACCAATGAGATGCCCCAGGAGGGCAAGTTCGGCATCATTAACAGTTTGCACTGAAGAACTCGTCAACTGGCGTGGCAACGCAATGCGATCGCCAACCGATAATTCATCTAAACGTTTCCATCCGTGTATGGTGAGAAATTTATGATTAGCAGTAGCCCGAATGCTACGCCCTAAAGCTGTCCTAAGCTGAAGAACGGGTTTCGTTCCAGTTGCAAATGCTCGGCTGACGACTGCCTTTTCTAGCTGCATCGTCGCTTCGTTAATCGCCCAGATCGAGAAGCCTGATTTTCCAACTAATTCACGAATGGGCACTTGAGCACCGCTATCTGCCAAAGTAATTGAACTATCGCCACTAATACAGCCTGATTCACGCAGGTCGGACATCATCGGGCGCTTGTTAGTCCGAGATTCTACGCCTCGGCTGAGTTGAGACAGGGCAATAATCGGCACATTGAGTTCGCGGGCAAGTCCTTTCAGCGATCGCGTAATTTTCGATAATTCCTGCACCCGGTTGTCGCCGCCGCCTTCCATTAGCTGCAAATAATCAATCATAATCAGCCCCAACGCCCCGCCATTTTCAGCCTGCAACCGCCGCGCCTTAGACCGCATTTCTGAGACCGTAATGTTAGGCGTATCATCGATAAACAAAGGCAATTGAGACAAAACGCTGATGGCATGACCCAACGGTTCCCACTCCGTTTGACTGATTCTGCCCGCGCGCAATCGACCGCTTTCCACCTGGGCTTCGCTAGATAATAAGCGATAAACCAACTGTTCCTTAGACATTTCTAAGCTAAAAACCGCGATCGGGATTTTGTGAAAAGCCGCAATGTTTCGAGCAATGTTCAAAACGAAACTGGTTTTTCCCATTGCCGGACGCGCCGCTGCAATAATTAAATCCGATCGCTGAAACCCCTGAGTCATCGCATCCAGGTCATAAAACCCGCAGGAAATTCCGGGCAGCACCAACCCCAAAGAACGGCTTTCAATATCCGAAAAAGTAGACGTTAAAATATCTGCCGTCGCAGCCAGCCCCCGATTCCCTCGATCTTGAGCCAGACCAAAAACCTTTTGCTCAGATTGATCCAAGATTTTCTCAAGGGAAGCGCTCGTGTCATAGCCCAGTTGAGCAATTTCTGTACCCGCTTGAATCAGCTTGCGGCGGGTATATTTTTCGGTCACCAGTTGGGCGTATTGGTCAATATTAACGGCGCTAATGGTGCGATCGACCAATTGCGCCAAGCGCCCCTGCCCACCAATTTTGTCCAGCATCCCCCGATCGCTCAACCAGCTTGTAATGCTCATCAAGTCCGTGGGTCTGCCTTGAGCCTGAAGCGCGATCGCCGCCTTATAAATTTCCTGGTGAGCCGTCGTGTAAAACGCTTCCGGACGCAACAGCTCTGTGACTCGACCGATCGCCTCCGGGTCGAGGAGAATACCGCCCAAAATTGCTTCCTCGGCATCGACGTTTTGAGGCGGAACGCGATCGCTATAACCCTGGAAGCTAAGTTCTTGAACCATTGGAGTGAAAAATTGAAGAATGAGTAGCCGTCCGAGTATTGTAGCTTGCTTCCTTCCTTCTCCTCTTGCCGCTCCGTTACAAAACTCAACGCCAATTCGCAGCCTGTGCCCCACCAAAACACCCTGACCTCTTAAAAGAAGCCAGGGTGCCGAACACCCCACATTCAACCTTAGTTAGAAACCACCTGGATCTCAATCGTCGCACTGATTTCAGGATGCAGCTTCAGTTCAATTCGGTAAGTGCCGAGGCTATGAATTTCCGGAACGGTGATGCCTCGGCGATCGATTTCCAGACCGGTTACAGCCTTAATCACATCCGAAACTTCTTGATTCGTCACGGTTCCAAAAATGGCATCATTTTCGCCCACTTGTTTCTCAATCGAGAACTGACCCGACTTTTCGAGAGTTGCCTTTTGCGTCTCAGCAACCTTTTTAAGTTCCAACAGCCTGACACGCTCTATTTCCCGTCGGCGCTCCACTTGCTTCAAAATCCCTGGAGTCACCCGCACCGCCAGCCCCTGAGGCATGAGGAAATTGCGAGCATAGCCCGGAGACACTTCTACCAAGTCCCCCGAATTGCCAAGCTTACTGACATCTTTACTAAGAACCAACTGAGTCCGCTTCTTCGCCATGAACCTTACCTACGCTATGTCCCTTGATTTTTCTCACAGTCTAGTATAGTAGCGAAACAGATGGGGCGATCGCAATCCCCTGTCTAGAGATTCTCCCTCAACGTCTTTCTCCAATCTCCCCCTCACCATGACCACAAACCTTACTCTCACCGCTGCCGATCTCCAAAACCTCAACCTCTCCTCCGCCCAAGCCATTATTGATCCTTTGCTCAAAGATCTTTTGCTCAAAAGCAGCGCGACCCCAGACCCCAAACTCAGCTTTGCGATCGACCTCCCCCGCGAACCCCAGGATCCCCGCGAACTCTCCGAAGTTCCCGAAGTTCGCCTCTGGTTCATTCGCCTAGATGCCCAATATCCTTGGCTTCCCTACGTTTTAGACTGGGAAGCCGGAGAACTCGCCCGCTACGTCGCCATGTTGGTTCCCCATCAGTTCAGCCCCTCCGAAGGTATTCAGTTTAACCCCGAAGCCCTAGAAATTTTCATGATGCACAAAGTGTTTGTCTTAGCAAACTGGATGCAACAACACAATATTACGAGCCGTACCAAGCTTAAATTTATGACCCAAATGCTGGGCTATGAGCTAGACGATGGATTTTTTGAACTAGTCGGAATCTAGCAGTAATCTAAGCTCGACTTTATCCATTTGCAGAGTCCGCTAATGGGCAACGGTTGTGGGCTGTTGGATAGCCTCTAGACTTTTCTTGATATCGACGTAAACCCTAGACATCCGAAAAAGTTTGAGAGCCTGTCTACGATCCAGCCACTGCCGAAAATAGCTTCCATCTAAAATGGATAAAGTCGAGCTTAGGGCTATGGATTGAGCAGAAGCTCAGGGCATACTGGAAGTCAGAAAATTCACTAAGCATTTAACCTTTTTTTGAAAGACTGACCTAAGCTGGTTGAAGCAAACCAGGAAAAATTCTTCAGATTGCGCTAACGAATACTTTACAGATAGTTAAAAATAGATAAATTCATTGACACAAAGTCTGTAAGTGCTTCGTCACCGCCATAATAGAAATCGTAGGTTCTAGGTTATTGCTTTGGTGCGTCGGTTCCGTTGTCCCTTCTTTTCCTTAAAGGATTCTAGAGGCTAAGCCCATGATAGAGATGAAAGTCGCTGGAATTGCCCTGGATGCAGTCTCACGCAGTCCCATCATCCTGCTCAGAGATGCCACAGAACGCCGCCAACTCCCTATTTTTATTGGGCAAGACCAGGCGAGAGCCATTATTAGCGCCCTAGAAAACCAGGCACCCCCTCGCCCCCTCACCCACGACCTGATGGTTAACATGATGGATGAGTGGAACATGGATCTAGAGCGCATCATTATTCATTCTTTGCAAGATAATACTTTTTACGCCATTTTGCAAATGCGCCAAGGGGAAACCCTTAAAGAGATTGATGCCCGTCCGAGTGATGCGATCGCCATTGCCATTCGCACTAAAAGCCCCATTTGGGTGATGGAAGAAGTGGTTGCCGATGCCTCTATGCCCGTCGATCGGGATGCCGATGAAGCCGAGCGTCGGGCTTTCCGAGATTTCATTTCTAATTTGCGTCCACAGGATTTCAAACAAGGTGGCAAATCTAGCAGCCCCGGCGAGTTCCAGTAGCGATGTTTTCCTGTGGATGTTCTGGGCAGCATGAAATACCGTTCTTTTGGAAAAACTAACCTGCCTTTTTCGGTTTTTTCCCTAGGAACCATGCGCTGTCTGGCTTCTCAGGAAAATGCTGTAAACACGATTCAACGGGCGATCGCTCGGGTATCAACCATATCGAAACCGCACGGGGGTATGGCAAAGCCGAACAATATCTAGGAGTTGCCTTAAAGTCGGGAATCGATCGCGCCGCGCTCTACATCACCAGCAAAGCGCCCCCCTGTGCCGATGCTGCCACGATGACCCAGAATATCAACCAGTCCTTAGAAGCGCTTGGAGTGGATTACCTCGATTGTTTTGCGATTCATGGGCTGAATACCGAGGAACATCTGGGTTGGATCGAAGCTGCTAACGGCTGTATGGAAGCGGTGCGGCAAGCGGTGACAGATCAACGAATCAGGCATATTGGCTTTTCGACCCACGCTGCTCTAGATGTGATTTTGCGGGCGATCGCCACGGATCAATTTGAGTTCGTCAATCTTCATTACAATTACTTTTTTCAGAGGAATGAAGCCGCGATCGCCCTGGCACACCAACAGCAAATGGGTATCTTCATTATTTCCCCAGCCGACAAAGGCGGAATGCTCCACAGCCCCTCTTCAACCTTGCTCGATCTGTGCTATCCCCACTCGCCCCTAGCGCTCAACTACCGCTTTCTGTTGGGCGATCGCCGCATTACAACGCTAAGCTTGGGCGCAGCCAACCCGGCTGAACTTGACCAACCGCTTCAAGTTGCCGACATAGATCAGCCCCTAGAGGCGACAGAAAAAGAGGCTTTGGAACGGCTGCAAACCCATCAAAAAGCAGTGCTTGGAACCGACCAGTGTAGCCAGTGTTACGCCTGCTTGCCTTGCCCAGAAGCTATCCATATTCCTGAAGTGTTGCGGCTGCGAAATTTGGCAGTGGCTTATGAAATGACTGCTTTTGGGAAATATCGCTACGGCATGTTTGAAAATGCAGGACATTGGTTTGCCGGACGCAAAGGCGATCGCTGTACCGACTGCGGCGATTGTTTGCCTCGGTGCCCCGAGAATTTGGATATTCCGAAATTATTAAGAGATACCAGCGATCGCCTCCAGGGAGAACCCAGACGAAGACTTTGGTCTTAGAGAATGTTTGACAAGTCAAAATTATGCCCCGAACCGCTCCCTAAATCCTCCAGAATGGGGAACTTTGAACAAGAATTGGCTTAAAAGTCCCCCATTCTGGGGGGTTGGGGGGCGAGTGTAAGAGACTCTGATACTTTCAACCATCCTCTTAACGCAGGAACGCATCAACGAAAGAACGCAACGTTAACGAAGAGGCAGCCTGATGGTAAATTCCGAACCCTGCCCCACCACAGAAGAAACTTCGAGAGAGCCTTGGTGCTGTTCCACAATAATTTGACGGGCAATCGCCAACCCTAGCCCAGTGCCCTTGCCCACTGGCTTGGTCGTAAAGAAGGGGTCAAACAACTTCGATCGCACCATTTCACTCATGCCCAAGGCATTATCAGCCATGCCAATTTTGACCCATTTTTCTTGCTCAAGTTCAGTCCGAATGCAATGGTGGGATCTGGGTGATGATCCAGAGCAACTCGCTCTTCTAAAGAATCAATGGCGTTGACGATAATGTTCAAAAAAACTTGGTTGAGCGCCCCCGGATAGCAGGCGATCGAGGGCAAGGAACTGTACTCTTTAATAAGTTGAATGCCGTTAGGATAAAACGACTTTAGACGACTATTCAAAATCACTAACGTACTTTCTAGCCCTTCATGAATATCAGCCACTTTAAATCCGGATTCATCTAACCGCGAAAACGTGCGCAGCGATTTAACGATTTCCCGAATCCGCTCAGCTCCCACCGTCATCGACTGAAACATCCGCGCCGAATCATACTCCAAAAATTCTAAATCGATCGCGTCTAATTCATGGCGCACTGCTGCTGTCGGCTCAGGATATTGCTGTTGATAAAGACGGATCAGCCTCAGCAAATCTTGCACATGGGCTTTGGCGTAGGGCATATTGCCATAGATAAAACTAACTGGGTTATTGATTTCATGGGCAATGCCTGCCACCAAAATCCCCAGCGCTGACATTTTTTCAGATTCAACTAATTTCACCTGTAAAGTTTTGAGATTAGTTAGGGTCGCCTCTAGGTCGTCTCCTCGATCTTCTAAGACTATTTTCGACTCTTCCAATTCTCGAATGACATTTTTAAGAACAACTTCTCGAACTTCACTGGCTTTCTCAAGCTCTTGGCGATCGGTTTCAGAACGCATCAGCTTTCGTTCTAAAGTCCGCACCTTTCTCTCTAACTCCTTAATTCGGGTAAGGTCATCAGTTGGTTCCATAGGTTTCTTCTATTTACCCACTTGGGTAAAAATTATGACGCTGTGCCCATTAACAAAGTGACAAAAGTTTCTTGGTGATAATAAGTTTTGCCTTGGGGTTCGAGGGGTGAAAATTCGCCATAGGTATAGAATCCACAGGTGGGAATTGCGGTCGCCAGAGCCTCTTTCACCCTTGATATTCTTCTTTGGCACGGGTGCCCAGCATCCAACGCCGACAGCAACACGAAAACAATAAAAATTGCTGCGGGCGTGGTGCCAGGATAGCGAGAAAGGGCAGTTTGGAAAGAGGTCTCAGCCGCTGCAATGAGGATATCGCGGCTGATGTCGGTCAACTGTACCCTGGCTTGTTCGGGAATACCGCATAAGAAGTGGATGCTGCCAATCTCGGCATTGGAGGCGTTGGGCACTCGCATATAGTAACTGTCGGAGCCATCGCTGCCCGCCTCATAAACAGCTAATGGATTTTCTGCGGAAGGGGGGCGATCGCCCAAATAGCGCCGATAGAAGTCCACCGCAGGCTTTCCATCAATTTCATACAGAACGGTGCCCCGAGCTTTTGTCACTACGCCTTGAGATCCCATGGGGGTCCATCCACACGCTGTCCCGTAGGAAACCTGGAGATCTCCTGAAAAATTAAAATGGGCAGGGCATCGGTGAGCACCTCAGTATGAAAAAACTGATAGGTTGTTTTGAAGCGATATTGGTCGCCCGCAGTGCCCCCTACAACAGGCACTTGATCTCCTAAAGCCAGGGTCAAGCCTGCCAGCATAGCTTCGCCGCTGGTGGTTGCCCCGTTTGCTGTATAGCTAGAAGGTAAGACAATGCAGAGTTTAGGCTTGGTGCTTTCGGTTTGCATGGCTTGCTGCACGGCTTGTTGGGCGGCGGCTGTGGGGTTGTTCTGGGTTTCATATCCAACGCCCGCCCTGATCTGCACGTTGTCGGAGCAAAACAGCATTAGCGTTAAAGAGTCTTGCTGGAACCCTAATTTAGAAGACATTTCGCCATCGGTGGTGCAACCAATGAGTTCTAGATTGGGGAATGTCTGGCGAATTTTCTGGAGAATCAGAGCGTGCTCAAAATCGATCGCCGCAAATAAGATTCCAGCTTGGGGCAACAGGTGGGTCAACTCTTCCAGACATTCCTCCAAAACACTCTCAATAGCAGATTGGCTATCTGGGTCGTCGCTATGACCTACTACCACGTTGAACATCTTATCTCTACCTATTTAAAACGTTATCCCTGAGGGTTCCTGAGAGGATGTCTGAGAAGTCTGAGAAGTCTCAAAGATGCTTACACTCGCCCCCGATTTGGGGGACTTCCGAACCCGTCCTCTTTCAAAGTTCCCCAGAATGGGGGATTGAGGGGGCGGATTTCTGCGAACAGCTTCGCTAACGGGCAGCAATCTAGACTTTTTAGATAACCTCTGAGGGTATGACTCAATATGTTTTTCAGTGTGCCCAACAGGTCAATTAGAATCACGCCGTTGGTAATTTTTATGGCAGCTAATGCTCGATGAATTTAACGTGAATAGGCAAGGAGCTTAAGCCCTTAGTTGAAGCGATCGGTTAAAGAGATCGGTATTTTCTAAGATAATCTACTTATTCCTATGGTGATGTCATGCATTAAATTTCGGCTTGAGCTAGAACTGTGCTCATGAATTCTGCTCTTTGTTCTAATCAAAGTTTTTTATTATTGTTTTGTTAGTTTTTAAAGTCGTATTTTAATGAATAATTTGATTCATCGTCCAATTCCTAATAAGTATATTTTTAGTTCATAAAATCATTCAAAATTTAATCTCTAAGCTGTTTTTGTCAGACCCGGTTCATTGTCTAAAGTTACTATTTTTGCCTTTGCCCCGATGAACTGAAAATGTTGAGCCATTTGACGGATAATAAGGGGCTGACTGCACCCGTGAGAGGAGAAATACATGAGCTACCGTATGGATCGTCGAGCATATGCCGAAACCTTTGGACCGACGGTGGGCGATCGCGTTCGCCTTGCCGATACCGAGCTCATCATTGAAGTGGAGCAAGACTACACAACCTACGGTGATGAGGTGAAATTTGGCGGCGGCAAGGTGATTCGAGACGGGATGGGGCAATCGCCGATTACGAATGCGAACGGGGCAGTGGATGCGGTGATTACCAATGCGCTGATTCTAGATTGGTGGGGCATTGTCAAAGCCGATGTGGGCATTAAGGACGGCAAAATTTTTGCCATTGGCAAAGCCGGAAATCCTTACATTCAAGACCATGTGAATATTATTATTGGTCCTGGAACCGAGGCGATCGCCGGGGAAGGCATGATTCTGACGGCGGGCGGCATTGATACTCATATTCACTTTATTTGTCCGCAGCAAATCGAAGTGGCGATCGCATCGGGCGTGACCACGTTAATCGGTGGCGGCACAGGACCCGCAGCCGGAACGAACGCCACCACCTGTACTCCTGGTCCTTGGAATCTGTACCGAATGCTGCAAGCCGCCGATGCCTTTCCGATCAACTTAGGCTTTTTGGGAAAGGGCAATAGCAGCTTGCCCGAAGGTTTGGTCGAGCAAGTAGAAGCCGGGGCGATCGGGCTGAAACTGCATGAAGACTGGGGCACCACTCCCGCGACAATCGATAATTGCCTCAATGTTGCCGATGATTACGATGTGCAAGTGGCAATCCACACCGACACCCTCAACGAATCGGGCTTTGTAGAAGATACGATCGCGGCATTCAAAAATCGTGTCATTCACACCTACCACACCGAAGGCGCAGGCGGCGGACACGCCCCCGATATTATCAAAGTGTGTGGCGAAGCCAACGTCTTGCCCTCCTCCACCAACCCCACCCGCCCCTACACCGTCAACACCCTCGAAGAACATCTGGATATGCTCATGGTCTGCCATCACCTCGATCGCGGCATCCCAGAAGACGTGGCATTTGCCGAATCTCGCATTCGTCGAGAAACGATCGCCGCTGAAGATATTCTGCACGACTTAGGAGCCTTTAGTATGATCTCTTCTGATTCGCAAGCCATGGGGCGCATTGGCGAAGTGATCATTCGCACCTGGCAAACTGGACACAAAATGAAGGTGCAACGGGGGGCATTGCCGCAAGATGGCGATCGCAACGACAACCACCGCGCCAAACGCTACATTGCCAAATACACCATCAACCCCGCCATTACTCACGGCATTGCCAACCACGTTGGCTCCATTGAAGCAGGTAAACTCGCCGACCTGTGCCTGTGGCGACCCGCAATGTTTGGCGTTAAGCCCGAAATGGTGATTAAAGGCGGCATGATTGCCTGGGCACAAATGGGCGATGCCAACGCCAGCATTCCCACCCCCCAGCCCGTTCACATGCGTCCCATGTTTGCCAGCTATGGCGGAGCCAGGACAGCCACTTCTCTCACCTTTGTATCGCAAGCTGCTCTCAAAAATGGTATTTCAGATCAATTAAAGCTTCAAAAAACAGCCGTCGCGGTCGGCAATATTCGCCAACTCTCGAAGCGAGACATGAAATTAAACGACGCAATGCCACACATGGAAGTTAATCCAGAAACTTACGCAGTTCGGGCCGATGGCGAACTGCTTACCTGTGAACCCGCAACCGTTTTGCCTATGGCACAGCGATATTTCTTGTTTGATGATCACCAAAGATTTCAGCATTGTTGAAGGCAAGTCATAAAAAACCAGTTCCCCTACTCTCTTAAATAAAAAAGGGGAACTGGTCAGAATCATTCAAGCCCGTTCAAACATTCCAAGAAGGCTTACTAGAACTTTGTGAAATCAGCCTTAGTGATACCGCTAGCAGACTCTCCTTTGAGAATTGCCAACACATCACTGCCCCGGCTAATTACTGTATCTCTTCCAGACTGTTCAATAGACAGGTTGCCAAACCTTAATCTGCCCGTTAGCCCTAGTTCGTCGGTGTTATTTTGGAAGTCGCGGATCAGGGCACGACCTTTGCCGACTTCTAGACCAAAGGTATCTGCACCCTGGTTGCCGACAAAGAGGTTGTCGCCTAGACCGCCTAAGAAGGTGTCTTTGCCTTTGCCGCCAAACATTTTATCCTTGCCGTTACCGCCCAAAAGTTGGTCGTCTCCATCGTTGCCTTTGAGATTGTCGTCTCCCGCATCGCCCGTCAGGATATCGTTGCCCGCAAAGCCAATTAGGGTATCTCTGCCGCCCAACCCGTTTAGATCATCATCGCCGATCGCCCCCCTCAGCACATTTCGGCTACTGGTGCCGGTCAAAGCCCGCCCCAGGGAAAGGATCGTGTCTTGACGCGCACTCAGGTTTTGAATGCGTAAGTCTTGGGCAGGAGCGGTGTCTGGCTGATTAAAAGTGCCGGTTTGAATTAGGTATTCTGCCAAAGCATCTTGCTCGGTGCCAATGCCAGAGAAGGTAGAACTGCCGACTGGAAATGCCACAGCGCCGTCAATTCTGCCATTGCGATTGAGGTCAATGGTCGTTTCGCCTTTAATATCCACCCGGTTAGCGCGGGTTGGGTTGGCGGCAATGAACTGTGGAAAAGGATAGCCATCGCCGCCTGAGGTTTGGGTGGTGCCTATCAAAAAGTCGAGGGAAATGACGCGGAAGGTTTGATTGGGGTCGCCAACGATCGCGCCATTTTCCACCAACACCTGAGTAACTTTGTTCTGATCATTGAGCAAAGCCAGCGATCGCACCCGTTGCCCTGCATCTAGTCTGCCGTTCCCATTCTTGTCCTCTCCAGTGTTAATAATTCCATCCCCGTTCGTATCCTCAGCCGCAGGCTTAGACGTATCAAAGCTAAAGGTAATGCCGCTCACTTGCGGGAAGCGACCAGGTGTCGCGCCAGGGCTTGTGTCGCTCACCCCATGTTCTAGCAATTGCAGCAACTGCTGGGTCGTAACGGTAATGAGAGAAAGACCGTTATTGAACCGCAGAGAGTTTTCAATATCCAGTTGAGAAACGCTGCCAACTTGCTTATTGGGGGCAAGGGCGTTGGGCTGGGGGGGGAGTTTTTGCACGTCGCCCGCAGTCGTTGCGCCGCCGCTCGCAGACACTACGCCAATATTGTCTCGGATGCCCCCGCCATTTTTAAGCGAAATCGTGACTGTTGGGTCAATTAAACGACCGTAAGCTAGGTTCGCATCGGCAGTAAGATTGCCCAAATTGGTTTCTTGAGTCCGGGTATCTTCCCGCGCACCATTGAGGAAAAAGTTGGTCTTGCCCGTTAGATTATTGTCTTTAGCAGAAACCACGGCTCGGAGCGCATTAGAGATTGCAACGACATTGGCGTTGGCTTCGGCGGTGGGGTTAACATCGCGTCCGTAAACCAGATCTACGCCTGCGCCATCGGTGGCAAATGCCCCGTTGAGGGTACTGTTCAGGCTGCTGAGATCTAGGTTGCCCGCGTCGTTAAAGCCTACTACGGTTCGAGCGACGTAGCGATAGTTGGCATCGGTGTTCAGGACAAGCACATCTTGTCCATTGGCATCTTTTCTAAGGATGGGATAGTCGCCCGCGTCGATTGTGCCAGGGCGAAGGCGATCGTTTGCATCTAGTAAAGGCGTGTGCGAGCCGCCAGCAATGATGATATCGACGTTTTTTTAAGCGCGGGGCAAGTTCATCCCGTTCAATGTTCAACTGCTGCATGTGAGCCAGCAAAATCACTTTGTTGATGCCTGTACTGGTCAAGGCATCGACCGATTTTTGAATCTCGGCGGCAAGGGCAACGTAATCCGTCGCATTTGCGGGTAAAACGCCGACTGCGCCAGGTGATGAGATGCTGCGCAGGGTGGGGGTTGTGGCTCCGACAATGCCGATTTTTTCATCATCTGGTGTGCCCAAAATATTGTCTGCGCCTGCCACGGTGATGACGGTGCTTTTAGCAAGTTTGCCTTTAATGGTGCTTGCTTCTGCGGTGTTTTGATTGGTGGCTAGCTCAGTTCTAAGGTTTTCGTCGGGTGCAAAGTTGAGGTTGGTGCTGAGGTAGGGAAAGTTTAGACCTGGGCTACCGCTGCCCGATCGCAAAATATCCCGGACTTGCCGGGTGCCAAGGTCAAACTCGTGGTTACCCAGAACCGAGGCTTGAACTCCAAAGGCGTTTAGAATCCCGACATCTGCCCGTCCAATGGTAGGAGCCGTCGAGGATGTTAAGCCGCCTACCCCATTGAGGCTGGTGTCGCTAGACGCATTGAAAAAAGGACCCGGGATGTAATTATCACCTGATGAAAGCGTCAGGGTGTTTGCTAATGCTGTCGGGGAAGCTTTGAATTGATCGGCAACATCGTTGGTTCTAAAGCCTTCCAAAATGGCAGAAAAACCGATGGAGTCATCGATCGCTGGAATGCCCGCTTCAAAATCAGAGGCGTGCAAAATTTGTAAAGTAATAGCCATAACTTTGTTTCTGGGTGAGATTTTCGGGGCAAGTAACCTGCACATAAAATCTCATGGCGAGATTAACAACTCATAATCTTTTGCTTAAGAGTAATTAAGTCATCGTTCGATAGAGGCGCTGTTAGGAGCATCAGATTTCGATAGAATGTAGGCTAGTTCATGTCTGTAGCTCCCCTTCTGTCTCCCCCTAACGCCCCTTGATTCAAGCCGAAACTTTAGAACTATTAGAATGGTCGCGCCTGTGCCAGCATCTTGCTACCTTTGCCGCCACGAAGCTAGGGACAAGAGCCGCCAGCCATTTACGCATTCCCACTGCCCTGGTCGAAAGTCAAGCGCTGCTCTCGCAAACCCAGGAGGTTTATCAGCTTGAGAGTGAGCTGGCTCACGGGCTTTCGTTCGATGGCATTTACGATATTGGCGATGCGCTGGAACGGGCAGAGCGACAGGGCATTTTGAGCGGTGCTGATCTGCTAGAATTGGCGACCACTTTGGCGGGTGCAAGGCAGTTGCGCCGAGTGATTGATCATCAGCCTGATTTGCTGGTGCTGAATGAGCTGGTGTCTGAGCTTCGGACTTACCCCGAGCTAGAACAAGCCATTCACCATTGCATTGACGATCGCGGTAAGGTGACCGATCGCGCCAGCGTCAAGCTAGAAGCAGTGCGGGGCGAGTTGCGGCAAGTACGCGATCGCATTTATCAAACCCTTCATAAACTATTGCAGCGTCATGCCAACGCCATTCAGGAAGCCGTGATTACCCAACGGGGCGATCGCTTTGTGATTCCGGTCAAAGCACCCCAAAAAGATGCCATTCCTGGCATTGTCCACGACACTTCTACCAGCGGCATGACGCTATATATTGAGCCGCACAGCGTGGTGAGTTTGGGCAACCAATTGCGCCAACTGACTCGCCAAGAACAGCGGGAAGAAGAGTTGGTGCTGCGGGATTTGACGGCACAAGTAGCAGAAGTAACACCAGATTTAGAGCGGCTTTTGGCGATCGTGACCACCCTCGATTTAGCCACAGCCAGAGCCCGATATTCCCTTTGGCTGGAGGCAAATCCACCCCGATTCATCCAGTTTTGCCAGCCCCACTCCGAATCCATTACGCTGCGGCGGCTCCGCCATCCCCTCTTGGTTTGGCAGCAGCGCCACGAGCAAGGGACAGAAGTGGTGCCGATCGATTTGGTGATTCAGCCCCACATTCGAGTCGTTGCTATTACAGGACCTAATACAGGCGGCAAAACCGTCACGCTCAAAACTCTAGGGCTTGCGGTTCTCATGGCAAAAGTCGGCTTATTTGTGCCCGCTCGTGAGCCTGTCGAATTGCCCTGGTTCGATCAAATTTTGGCGGACATTGGCGACGAGCAATCTTTGCAGCAAAGTTTATCGACCTTCTCAGGGCATATTCGGCGGATTAGTCGCGTCTTAGAAGCGTTGGGAGAACAGGATGAAGAACCGTCAAACCGCTCCTTGGTATTATTAGATGAGGTCGGTGCGGGCACCGATCCGTCTGAGGGTAGCGCCCTGGCGATCGCGCTCCTCAGCTACCTTGCCGACCACGCCCAACTCACCATTGCCACGACTCACTTTGGCGAACTCAAAGCTCTGAAATATCAAGACGATCGCTTTGAAAATGCCTCGGTCGAATTTAACGATGTCACCCTCTCGCCCACCTATCGGTTGCTGTGGGGCATTCCGGGGCGATCGAACGCCTTGGCGATCGCGCGGCGGCTGGGGCTGAAGGCAGAAATTGTTGAAAGCGCCCAAAGCCATGTGGGGCTAAGCTCTTCTGAAGATATCAACCAAGTTATTGCGGGGCTAGAGGCACAGCGCCGCCAACAGGAAGAGAAGGCACTAGCAGCCACGCAAATTGTTGAACAAGCAGAGCGATTGAATCAAGAAATTACGCAAAAAGCCGAAATGCTGCGGCTGCGAGAACGAGAATTACAACAGCAGCAAGAACAAGCCGTGCAGCAAGCGATCGCCCAAGCCAAAGGTGAAATTGCCCAGGTGATTCGCAAATTGCAAAAAGGTTCGGTGACGGCGCAAGATGCGCAACAGGCAACTGAGGGGCTAAACCAAATTGCCGAACGGTTGCCCTCGCGTCAGCAACCAAAGCCACCCAAGCCTGGATTTATGCCGAAACTGGGCGATCGGGTGCGGATTCCCCGCTTGGGGCAAACTGCCGAAGTCCTGACCCATCCTAATGACGATGGCGAACTCTCCGTCCGATTTGGCTTGATGAAAATGATGGTTTCGCTAAAAGATGTAGAGTCGCTTCAAGGCGAAAAGGTAGACATTCCTGCCAAACCGCCCAAGCCTTCACCAGAGCCGTCTGCGCCCCCAGCGCCTGCGCCCCAAGTTCGCACTTCTCGCAATACCCTGGATATTCGGGGCAGTCGCGTTGCGGATGCTGAGGTTGTTTTGGAGCAAAAGATTGCGGCGGCGGATGCGGGTTGCTTATGGATTATTCACGGTCATGGGACGGGCAAGTTGAAGCAAGGGGTGCAGGAATTTTTGAAGCGGCATCCGCAAGTGGCTCGATTTGAGGCGGCGGCGCAGGCGGATGGGGGAACAGGGGTGACGGTGGCTTATATTGAGTGAGTGAATTTAGATGTGTAAGGCAAATCTCGATTTCCATGAACGGGAATGGAGATAATAGCGCCTACCTTTGAGTAGATGTGATGACTGTTAGTGATAGGTTTCAACTGCCAACGCAGCGTTCAATAACTTTGCAAAGCGCCTTACCAGAAACAGACTTCATAAAGATAGTTCGATCAACTGTTTCTCTGGCTCTAGTTCATTCTCTTCGCTAGCCACCTCAAGCCAGCCCTGAACAGCGTCTTTGAGCATCTCTAGCAACTGCTCATAACTCTCTCCCCACGTATGGCAACCGGGCAGGGCGGGCACAGAGCCACACCATACTCCATCTTCTTGCCAAATTAATGCTTTAACTTTCATAACTCGTCTTTTTGTTAATCGGACAGAAGCTTTTCAATTTGGGCGATCGCTTTCAGCCTCTATGAAGCAGCGCGCTTATTGAGGCAGTTCAATTAGGGTTCGGAGTACCTTGCCAAAACTGGGTGCTGAGTGTTCTGAGTTCAGTTTGAGTTGCAGATGAATCGCATTGAATCAGGATTTGGAGCAGTTGATGACGCTCTGTGGGTGAGAGCGGTTGAATGGCAGCGATCGCGGCTTCTAGATAGGGGGTCATGATGTTCGACAGCAGTAAATACTGTAATGTTAGCCTCTTAATTCTAGAGAAGAGCGATCGCCGTTGCGATGAGAAGGGCGATCGCTATGCCTTTGCCCTGATGGGGTAGGAGTTGTTGGCGTTGAGCGATCGCTTGTAGGTATCTCGAAGTGCTCGCTTGTCGCAGCGGTTCAGTCATGGTTTGGGATCAGTAAATACTGCAATTTTATGGGGGAGCGATCGCCCCTTCCTTCAATCGCAACATTAGGGTACAGAGATCCTTCATCCCCTTGACTTTCACTCCCAAATCTCGGTATTCTCCAAAGCTAAGGCTGTGTTCTATTTAACGCAGCCAGACCCCAAAAACCTAGCACCGCCCATCGCTGTTACCAGCAGCAGATGGACGGCTAACCCCCAAACTGTTACAAGCAGTCTGGTGGCTGTCGGAGATTTTACCATCCCCTAGCCGCCCTGATTCGCTACGACTATGATGGGCGGCTAGGTTTTGGGTTTTCTGTTCTCAGAAACTCAAAGGATGATTACCCATGAATACGACATTGCGAACCAAGCTACGCAGCAAACTGCCCATTCAGACAGGGGTTGATGCTCAAACGAATCCCTTGCCCCAGCCGACTCCTCACCGAGAACAGTTGGCAGTGCTGCTGATTGGCTCCCCGGAGGGCGTGCGCGAGAACATTCACGAATTGCACAGGCGGGGCTATGCCGAAGCGGGAAACTGGAGTGGGTTATTGCCTGCGCCCAATCCGGGTGAAGTGATGAGTGTGCTGATTCGTTATCGCTTGGCATAAAGCGCGCGCTTCGAGATACCCGCAAGGGGTTGCCCAACCGGAATGCACTTAATTTCTTATGAACTTCGGTACATTCTGTTGGGTTGATTGGGGCGATCGCCTTAGTTCAGCTAATTTCGTCAAGCGTCCTTAGAGGATATTTAGAGAATATTTGAAAAGTATCAGAGCCTCTTACCCTCGCCCCCAAAGTCCCCCAAAATGGGGGACTTTGAACAAGAATTGGCTGAAAATTCCCCCATTTTGGGACTTAGGGGGCGGTTCCGGAGCACAATTTTGACTTTTCAAACATCCTCCTAGATCCCCTCAGAAATCCTTTAGGATTAGTTTATCAAGCAACGAAGAAATTATGACCACTGAAGAACGCCTGGATCGCTTAGAAGCCCTAGCAGAAACCACTTTACTTGCCATACAACAGCTTGCCCATCAGCAAGGAAGCAATCATCAAGAAATGCGTACCAACATTCGTGATGTGGTAAGCATGATTACGGTTCTAGCCCAAAGTGCTGACGAAGACCGGGCTATCATCCGAGAAATACAGGGCGAAGTTAGAGGTTTGCAAACCGAAAACCGTAGAATTTTGGATCATTTACTGAATAAAGAAGACTTAAACGAATGAACGATTCCACTTTAGAAACTATTCTTCAACTTGCCAAACCGCGATCGCAAGCGGCTGAAATCTACTTTGTCTCTAGCGAAGATACACCGATCGAATTTGAGAATAATCGCCTCAAGTCGTTGCAAACTAAAGCGCTGCAAGGTGTGGCACTTCGGGTTATTTGCAACGGTCGGTTTGGGTTTGCCAGTTCTACCGATCTCACCCGGCTAGAAGATCTGGTCGATGCCGCCGTGCAGACTGCTGAAATTGGTAGCCCAGCAGAGTTTGAGTTTGCCTCAAATTTTCATCAGATAGAGAGCGGCGGAGCAAACTACGCGCCACCCAAAACTGAAGAATTAGTAGAAGTGGGCGATCGCCTCATTCAACAAGTCCACGATTACAACGCCGAAATTTTGGTAGACGTAAGTTTTCACGCGCGCTCTGGCACCGTCAAAATCGTTACCAGCAATGACGTATACGCCGAACGCACTAGCCGCACCACCAGTGTTAGCATTTCCGGTAATCTTGTGCGCGGTGAAGACTTTTTACAAGCCTATAGCTTCGATGTGGCAAACGATCGCCCCCTCGACACCGATCGCATTTTGGCAGAGTTATTAGAAAAATATCGCCGCGCCGAACACAACGCCACCATTACCAGCGGCTCTTATCCCGTGCTGTTTACCCCTAGAGCAGTAGCCAGCGCGATCGCCGGACTATTCGACACCGTTCTCTCAGGACAAACTGTCGTCCAAAAATCTTCCCCCCTTGCCGACAAAATCGGCGAAACCCTGTTCGATCCTCGCCTCACCCTTTTTGAAGACCCCAGCCTCGGCATCAGCGCCCGCACCTTCGACGACGAAGGCACCCCCACCAGCCGCAAAGCCTATATCGAAAACGGCACTGTCAAAGGCTTCTACTGGGATCGTCGCTGGGCAGCCCGCGCCGGGCGTGAATCAACAGGCAACGGCTTCCGGGGCGGCTTATCTCGTCCCTCTCCCGACATGGTTAACATCTGCATAGCTCCAGGCAGCACTTCCACCGCCGACCTGATTGCCAGCATAGACGAAGGCATTATTGTCGATCAGGTTTTGGGTGCCGGACAATCGAACCAACTCGCTGGAGAGTTTTCGGTCAACCTCGATTTGGGCTACAAAGTCGAGCAAGGTAAGATTGTGGGGCGGGTGAAAAACACCATGGTTGCGGGCAGCATTTTTGAAGCATTCCAAAATTTAGTAGACTTGGGCGATACGCCCGAATGGGTGGGCGGCGGCTCTTATTTGCCTAGCCTGCTGTTTTCAAGGCTAGGAGTTTCTGCCAGACAAGGTTAATATAAAATGCTAAAAACCGGATTAAGGACAGAACATGAGTGCGGAACGGTGGGATGTGATTGACGCGAGGCTAGAACGGCTGACGGCTGTTGTTGAACGGACAGCCAATAACGTTGAGACGATTTCAGAGAAGATGGAAGCCCTGACCCAGCAGGTGGGGCTAATGACTACGGGCTTGACTGAGATTCGACTCACTGCCGAGCGGCAAGAGCAAAATATTACGCGGCTAGTAGGAATTGTAGAGACGTTAATTCAACAAAAGGGCGGATAGCTTAGCAAATCATAGAGTTCAATCTCAAAGTTTCTGTAAAGCAAGGTTGACAGAAAATCCTAAGAATTTTAACTGAGGGCGGAGCATGAGCACAGAGCGGTTGGATGTGATTGACGCGAGGCTAGAACGGCTGACGGCTGTTGTTGAACGGACGGCGAATAACGTTGAGGCGATTTCAGAAGAGGTAAAATCTATTTCTAGTGAGACGAAATCCCTTTCTAGCGAGATGAAAGCCCTGACCCAGCAGGTGAGGCTAATGACTACGGGCTTGACTGAGATTCGACTCACTGCCGAGCGGCAAGAGCAAAATATTACGCGGCTAGTAGGAATTGTAGAGACGTTGATTCAACAGAAGGGTGGATAAGTCTAACAACGGGCGATCAAGAAGGATTAAAACATGGCGGAGACAGTGATTTTTGAAAGTCCTAAGGCTTGGGTGCAAGTCATTGAAACACCCAGAAAGTTCTACTATTTACGCCGTAAGCATAAAGATTCTGTTGGCGTGTTTTTAGTCCGTCAAACTCTAGAACAGACCTGGGAGGTTTTGGTTAGAATGCAGCCTCTACCGGTTCATAATGCAGATTTAGATGATGAGTTTCGGTTGTATCCTTGTCCAATTACCGGAGGTCTAGATACTCCTGATGAGTTGCCGGGTGAATGCGCGATTCGAGAAGTGCTAGAAGAGGCAGGCTACGCGCTTTCTGGGGTGCAAGATTTGGGTAAATATATTGTAGGAACTCAAACTGATGAGACAGTTTATCTGTTTTGGCAGGATGTGACAGAGATGGAACCTCAAGCGGCAACCCAAGATGGATCTTTTTTTGAATCTATCAGTAAAAATGAATGGAAACCCCTTGATTTTCTGAAGACTTGCGATTATTCGGGCTGTCAAATTGGTTATTACAAATTGTATGAGCTTTTGCGTTAGAGAACTAAGATGATGCGCATTTCTTCTCAGACACCAAAAAGATTGTTCCGTTTTATTCTAAAATCTATTCCAAATACCATCCTTCATCAGTTTATTAAACTGCGTTTTTTGTGGTTTATTCTGGTTGCAGCCCTATTCCTCTCCGGCTGTGTTCATGATGATCTCAGTATTAGTTTTTCTGATGCTAATCATGGAGAAATTATACAACACATCCGTTTCAAACCTCAGAGTTCTGGTCCTAATTCTAATTTGAATGAGGCGATCGCCACTGCTTGGGGCGAGAGTTTGGAGCAACGCACAAAAGTATTAGGCGGTACAACTCGCCATCCTCAAGCCCAAGAATGGCTCATCACGATTCCGTTTCATAACGCCAAAGACTTAGAGGCAAAGTTTAACCAATTATTTCGATCGCAATCCACGCAAAAATCACAATTGCCCACGTCTCGATTGCAAATCAAAACACAAAATCGGCTGATGTGGCAGCGCCATTATTTACAATATGACTTGGACTTGCGATCGCTCCGAGCCACTCTCCAAGCCGATCTCAGCGAATCAATCCTGCTCGAATTCAAGCTCAAAACTCCTTGGGGCGCACAGTTGCCTAAGGCGATCGCCCCGTTGGCTTCCAAACCTTATCAAAGCGAGGGGCAAGTGGTATGGAAATTAAAGCCAGGAGCCATGAATCATATCGAAGCAGTTTTTTCAGTTCCCAGCCTACTTGGAATTGGCTTTTGCATGATTAGTTTCATGGTCATTGGAGGCGCAATTGTAAAAGTTTTGTCGTTGTCGGGAGCTGACATTGTAGCGGCTGAAATCGATTAACCAAGTCTTACAAAACTAGCGATCGCCAATGTCTTAAAAACAGGCTCTTTACCGTTAAACTTATGCAACCCACTCTCTTCCACCTAGCGTTCCCCATTACCAACATTGCCCAAACCAAAACCTTTTATGCAGAAGGCTTAGGCTGTCAGGTCGGGCGAGAAAATGCTAACTCGGTAATTCTAAATCTCTACGGACACCAACTGGTCGCCCACATGACTCATGAGCCCCTAGCACCCCAGCGGGGCGTTTATCCTCGGCATTTTGGGCTAGTGTTTACCGCTCAAGCAGATTGGGAAACCTTGTTGGCGCGATCGCAAAACCAAGGATTAAAGTTCTACCAACCGCCCAAACAACGATTTATCGATTCGCCCTTAGAACATTGCACTTTTTTCTTAGAAGATCCTTTTTATAATTTGTTAGAGTTTAAGTTTTACGTTCACGCTTCCGCAATTTTTGGAGAAAAAAGCTGTGCCCAAATTGGCGACCCTTGAGGTAACGGCAAAGCCGATCGCCCCTAGCTCCAAATTTCCCCCAATCATGTCATTACAACAAAAAGTTAGATTCTACCTAGAAGACATCGAAACCCCAGTGGGACGATGGATCAACTTGGGTATCACCGGGCTAGTACTCCTCTCCTCCGCCATCTTCGTAGCAGAGACTTACGCAATTCCACCTCAGGTTCGCATTGATCTCGATGCCTTAAACCAAATCATCCTGGCTGTGTTCTCCATCGAATATCTGTTGCGTCTCTGGAGCACTGAACGCAAAGTTCATTATGTCTTTAGCCTCTATGGATTAATTGATCTGCTTGTCATTCTTCCGTTCTTGTTAACAACCGTTGATATTTCCTTCATTCGTATATTCCGTTGGTTCCGAGTTCTCCGTTTAATCCGCTTCATCGAAGGAAGAACCATTTTTGGTTACATTAGCCGGGAAGACAGCGTTATTTTTGTCAGAATTCTGTTTACGCTCTCTACCATCATCTTTGTGTATTCTGGGTTGATTTACCAAGTCGAACATCCTGTTAATCCGGCTCAGTTCAGCACCTTCTTAGATGCCATTTACTTCTCGGTGGCAACCATGACAACCGTAGGATTTGGCGACATTACACCCACCTCAGAAGTCGGTCGATTATTGACGGTGCTGATGATTTTAACAGGCATTGCGTTGATTCCCTGGCAATTGGGAGATTTAATCAAGCAGTTAATTAAAACTTCTAAACAAATAGAAATCCGCTGTGAAAGTTGCAGTTTAGCCGCTCATGATGCGGATGCAAATTTGCAAGGCTTGTGGCAGCCCATTATTCACCACTGGGCTATCTTGTGAACTCTCGACTCAAAAAATTCTTTATCCCACAGAGAACCCAACCTCCAAGCTCTGACTCATAAAAAACCCAACCTTTTTCAAAGCTGGGGTTTTTCTAATGATGGAGATAAATAAGTTAGCATCACCCCATAGCAACGCTAATTTGCCCTACCTAGCATTCTGACGATACCAGGCGATCGTATTGCGTAGACCCGCCTCAAATCCCACTTCAGCCGTAAAGCCAAAAGCTTGCTTTGCCCGATCTGTATCCAAGCAGCGCCGAGGCTGACCGTTAGGCTGATGAGTTTCCCAAACAATTTCGCCCTGGTAATCCATCAAGTGACAGATCAATGTGATGAGATCTTTGATGGTAATTTCAGAGCCTGTACCCAAATTGACCGGCTCACCATCGCTATAAAGCTGCGTGCCCATCACAATGCCCCGTGCCGCATCAGTCGAGTAAAGGAACTCCCGGGTAGGGCTACCATCGCCCCAAACCGGAATTTGTCGATCGCCGCGTTGTTGCGCCTCATAGACCTTGCGAATCAGTGCCGGAATCACATGAGAACTGCGCGGATCGAAGTTATCCTCCGGACCGTACAAGTTGACGGGCAGCAGATAAATACCATCGAAACCATACTGCTGCCGATAGGCTTGGAGTTGCACCAACAGCGCTTTCTTGGCAATGCCGTAGGGCGCGTTTGTTTCCTCAGGGTAACCATTCCAAATATCGTCTTCTTTAAAGGGAACGGGGGTAAATTTGGGGTAGGCGCAAATGGTACCCACACAGGTAAACTTCTTCACGCCTGCTTCGTACGCCGCATGAATCAATTGAGTGCCCATCATTAAATTGTCGTAGAACAACTCAGCAGGCTTTTCACGGTTCAAGCCAATACCGCCAACGTGAGCTGCCAAGTGAATCACGACATCTTGTTGATCGACAGCGCGTTGACAAGCATCCATTTGGCGGAGATCACAATCATGCGATCGCGGCACCGTAATTTTGCAGCGGTCGGCTCCTGCCTGACACAACTGGTCTATTACCTGCCGACCGAGAAAACCAGCACCACCCGTCACTAGGATGCGCTGATTGTTTAGTTCAAGTGGGGTTGAAGTCATGACGTTCAGGAGGGTAGGGGGAACTAAGCAGTCAAGCCAAGGCTCTGACGAACAGTCGCATTATCAGAAACAGGTTGAATCGTATGTCCGTTGAGAGGAACCAAGCCTAAGGCTTTTAGGTCAGCTTCAACCATCAAATAAACCAGTTGTTCAAAAGTAACTGAAGGCTCCCAGCCTAGCTTTTGCTTAGCTTTGGCAGGATCACCAATCAACAGCTCGACCTCTGCGGGGCGTAGGTAGCGGGCATCAAATTCTACATAGTCGTGCCAATCTAGGTTGACGTAATTAAAGGCAAGATCAAGAAATTCGCTAATGGCATGAGTTTCTCCAGTTGCCACCACATAGTCATCAGGAGTATCTTGTTGCAACATTAACCACATGGCGTGCACATAGTCTTTGGCGTAGCCCCAGTCGCGCTTAGAGTCTAGGTTGCCCATGAATAGTTTCTTTTGTTTGCCCGCAACAATGTGGGCGATCGCCCGAGTAATTTTACGAGTGACAAAAGTTTCACCCCGCCGAGGCGATTCATGGTTAAACAAAATGCCATTACAAGCAAACAAGTTATAGGATTCTCGGTAATTGACCGTTTGCCAATGGGCGTAAACCTTGGCACAGGCATAAGGACTCCGAGGGTAAAAAGGCGTATCTTCCTTCTGAGGAACCTCTTGCACCTTCCCATACATTTCCGAAGAACCAGCTTGATAAAATCGCACTTCAATTCCCGTTCGTTGCTGGTAATCCCGAATGGCTTCTAATAGCCGCAAAGTTCCCATCCCCACTGCATCAACCGTGTATTCAGGCGAGTCAAAGCTAACCCGAACATGGGATTGCGCACCCAAGTTATAAATTTCAGTGGGTTTAACGTCTTCTAAAATACGGCGCAGCGTAGTACCATCCGTTAAATCACCATAGTGTAAAAATAGGCGAGCGCTTTCCTCGTGCGGATCATCATAAATGTGATCAATGCGATCGGTGTTAAAGGTTGAAGTTCGGCGAATAATACCATGAACCTCGTAACCCTTATCCAACAAGAGTTCGCTCAAGTAGGAGCCGTCTTGACCAGTAATTCCTGTGATCAGTGCGCGTTTCTTCTGCGTCATGCTGGGTATGCCTTCTGAACTGCTTAGGGAGTAGCAAGAGATATCCGAGGAATCTCTATTTTTGAACGTGCTTAAAGCTACACAATTGTAGTAAGCCAGGTAGAATCTGTAGAATTGATGGGCTAAGAAACCGATAGTAGTTTTTCAAACCCCATGGCAGAATGTTCCTGCCAAGACCCGCATATCCTGCCCATAATTCTTATCTAGACTTCCCCCGACTCAGGCTAAGCTAACTAAAGCTCAGCTTTCCAGTGATCACCCAATAGAATATCAAATCCGGATAGTTTCTTAGTTTTTCATTAAGGATTGACGGATTCGAGAAACAGGACTTGTGCAAAATCACCTAATATGGCAAGTGGGAGATCTCGATCATGGCATCATGCAATTTATAGACCAAGCAGAAATTCAGGTTAAAGCCGGTGACGGCGGCGATGGGAAAGTCGCCTTTCGCCGAGAAAAATATGTGCCCGCAGGGGGACCAGCCGGAGGGAACGGTGGACTAGGAGGCTCGGTGATTTTGAAGGCAGTTGAGAACTTGCAAACTCTGCTCGACTTTCGCTATGCTCACATTTTCAAAGCAGAGGATGGCGAACGGGGTGGCTCAAAGAATATGACAGGCGCTTCGGGGAACGATCGCATCATTGAAGTTCCGCGCGGCACAGTCGTGTACGATGCCAACACCGACGAGGTCATCGGCGATTTAGTCAACACGAACCAAACGCTCTGTATTGCATCAGGCGGCAAGGGGGGGCTGGGGAACAAGCATTTTCTCAGCAACAGCAACCGAGCACCCGAAAGAGCATTGCCAGGATTACCCGGCGAAGAGCGATTTATTCGCCTAGAACTGAAGCTGCTAGCAGAAGTGGGCATTATTGGGCTACCCAATGCTGGCAAGTCCACTCTCATTTCTGCCTTATCAGCGGCTCGTCCCAAAGTTGCAGACTACCCGTTCACTACTCTGGTTCCTAACCTGGGGGTCGTGCAAAAGCCCAGTGGAGATGGCACTGTGTTTGCAGATATTCCTGGGCTAATAGAAGGCGCGCAGTTTGGGGACGGGGTTGGGCATGACTTTCTTCGACATATTGAACGGACGCGGGTATTGCTGCATTTAGTAGATGTCACCCAGGAAGCGCCGATCGAAGCTTACCAAACGATTCAGGCAGAGCTGAGGGCATATGGACGGGGCTTGCCAGAGCGTCCGCAGATTTTGGCACTGAGTAAAGTGGACGCGATCGCCCCGGATGACCCGCTAGTAAAAGAGCTCAAGGCGCAATTACAAGACCTGAGTGGCTGTCCGGTCTTTGTCATTTCTGCGGTGGCAAGGGTGGGACTAGATCCACTGTTGCAGCAGGTTTGGCAGGTTTTAGATGAAGAGACAGAAGTGCAGAGAGCGATCGAAGCACAGCTTGCAGAAGCGCTACAACCCACATAACCCAGAAGGAAATCATAGTGTCTGAGAATCCATCTATCTTTCTAGCAGGAGCTAGCCGAGGCGTAGGGCGAGAAGTTGCCCAGTTGCTTGCAAAATCCTATTCGGTCAAAGCCCTTCTACGAACCGATGCTGCTCAAGCTGAGTTAGAAAGCCTTGGCATTACGACCGTTAGAGGCGATGCTCTTGATCCCACCGCCCTAGAGGCAGCGATGCGGGCAGAACCTGTGGGTGCAGTGATTAGCACTGTTGGCGGGCTTCCCAAAGACGGACAACGGGCAGACTATTTGGGTAACAAAAACCTAGTGGATGCGGCGCTTAAAGCCGGGGTGCAAAAGTTTATTCTGGTCTCTTCTATTGGTAGTGGGAACAGCGCCGGGGCTCTGCCTCCCGCTGCCTTAGAAACTTTGCGTCCGGTATTAATTGAGAAAGCCCAGGCAGAGGAATATCTGATTGCCAGCGGCTTAACTTATGTCATTATTCGTCCCGGTGGGCTAAAGTCTGAACCGGCTACGGGCAATGGTGTCTTAACGCCTGATCCGACGATCGCCGGAACCATTCACCGAGCTGATGTGGCAAGGTTGGTTTGCCAATGCCTAGATGCAGATCAGGCAGACAACCGGGTGCTGTCGGCAGTCGATCGCCAAATGACCTACGGACAAGCAGACTTTGAGGTTTTGAGCTTTTCCTAAAATTTCTCCACTTTTCCTAAAATTCCTTTAAACAAGCGGCACTGATGCGCTCGCGCTCGACCCATCCTTTCGCGGGCTCACTGATCCGATACCACCCTTCCCGCTCTCCCACCACAATCACCTGCCCCTCAGAGCCTTGCTGTGCCCAAATACTAGCCATGCTCTCTAAAGTAGGAGCCCGATGAATGTTGAGCGGTAACTGCGGTTGATTGACTCCCGCGATACAGTGAGCAGAAGAATGCCATTGTTTAGAAATAGCAAAGGCGATCGAAGGAAGCAATTCCATGACCAATGGCGTGATCCCAGCCGTCACAATACTGATTAAGACCCAACTCTTCCAAGAAACTTGAGATTCTGGCATCTGCACCTCCAAATCTGTCCTGAAGCTCCTAGTTTCCAGACGGCATAACTGCAAGGATTGTTGCAATTAAAATCACGCCCTGAACCGAGCGCCCAATATCCATACTTCTGCTAACAGGTCTGATGTATGGCAAAGGGCTATCTGTAGAAGCTCTGTAGATTAGTACAAGCACCAAACAAAAACGGATTGAATTTGTGAAATAAAGTTTCTCTCAATTGCCTTTTATAGCCATCCTCAATCGCTCGTAAAAATCGGTAGGCTCACTCACCCATGCAATAAGATTTCTATATCAGAAATACTTGCAGAAATGCACGCAATGTTTTTCAATGATGTGGGTCTATGAGGACGCTTCTCAAGACATAGGGGTTTCAGAACCATGATGGCGCTGCCCAAATTTCACGCTAGGATCAGCAAGTATAAATATGGAAGGAGTTCCAGAATGTTTTTAACTGAACTAACCCCTTTGGTCAAAGAATTAGTGGGTCAGCCTGTAGCGTTTTTGGGTGGCTTTGTTTCTGGGCTGTTGCGCTTAAACTTATCCGATGATCCGGTTAAAAGCTGGTTGGATCAACATACATCTTCAACAGGAACGTCTACCTACATCAATGGGCGCACGGGTCCTCAGTCGATCGATATCGACTAAACTAGCCGATTAGAATATCTGATTGAGGCAATAGGCTGGGTGAACATTCTGGGTGAGCACTCATGCAGATGAACCTTAATGTAAAGGTGCAAGCAATTCATCCATCCAAAGCTCGACTTGGACATAGAGGCGATTAGAAGCGGGCGTTTCAGGAATACCTACGATCGCTCTTTGGTAATCAGCGATCGCACAATTCCAGTCGCCACAAAGATGATAGGTTCTACCCCGCTCCGCATAAACATGTCCTTCCAAGCGACCTAAGTGGAGCGCCAAATCGAAGCTTTCGATCGCCCGCTCATACATCTCCAGATCCCGGAATGTAATGCCCTGGTTAATCCAGGCACGAATGTTTGCAGGATTGAGATCTAGCGCCACATCGTAATCTAAAATCGCCTCCAAGAATTGTCCCTCGGCAGCATGGTAGTTCGCTCGATTGTTGTAAGCTCCATCCAAGCGCGGATTGAGTTCGATCGCCCGACTATAGTCTGCAAACGCTTCGGCTCGCCGTCCGCTCTGAAAATAAGTCAAACCCCGGTTGCTGTAATCAGTAGCATTCAGAGGATTGCGCTCAATGAGCTGGGTAAACAGGGCGATCGCCTCATCATAGTGACCCATTTGAGCCTTCGCCAAACTCCTCTGGCGCAGCATCACATCAGATTCTGGCTTAAAGACCAAGGGCAACGAAGGCGAATGACTAAAATTATTTCTGTAAGACTTGGGTTGCCAGCGCTTGTGAGCAGAGCCGCCTGTATTTTGAGACTTTGTTTCCCCGACTCTGGTTAATCGTCTTGTTTCCTTACCTTGACTCGTAAAAGAGCTAATGTCCATGTCGTCCTCACGATGTTTAGAGCCCAATGAAATGAATGGCGAATCTGCTATTAGAACCCTTATACGCAGTGTCTAGTTTTTCGGTTTTCTGCAAAGGTTTCTATATGTCACTTAATAAGGTGTCTGTCCTACGAAAGTAAGGTTGAAAGTACTGAAATCTCTAAAAAGCTGAGAATACCGGTTTAGCCGACAGGTGAAGAGAAATAATGAGAGAACAAATACGTTTCAAGAGGGCAGAAAATTCTATATCCAAACAGAAGTCCTTACTATTTCCAGTAGTATTACGGAAAAACTTCGACTGCTTTGTAAACCTTTCCGGAATAATTGCCCCTTCATGCATGAAGGCATGATGAATTTTGGAAAGCTTGGATAGGCACAGGAGGTTTGGGAATAGGTATGAAACAACTTCAGTAGTTCTCTCCTTTTCCGACCTTTGGGAGCTTGACGTATAGGGAGAAAAGCATTCTTGCTAGGTGTCTGATTAAATGAGCTGATTTAACAAAACTTTATTCTGGCAGTCCAGTATTTTATACTACGCAAAGTGGATGTTAAGGAGTGAAAACATAATGTCGGAGGCAATAAAGCCCCTGACTGTGCCAAGACAGTTGTTAGGTCCGCCGGGTGCTTTTAACCCAACGCTGATAGTTTTTCTACTAGCAGTGTTCATGGCAGTCTTTTCGACCCTAGGCTACTGGTACTGGGATTGGTTGGGCTGGTGTTGTTTCGTGATTAATACGATCGCCCTCCATCTGGTGGGTACGGTCATTCACGATGCTTCACACAATGTGGCGCATAAAAACCGCATCATGAATTCAATTCTGGGGCACGGCAGTGCGCTAATGCTGGGATTTTCCTTCCCAGTGTTTACTCGTGTCCACATGCAGCATCACGCAAATGTCAATGATCCAGAGAATGATCCGGATCATTATGTTTCTACGGGTGGACCATTGTGGATGATCGCGGCGCGTTTCTTCTATCACGAAATTTTCTTTTTTAAGAGACGATTATGGCGAAAGTATGAGCTACTGGAGTGGTTCTTGGCTCGCCTGGCAGTTGCTACAGTCATTTATTTGGCAGTTCAATACGATTTTTTAGGATATGTTTTTAATTTCTGGTTCTCTCCCGCTTTGGTGGTTGGGTTGGCTCTAGGGCTGTTTTTTGACTACTTGCCTCACCGTCCTTTTCAAGAGCGCGATCGCTGGAAAAATGCCAGAGTCTACCCTAATTCCATCCTCAATATTTTGATCATGGGGCAGAATTATCATTTAATTCATCATCTCTGGCCTTCTATCCCTTGGTACAACTACCAACAGGCTTACCGCGACATCCAGCCGCTGCTAGATGCCAAAGGATGCCATCAGTCTTTAGGGCTGCTAAAGGGGAAAGACTTCTGGAGTTTTGTCTATGATGTGTTCTTAGGAATTCGGTTCCATGGTCACTCAAGTGAGTCCTCAACCGAACCCAAATCGTCGGTTGAACGCGCGATCGTGCCCAATACTTCTAGCGAGAGCCTTAGAAGTTAAGGTACTAGATCTGACTTTAAAGTGCTTTTTGAATTTGAACGGGGCAGATACTCTTGCCCCGTTTTTTTAATTGACCTCAGCTAAAGCAACTCCGCGCAGCTTTTGAGTATTTTCTACTAAGCTCTGAGCAAAGGCATCAAATCGTTGAGCAAGTTTGGGATCTAGCAGTTCACCCTCGTTCCCAAATGCCTGCCAAGCTTGCCCGATCGCCACTTGCTCAGGGATAGTCCAAGCGTGAACCCAGCGAAGAATCGTGCGCAAATCGTTAAGCGCATTGCTGTTGGATTGCCCACCCAATACACTAATCAGCCCGGTTACTTTGCCTGAAAGTTCCTCAAACCCCATTAGATCAAGAGCATTTTGAGAACACCACTGACACTGCCATGGTATTCGGGCGTCGCTAAAATCAAACCATCTGCGGCTTTAACCATTTGGCTCAGCTTTTCCACATCAGGATATGCCGAATAATCATCCCCGCCATCACAAAAGGGTAGATGGAGCGATCGCAAGTCCACAATTTCGACTTCAGCCCCTAAATCTGCAACTTTTTTTGCTGCAACTTTTAGAGCCTGTTGACTATAGGAACCGGCTCTCAAGCTTCCAACAATTCCGACAATTTTCACCATAATTCCCTCTGCAATTTTAGTTAAGACGGTGGATTGGTCTCCTCCATCCTAACAAGTCAAAGTCGATATGACTACGATTTAGAAAAAGATCGATCTCTCATAGTTAAGATGAGAGGGGTACACTGATATTTGTAAGTCCAAAAATCTTGTCAATACCCCTTCCTGTATCGTTACGTTAAGGTCAAAACCTTGGCTGAGAACTAGCATGGAAGAAGCACGTCCTGGTAGAGATCAAAAGGTAAGTGAAGTTTATGAAGCAGGCTGAGCAAAAACATCAAGGTTCTCTCTTCAGGGTGTTAAGCGCAGAACAGGTTCACGGCTAACTGGGGCTGCTACCGTACTCTGGTTAGTTTTGCAGAGTGTGGTAGGCAGTCCGGTTTTAGCGCAAGGTAATGCTCCGAAGGAACACCAGCAAGCCCTGAGCTATAGTGATTTGCTCCGTAAAATTGAGGCAAGCGAAGTCAATAAAGTTGAGATTGACCCGGTGCGTAATGTGGCTCTGGTGCAGCTCAAGGGCAAGCCTCGGGATACCGCTCCTTTAGAAGTGCCTTTGTTTTTGGGCGATCGCAATCCTGAGTTAGTTGCCCTTGCTCGGACAAAAAACGTTGAGTTAAGTGTTCAACCTTCGACCGACGGGAGTGCTGTCACTGGCTTTATTTTGAATGGACTCTTGATTTTTGTATTGATTATGGCGCTGCTGATGTTCTTGCGACGGAGCGGCGGTTCTTCGGGACAAGCCATGAGCTTTGGTAAGTCTAGGGCGCGGTTTCAAATGGAAGCCAAAACAGGCATTATGTTTGATGACGTGGCAGGCATTGAAGAAGCCAAGGAAGAGCTTCAAGAAGTAGTCACCTTTTTGAAAAAGCCAGAGCGATTTACGGCGGTGGGGGCAAAGATTCCTAAGGGTGTGCTGCTAGTCGGACCGCCAGGAACCGGAAAAACTTTGTTAGCTAGGGCGATCGCTGGAGAAGCAGGCGTTCCTTTCTTTAGTATTTCGGGGTCTGAATTTGTCGAAATGTTTGTGGGGGTTGGGGCTTCTCGCGTTCGTGACCTGTTTAAGAAGGCAAAGGAAAACGCGCCCTGCATCATTTTTATTGATGAAATTGATGCAGTGGGTCGGCAGCGCGGCGCTGGCATTGGTGGCGGTAATGATGAGCGCGAACAAACCCTCAACCAGTTATTAACTGAGATGGACGGGTTTGAGGGCAACACTGGCATCATTATTATTGCAGCGACCAATCGCCCAGATGTACTAGACTCGGCTTTGCTGCGTCCGGGGCGGTTTGACCGCCAGGTGATGGTAGACTTGCCGACTTATAAGGGGCGCTTAGGCATTTTGGAGGTTCATGCTCGGAACAAGAAGCTAGAACCAGAGGTCTCCATGGAGGCGATCGCCCGTCGGACTCCTGGTTTCTCGGGGGCAGAGCTTGCCAACATGCTTAACGAGGCTGCTATTCTAACGGCTCGACGGCGGAAAGATGCCATCAGTGGTTTAGAGATTGATGATGCGATCGATCGCGTCACCATTGGTTTAACCCTAACACCCCTACTAGACAGCAAAAAGAAGCGACTGATTGCCTATCACGAAATTGGTCATGCCCTCCTGATGACCCTTCTGCCCCACACAAATCCCCTAGATAAGGTCACTATTATTCCTCGTTCAGGAGGCATTGGTGGCTTTGCCAAGCCTCTGCTCAGCGGTGAAGATATGAGGATTGACAGCCGCAGCGAAATTCTTGATCGCATCACTGTTTCTTTGGGAGGGCGAGCTGCTGAGGAAGAAGTGTTTGGGCACGACGAAGTGACTGACGGCGCGGCGGGTGATGTCCGCAGTGTCGCCAGTATTGCGCGTCAAATGGTGACGATCTACGGCATGTCTGATCTGGGACCGATCGCCTTGGAAAGCGGGGGCGGCGAAGTCTTTCTAGGGCGAGATTTAATGAATCAATCTTCTGAGTGCTCGGAAGAAATGGCAACAAAGATCGATCGCCAAATCCGCGAAATTGTTTTCCGCTGCCATGCCGAAGCTCGTCGCCTCATTAAAGAAAATCGTCCGCTCGTCGATCGGCTGGCTGAAGTTTTGCTAGATCAAGAAACCATTGAAGGCGATCAGTTTAGGCAACTGGTGGCAGAATATGCAGATTTACCAGAAAAACAGGAATTGGCAGCCCACAATGTCTAATCCATAGACAGGCGCTGTCATCTCAGGGGGTGAGGGCTGGCACAAGCTGCCCTAGAGTCGGTATTTATTGATTCAGCATTATTGATATAGAGATTGCTCCAGAAATTGAAGCAATCTCTATTTTGCCCTAACACAACAGCTCCTCTACACCGAATTCCCAGACCCTGCTCAGAACTTTGAACTTTTTAAGCTTTTTCTAACCATTCAGAATCAATTGACCTACGGAAAGCAAAGTAGCTGTTTTTTACATCAAGATTTTCAGGCTTTTATCTCTTTTTGCCTATAGGCAAAGAACCTTAAGCTAGAGAAACCCCGTAGAGTCACTTAAAAAATAGGCTCAAGCTCGGTATATTTTAGGGTGACTCACCTAGGCTCTTACTTGCTTACTGGAACTGATCGAAGAAAGTTCCTGAGCAAATCAAACGATGCCTAATAATCCCATTGGAATTAGCCTTGGACAGGCTGTTGCAATTCCCAGCAGCACAACCTTTAGAGATAAAGTAAGTTCTAAAAACCCAAGCGATGTCTTTAGTTTTAATTTGACCAATCCTGGGGTATTGAGTCTTAGATTCAAAAGTTTGGGGCGATCGGCAAGCCTCAATCTGATTCAAGATCGCAATCAAAACGGGCTGGTTGAAGCGGGTGAAGTTTTTCAAACCCTATCGTCTAAATCAAAGAGAGTTGGAAAACTTGACTTGGCAGATTTGGCGCTAGGAACCTATTATCTGCAAGTGGCAGGAAGTGGCAGCCCTTACCAGTTGAAGCTATCGGCAGCAACGGCGGATAGTGCTGACCCGAAGAGCGTGCAGAGCTTTGTAGGACAGGTGGTGAAACTCACCAATCAATTTCGTGCCCAAAAGGGACTGGCACCGCTGACGCTGAACAGCAAACTCAGCCAGGCAGCGCAAACTCACAGCCAAAATATGGCGACTCAAGACTTTTTTGGGCATCTGGGCAAAGATGGATCTTCAGCTAGCGATCGCGCCTCTAAAGCAGGCTATAACTGGCGCACTCTGGCAGAAAACATTGCAGCCGGTCAACGCACGCCTAGTGAAGTCGTTAATTCTTGGATTAAAAGTCCTGGACATCGAGAAAATATCCTAAATGCTACGGTCAAAGAAATTGGGGTAGGATACTTTTTCTTGGGCGCAGATACTGGAACAACGAATTACAGTACTTACTGGACTCAAAACTTTGGCAAATCATAGGAAATTCAGCTAAACGCTTAGAAAGCGGAGTTCTCCAGAACTCCGCTTTCTAAACTTCTGTGTGAGCTATTCTACTCGCAGGCTTCAAGTTTTACGTCTTGGCGTTTTGCCCAAAGCATTCGTCGCTTTTTGGGAAACTTGACTCCAACCGCTCGGTGAAAATCTTCCTGCACCTTGTAGGTGAGACAACGAGACACTTGACGAACAATTTGATTGAGGAGGCGATCGCCCGTCGATTGAATCAAGGTTCTGGGCATCGCATGGATGAAGCGGGGAAACTGGAGTGTAACTTGCAAATTCAATTCCCACTCCACATGGGTCATCGGCTCAGATCCCTGATTTCCCGCTTCAGTTAACTGCATCGCCGCCTGAAAATCAACCTCGTACCCTGGAGCTTGATACCCTGGAATTGGAATCGTTTGGATACGATAAACGCCTTGATTCTGAGGCAGCAAGTCTAGCCCAACCTTTGCTTCCACTTCATAGCCGAAAGCCCCAAATCGCCCTACGGTTAGGTCATAGCCATTAGCCCCAATTGGAACAGCTTTCATAGGGCGAGCAGATTGAGGAAACCAGCTCCGATGAGCATCTAGATAATTTGCAACCGTTTGGGCGTTGGTATACATTTCCATGCAGCTTTCAAAGTTGCCATGGAAGCTAATGGGCTGTTCCTGGGTCAGTAGTTCTGGATTGTCCTGTGCTTCGATCAAACCGGAGGTAGCCCCAAAGACAATGGGTGTGGTTTTGAAAGCGTTTTGTTCAGCCGGATTTGCCTGCATACGAAGTCTTCCTAAAAATCTGTCTTGAATCAAGTTGCGTCTTTCCAACTGACGGGCTGTTCTATGAATGGCTAAGGTCTGGAGCCTAGTCTAGCAGCCTATCGAGAGAAGGGGCAGATTGCAATCTATTCAGCATATCTTGCAAAATTGCTACAGGGTGATGATTAATATACGTAGAAAACAATCTAATTAGTGTCCTAACATTGAGATTCCTCAATCGATTTACTGAAACACAATGAAGCCCCGTTTTTCCGGTCAGTTGTGATGAAAACCACTCATCTTTAGTCAGTAGAGACAGAAACGGGTAAAGTTCTTCATTCAAACTTTGAGGTTTGTCTTGCAATCAATAGGAGATTCATTACAATCCATTAAGGAACTTAAATAAAAGATTAACATCAATCTTTACTACTCAAAACATAGGGGTGAGTGATGAAAGCTTTTGTAGCGGGGGCAACCGGTGAAACCGGTCGGCGGATTATTCAAGCTTTGGTAGAGCGACAGATTCCGGTACGGGCTTTAGTCCGAGATTTGGACAAGGCAAGAGCGATGCTGCCTGCTGAGGCGGAATTGGTGGTGGGCGATGTGCTGAAGTTAGAGAGTTTAAGGGAGGCGATCGCGGACTGCACCGTCATTCTTTCTGCCACGGGCGCAGCTCCAAGCTTTGACCCCACAGGTCCCTACAAAGTGGATTACGAGGGTACCAAGAACTTAGTGGATGTGGGCAAAGAAAAAGGTATTCAACAATTCGTCATGGTTTCTTCGCTCTGTACTTCCTTGTTGTTTCATCCCCTTAACTTGTTCTGGCTAATTTTGGTTTGGAAAAAGCAAGCGGAGGAGTACTTACAAAGAGTAGTGTGCCTTACACCATTGTCCGCCCTGGCGGTTTGAAGAATGAAGATAACTCAGATCAAATTGTGATGACTGGAGCAGACAAACTATTCGATGGTAGCATTCCTCGTACCAAGGTCGCCCAAGTTTGCGTTGAGGCGTTGTTGCAGCCCGCAGCCCGCCATAAAGTAGTTGAAATTGTGGCAAAACCTGACAGTCCGGCTCAGTCTCTTGAGGCTTTGTTTGCCGCCGTTTAATTTGCCGCAGTTTAGGTTAGGGCCGAAGAACTGAAGATATGATAAATAAAAATTCGTCGTCGCATCCCCTCATTGCACCCCACCGTGACCTCCAATAGCAAAAAGTCGGAGCATCCATGTCCTCTCGCCAGCCAACTCGCTGCAAGCAGCCCTGTTTCAACTTCCGCCGAATCTTCTTCAGGGATTTGGTGGTGTTTAATTAGTTGTTCAGCCCTGGTGCTGGTTGCAACGTTGACGGGGGGGCTGCGGGGGGTGTCGTGGCGGCAAATGATGCCCTTCAACGAGCCTCAAGGCAATGGTTCTCCCATTCCTTTGGTGATGAAGGGAGGTGATCCCTATATTCGGGCAATGATGCGGACGATTTCGGCGAGTGAAGCCAGTGGCGATCGCCCCTACTCTTTGCTCTATGGGGGAGAACACATTACTAGCCTGAGCAACCATCCCGATCGATGTGTTCGCATTCTCACCGGGCCTAATTTAGGCGACTGCACCACTGCTGCCGGACGTTACCAAATGTTGAGCAGTACGTGGCTAGACAAAGCCCACGAATACCATCCCAATCCCCCTTTCTTGCCCTGGGAAAGCTACAGCTTTGTGCCCGAGTATCAAGATGAAGTCACCTATCGGTGGCTCAGTGACCCCCAAGCGTGGGGTGCTGACCTGTCTCAAATGCTGAGGGAGGGCAGAGTTCATGAAGTTCTTCGCATCCTTTCGCCCACTTGGACCAGCCTGGGTTATGGCATTGAAACAAATTCGGTGAGCAACGACCTGCCTCAGATTTATGAGCAAATGCTGCGAGAAGAACTGTAGCGCCTTCCTCAACGGGCATGGCTAAATCTAAAAACTGCCAATTTTGCGTAGAGTCGTTTAAGTAGAGTCGTTTAAGTAGAGTTGTTTAAACAGCAAAAAGGGGTAGCCGCTTGGTTACCCCTAAAATCAATCCTTCCTTGAATCAATACTCGTAAGCTTAGGGTGCTAACGCATTTCCGCGAAGCAAGCTGCCAAGGGTTTTGGCGGTGATTTTGAGCTGCACAAAGGGATTGGCAGGCACCACAGTTTTGTAGAGATAGCTGTCAAAAGTGAGCTTTTGCACGTCGATATCGGCGCACATTTCTACAAACGCTTCACGGGTGGCATCCGAGCGATAGAAAACGCTTTGGAGGATATCTAAAACCTTGTAGGTGATGCCATAGGCTTTGTCCCACCGCTTCAGATAAACCTTGAGATCGTTTTCGGTCGGGATGCGATCGCCCTTCATAGAATATTCCACAATGGTTTCGGCACACATCCGCCCAGACTTAGCCGCAAAATAAATGCCTTCGCCCGAAGACTTCGTGACATAGCCCGCCGCATCGCCCACCAGTGCCACCCGACCCACCACACGGCGCGGTCTGGGATGCTCAGGAATGGGATGGGCTTCGACCTTGATGATCTTGCCGCCTTCTAAGCGTTTGGCAGCACGGGCGCGAATTCCGGCTTGCAGCTTTTTAATGTCGGCTTTGTGAACCTTCATCGTGCCTGTCCCAACGGCAACGTGGTCGTACTTAGGAAAGACCCAGGCATAGAAATCGGTGGAGACATCATCTCCCACGTACATTTCGGCGAGGTCGTGGTAGTACGCCATTTTGTCATCGGGCAGACGAATTCGCTCTTGGAACGCGATCGCGTAGTTGTAGTCTCCAGCATCGATCGCCTTAGCAATGCGAGAATTTGCCCCATCTGCGCCAATGATCAAGTCTACTTGCAGGGTTTTTGCCGTGCCTTCAACGTTGCCATCGGAGTGGTCGGCGTAGTGAAGCGTGTAAGGATCGGTATTATTCGATGGAATATCGACACCGTGTACCGTACCGTTAATTAATTTTGCGCCTAGCTTGGCAGCGCGATCGCGCAAGAAGCCGTCCAATACTTCCCGACGACACATCCCAATGTATTCGTCGTCTTTGAGGGTCTGACCAATGTTGACCTCAACATTGGAAGGCGAGATCATTTTCATCTTGCGCACTTGGCGATCGATGATTTCGGGAGGCAACTCAAATTCTGCCACCATGCAAAGCGGAATTGCCCCACCACAAGGCTTGGCATTGTCTAACTTGCGTTCAAATAAATAGGTTTCGATTCCAGCTTTTACCAAAGTCTCGGCAGCAGAGGAACCCGCCGGACCCGATCCAACAACAGCAACCCGTAGTGTCAAAGGTCTTCTCCTAGTCTCCTGTCGCTACGAAATGGATGGTATCACGGAGGTTGGGGCGGTTTCTGGGTTTGTGTTGCAGATAACCTGCAATTGAAACAGTCCTTAATATTTTGCAATAAAGTTTTCCTCTTTTCACCCGAATGCAGTAATCGACCGCATAGAACCTTAGAACAAACTAAAGATTGAAATGAGCATCCCCATTCAGAGATCTAGACAAATTTAAAGCCGTGCCTGACTTAATTGATAAAATGAAAAAACGATAAAGAGTAAGTTTTTGCTCTGTTTAAGTTTCCTGCTGTTTCTATCTTCTGCCTTTCCCATGCCGCTGAAGCCTACTCAAATCCATGACATTCTCAACAGTAAGCGCAAAGAATTCTCTACTTTTAGCCAAGAAACCTGGCATCTATTGCAGCAATACCGAGCGGTATTGACTCGCCTAGAACCAGAAGAAGCTGCCTTGCGTGAGCAGTTACAGGAATTACCTTTAGATGTGGGGGCGAGGTTGCTGGAGCCATTGGGGGAATCGAGCGATGGGGTGATTCCTTGCAAATTGGTGTGGCAGAGCCGCGAGCAGAGTTTGTCTTGGGTGCGCGATCGCCTCACAGGAATTACGACTTTCGCGGTCGATGGTTCTCAAATCTATCCCGGTAAAGATCTGTCCATCCCGATCGCCCTCGTCCAAATTGGCTGGTTTGAAAATCTGCATTTACCTGCTGGCGGCTATGAAAAAGATACTGATTTGGACGTGATGACTCCTTCAGAGCTAAGAGATGCTTCGGGTGAAGTGACCGATCAGCGGGTCAATATGCGCCGTTTTGAAATGGAAACGCAAAAGCTGATTGATTACATGAAAGCCAATGCCAACCGAACCGATTGTTTGGTGTTTCTGGATGGGTCGTTGGTAGTGACATTTGCCGATCGCTACGACGAAGAAAACCGCCAGTTTTATGTAGACTGTGCCTTAGAGCTGCTCCGTGCTAGCGAGAAATATCGGGTGCCGTTGGTGGCATACATCGATACCAGTCAGGCTGACGACTTGACGAATATGTTGCAACACCTGTTTCAATTGCCCGAATCAGAGTCGATTCACGATGCTCAAATTTTAAATAAATATATGGAATGGGGCGATCGCACGCCTCTGTTTCTCTGCCAACGCCACGGCATTTTAGAACACTACCAAGAACAACGCCACCACATCGCTTTTACCTATCTCAAAACGACTCAAGAAAACTTCCCTGCCCGCTTAGAAATGCCGCTGTGGATGTTTGAAGCAGGGCTAGGCGATCGCGTTCTAGATTGGGTGCGCGGCGAGGTGATCATTGGTGGTGGCTACCCTTATGTGATTGAAACCGCAGACCAAACGGCAGTACTCAAGGCTGAAGATCGTCAGATATTTTTCCGCATTGTGCAAGATTGGGCAGACCAAGAAGATTTGAAGCTGCGGTTTTCTCGAAAAATGGTCAGTAAAGCACGACGACGATAGGGTTCATTCAATCCGAATGACATCCCGAATGCCAAACCAGTTACACCGATGAATTGTCCAGGGCACCCCGATCAGCAGAAGAGCAAAGAAGACGGCGATCGCTATTCCTACCCTAGGACTAAGGGTAAAACTTGCCCCCAAGTACGCCAATAAAAACGTGCCGGGAAGGGTGCCTAGCAAGGTCGCCGTTGCGTAGAGCGGCAAGGAAAGACGAATCATGCCTGCGCCATAGCTGATTAAATCGAACGGCACGATCGGCAACAGGTGACTGAAAAACAATAGCCAGCCGATGTAAGTTTCGCCGCGATGCTTGGAAATGTGGATCGTTTTTCCTGATAACACCTGAATCAGCGATCGCCCTAAAGTTCTTCCTAAAAAATAAGCCAGCAAGCTTCCGACAAACACCCCCAACGTGCCATAAATTCCTGCTGTCCAAGGACTCCAGACTGCGCCTGCCGCCACCGTGAGCGGTGTACCCGGAATGGGACTGACGACCACCGCCAAAACTAAAATGCCTGCATAGATTAATTTGCCGAGCAATCCTAAGTCCTGGATCGATCGCAAAAGTTGGGAGGGGTTGAGGATATCAACCGATAAAAACCTCTGCGCCGAAATGAGGCAAACCCCCAACAGGAGAAGGGCGATCGCGTTTTGAGCAGTCAGGAGAACTCGCAGTTTTTTGAGACGACGCATGAAGGCGGCAATTGCAAAGATTTATGTAGAGTGTACAACCGATTTCGCTGAACGATCGCAGCCACTGATTTTTTTGAGTTCGGTTCAAACAGCCTAATCACGACATAATGGGGTTGAAAAAAGCAGCGATTTTAAGTAATGCCTGAACGCACCCCTGACGCTCCACAAGTTCAATTCTCCTGGGGAACTCTAGTCCGTTATTTAGTACTGGGGGCGATCGCCCTAATCATGCTCCTGCCCCTGATCTGGCTGGTCAGCACCGCCTTCAAATCTCCCACTGAAGATATTTTCAGCTTCCCGCCCCAATTCATTCCGGCTCAGCCTACTTTCCAAAATTTTGTACAGGTTTGGCAATCTAATCCTTTTGGTCAATACCTTTTCAATAGTGTGCTGGTCGCGGTTTTAACGGTTGGACTAAACCTTCTATTCTGTTCCTTGGCAGCCTATCCCTTGGCGCGTCTGGAGTTTCGGGGACGAGAATTCATTTTTATGCTGGTCGTCTCTACTATTCTGATTCCCTTCCAAATTGTCATGATTCCGCTGTATATTCTGACAGTGCAATTAGGGTTGCGGAATAGCTATTTAGGGTTAATTTTTCCGGCGATCGCCTCTGCCTTTGGCATTTTTCTGTTGCGTCAAGCTTTCCAAGGCGTGCCTAAAGAGCTAGAAGAAGCCTCTCGCATCGATGGCTGTACTGAGTTAGGAATTTGGTGGTTTGTCATGCTACCTTCCATCCGCCCCGCATTAGTCACGCTCGCCATCTTCGTGTTCATTGGCTCCTGGAGTGACTTCCTCTGGCCGCTCATTATTTTAGATCGCCCAGAATATTACACGCTGCCCCTGGGTGTCGCTAAACTTGCCGGAGCCTTCTCGTTAGATTGGCGGTTGATTGCGGCAGGTTCTGTCATTTCGATCGCCCCCATTCTGGTTTTCTTTAGCATCATGCAGCGTTATATTGTGCCCACAGATTCGGGTAGCGGCGTTAAAGGCTAAGATCGTTGGTAGGGTGATAGGTGTATGTTGATGGGCTCGCCAACATGATGAAATGGGTGCTGATTGAATTAATTAAAGGCTATCGGACCTTGATCTCGCCGCTTTATCTACCGACCTGTCGGTTTCAGCCCACTTGCTCACAATATGCCATTGAGGCGATCGCCCGCTTTGGTGCAACGCGAGGAGGCTGGCTGGCACTCCGTCGCATCACCCGCTGTCACCCGCTCCATCCTGGCGGCTATGATCCAGTTCCCCCTCCAGAACCAGGCTCTAGGAGTGAAGGTTAACTTCGTTCGTTCTATCCTTCCTCCTCCTCGTCCTCGTCCTCCGGATTATCGTCGTCGTCCTGCTCGTCCTCCGGATCATCCGTCATATTAGGGCTAATCAACGTAATGTCATATTCATCAGGAGGCACCGTTGTAATTGCCTCTCGCTTCAACAAATAATAGATTGCTTGAACCTGCGGGCCAAAAATCACCCGATCTTGGTCATGTAAATCATGCGCCTGGAACTTACGCCCGTTAATGAGTAGCCCATTGGCGCTGGGCTTTCCCTTTAAATTGCCGTCAACAATGCGGTAGTAGCAACTTCCATCTTCGTTAGGAAGCTGTACCAAAGTTGCATGGCGGCGAGAAACAAACTGAGACACCAAACGGATATCACACTTAGGATCTCTGCCAATGGAGTACACCGGACTATCGAGCGTATATTCTCGCCGTCCTTTGTCATCTTCAATAATTAATAAATGGCTTTGGTGCGGAGCTGAAGTCATCAGTCATAAAGTTCGAGCAACTGCTCAAAATGGCTATATCACTAGGAATTGGAACCCACAAATCAAGGGATCATTCAGTATTCTGACCTATCCTAGCTCTGAATCTCGTTTTTCAGATGACAAACTTCAGATTTTATGACGTTGAGTGCGCCGTGCTGGAATCGAACCAGCCTGAAGGCGAATTATGAGTTCGCTACCTCCCCAATCGGTCAACGGCGCTTGACCCACAAAAGATTCTTACAATTTCTAAGGAAGAATCTTTTGACCAAACCTTAATCTTTTAACACTTGGCTCCTATTGTATCCTGATGCAGTATAAGTAAGCAGTCCTAGACCTTATAGATTGTAAAAAATAGATTGTGAAAGTTAATCCGACCGTAACTTTAACCTTGATTTTGTTGTTCCTGATGGTAGCTGCGGGCATCACCAGCGCCTCCTGGGGATATAGGCTGGGTAGAGAGGCATTGAAGGAATCACCCAACCCGACACTCGCCCCATGAATAATATTACTGATTCACAAGGCAAGGTTTTGCGCCGAGAGGGAAATTTGGCTTTTTTAAAGGAGAGTGACATCCTGGCGAATGTCAAGGCTCGCATGGGGGGAACGGCTGACGCGATCGCCAGTTCAGACAAAGCCGTCAAAACAGAAACTTCTGCTCAAGCTAACCCCAAACCAGATGCTGCATCGGGATTGCCTTTATTTGCCGAAAGCCGAGCAGTAACCTTAGGCGTGCAGGCAGTTCGCACGCAAGGGACTGCTTTAGTGTTGGACGTTAGTATGCAGAATAATAGCGCCAAAGCGGTGCAGTTTCTGTATAGCTCTATGGAAATTACCAATGATCAGGGGCGGTTGTTGAGTGCTTCGACCCAAGGGTTGCCTGAAGAATTAGCGGCCAATGGCAAACCCGACCAAGGGACAATCACCGTGCCCCTAAACTTGTTAGATGGCGCAAAAAGCTTGTCTCTGTCGCTAACAGACTATCCTGAGCAGCAGGTTCAATTGCGGTTGTCGGGCATTCCAGTGGAGAAGTAATGCCGTCTTTTCTTGTCGTCGGCGCGATCGCCCCTGATTCATTGATCCCTTTAACCGGGTCAGATGTTTTTATGCGAATCTTCGCAGTATTTTTGCTGATCACCATCAACGCCTTTTTCGTCACGGCTGAGTTCTCCATTGTTTCGGTGCGGCGATCGCGCATTAACCAACTCGCAGCCGTCGGAGACGTTCAGGCAAAAACGGTTCAACACTTACAACAAGGTTTGGGTCGGCTGCTCTCTACCACCCAATTGGGCATTACGCTCTCTAGCCTAGCTTTAGGTTGGATTGGAGAAAGTACCATGGCAGTATTAATGGCAACGCTCTTTCAAAAGCTGCCGCTGCCGCTTGCCACTCGCCAAACGTTGTCCCACTCGATCGCCATTCCTGCCGCCTTTGCCCTCATCGCTTATCTACAAATTGTGTTGGGTGAACTCTGCCCCAAATCCCTGGCACTGCTCTATCCTGAGCAGATCGCTCGATTTTTGGGCACCCCCAGCTTGGCGATCGCTCGTTTCTTCAATCCTTTCATTTGGGGCTTAAATCAGTCCACTCGCCTGTTGTTGCGCCTAGTCGGCATTCAATACACCGGGCAAGGCTGGTACAACCGCGTCACCCCCGAAGAACTCCAGCTCATCATTAGCACCACCTCAGAGTCACCCGAACTCGAGGAAGAAGAGCGCGAACTTCTCACCAACGTTCTAGAATTTGCAGAAGTCACTGCCCGCGAGGTCATGGTGCCCCGCACCAGCCTCATGGCAATTTCTAGAGAAGCGACCTTCCAAGATCTGCTTCACGAAATCGCCGAATCTGGACATTCTCGCTATCCCGTCATGGGCGAATCGCTGGATGAGATTTTAGGGATCATTTACTTCAAAGAATTAGCAGAACCGTTGGTTCAAGGCGTTTTAACCTTAGATAGTCTCATTCACCCTTGGATTCGACCGGCTCAATTTGTCACCGAGTATATGCCGCTCAACGAGCTCCTCAGCTTCATGCAGCACCGTAGACAAGCCATGGTTATAGTCATTGACGAGTTTGGGGGCACAGCCGGATTAGTCACTCTCAAAGACCTGGTTGCCGAAATTATTGGAGAAGCTCGGGAAGAAAGCCCCTGCCGAACCCAGCGTCCAAATGATCGATGACCAAACCTTCCTAGTGCAAGCCCAGATGAACTTAGAGGAAGTCAATGAGTTCCTCACTCTGGACTTACCGCTGGCGGATGAGTACCAGACGCTCGGTGGCTTTTTGATCTTTCAAATGCAAAAAATTCCAGTCGTTGGAGAACAATTCCTCTACAACGGCTGTGAAATGACTGTAGAGACGGCTGAAGGACCTCGTCTGGATAAAATTCAAGTTCGGCGGCTGCCAACAATAGAACCAGAGGAATTAGGAGAAGACGACCCGTCGGGCAACGATCGCCCAGCCATTGCCCCACCCTCCGAACCCTTCTCCCCCGCAGATCCACCCGAATCCGAAGAAAACCCTACCGCATTTCTTTAAACTCTGACGCAGACCCCCATGAACTACTGGCTCATCAAATCGGAACCTGATGTCTATGGCATTGCCGATTTAAAGCGCGATCGCACCACAATTTGGGATGGCGTTCGGAACTACCAAGCCCGCAACTTTCTGCGAACAATGCAACCCGGCGATCGCATCTTTTATTACCACTCCAACACCACTCCGCCCGGCATTGTTGGCATGGCAAAAGTCACAGAAGTCGGCATTAATGACCCTAGCCAATTTGAGGCGACCAGCCCATATTACGATCCTAAATCATCCCCCACGGCTCCTCGTTGGCAAACCGTAGCCATCCAGTTCGACCAAATATTTCCTGCGATCGTTACCCTAGAAACCCTTCGCCAAACCTTTACCCCCGAAGAACTGCTAGTGGTGAGGCAAGGCAACCGGCTATCCGTCCTACCCGTCTCAGCAACCGTGGCAGAGCGGCTTCTAGCGATCACGCAGATATCATAGCTTCATTTTGCCTTCTTAATGTCCCATTTGGCATAGGGTTGAGTAGGATAAGAGCGGACACCTGTCCCCATCAGTGGAAATCGCGATCGCTACCATGCATAAGCCGGTCATTATTTGTGTGGATGACGAACCCCTCCCCTTAGAGAGCCTACGAATTGTGCTGAAAGAGGTTGTGGGTCACCATTGCCTTATCGAAACTGCGGCAAGTGGGCAAGAGGCACTTGATCTCATGGAAAGGCTGCAAAAGACGGGCGATGAAGTTGTGCTGGTTCTGGCAGACTACCTCATGCCAGGACTGAAAGGCGATGAGTTGTTAAAACAAATTCATCTGCGATCGCCCAAAACCCTGACCATCCTGCTGAGTGGGCAGGCAGATCTAGGCGGTGTCAGCAACGCGATCCGCGATGCCAAACTCTATCGATACATCTCCAAACCTTGGCAGCTTCAAGACTTAAGCTTGATTGTGAGTGAAGCCATAGCCAGCTATGAAAAAGACCAGCAGCTAGAAGCCCAAAGATTTAGGCTGCAATCAGTCAACCAAGAACTGGCACAACTGGTGCATAAACTGGAGCAAGCGAAAGAAGCTCAGCAGCAATCTGAAGCAAAGCTAAAAGATGTGGTCAATAGCGCGATCGCCTCCATCACCAGCTTTCGGGTTTCGGATGTAGGCACCTGGGACTATGATTACCGATCGGCAGGCTGCGAGCGCGTGTTTGGCTACACACCGCAAGAACTCTTAGACGATAAAGACCTTTGGCAATCGCGCATTCACCCCGACGATCTGGAACGGATTATTTTTCCCACCTACTACAAAATCTCTCAAGGCATCACACCCATTACCATTGAGTACCGCTTCCTACGCAAAGACGGCTCCCTCTGTTGGATTTCCTCAGCAATCACGTCTCGCCGCGACAAAGCAGCAAGTGACTGGATTGTCACCAGCGTCGAAACCGATATCAGCGATCGCAAAGTCGTTGAAGCAGCTCTCACCGAACTTTATCAGCAAATCCAACGGCTCAATGCCAACCTAGAACAACAAGTTGAAGAACGAACCGCCCAACTTCAACAAAAAATGCAAGAACTAGAGGAACTTAGCCAGCTTAAAGACAACTTTCTCCACGCAGTTTCCCACGATCTGCGTACGCCCCTCATGGGTTCATTGTTAGTCCTCAAAGATCTCCTCAGTCACTCGGGCGACTCTGTGGCAATCTCGCGCACTGTTATCACCCGGATGATTGAAGGAAGCGATCGCCAACTTCGTCTTCTCAACACCTTATTAGATGCTCACTACAACGAAATTCAAGGCATGGAACTTCACCTTGAACCCATCCCCTTAAACACCCTCATTACCCAGATCATCCTAGATCTCACTCCCCTCATTACCGCCAGTCAAGCCACTGTCACTTGCTTAGTTGCTCCCACCTTTCCCGTCTTCAGCGCCGATCCGGTTCAAATTAGACGAGTCTTCGAGAACCTGATCACCAACGCCTTAAACCACAATCTTCGAGGCATTACCATTACCGTACAAGCCATTTTAGAAGGCACCACGATTCGGTGTAGCGTACAGGACAATGGTGAAGGCATCGAAGCAGAAGATTGTCATTTTTTGTTCGAGCGCTATACTCGCCGCAACGCTCGTTCTCCAGGCATTGGGCTAGGACTCTACTTGTGCCGACAAATTATCTCAGCCCATGGGGGTGAGATTGGCGTAATTAGCGCTCCTGGGGAGGGCTCGACGTTTTGGTTTACGCTGCCCTACACCGATCCATCTGACTTAGCCCCACGCAGTTCCAAAATTAACAGTTGAATCCCCAATGCCCCTAGACCCAAGGTTGAAATGGCAAAATTGCGGTGCCTAACGTGCTGCCCCCTACCACTAAGGTGCGCACCGCCACGGCAATGTTGGCAGTCGCAACACTACCCGTAGGCAGAGGTTGAGCGGCAAATGAACGAGCAATTGAAACAGTGAGCGAATAGAGGGCGATCGCCAAACCTCCCGAAATCACAGCTCCGACAAAACACCGCAATGGCGTAGACTTGCGGACAGGCAGAGCAGGGTCTGAATTTTTGGTGGAAGTGGAAGTTGGAGTTGCCATTGCTGTCCTGATTATCCTAAAAAATTTCTCGGTCTAGCTGATCTGATCGTAGGCTGATGTTGTGGCATTGGATGGGAATATCCCCTATGAAACCACCTGAATTCCCATATGGGTGAGCCGCGTAGTCCACAGCTCTAAATTCGGATCGGGCAACAGCTCCCGTAACTCCTGCCGAACTCGCTCTGCCTGAAACTGCGACTCTACCAACGCAAACACCGTTGACCCCGACCCCGACATCACCACTCCCAGCGTCTCAAGTTGCCCAAGCTTATCTCGCAATTCAGCAACTTGAGGATGGGCTGGCAGAACCACCTTTTCCAAATCATTGTGCAATAACTGCCCAATCCGCTGATTATCTTGACTGGCGATCGCCGCCACCATGGAACCCGAATGCACACGCTGTTTTCGTTCTACCAAATTATTAATCGCGACATAGGTATTTTGAAACTGCTGGCGATAGGTTTTATATGCCCACACGGTTGAAATAGGAAGATCTCGATATTTAGCCAAAACGGCGTAGAGGTGATCCAAACTGCGAAGCGAAGATAGCTGCTCACCTCGCCCCGTGGCGATCGCCGTCCCTCCAACAATGCAAAACGGCACATCAGAACCTAACCTTTCTCCCAACTCTTGAAGCTCCGATTGCGTCAGCCCCAAGCTCCACATCAAGTTCAATCCCACCAACACCGCCGCCGCGTCCGTCGAGCCACCTGCCAACCCTGCCCCAATCGGAATTCGCTTCTGAATCGAAATTTCTACGCCCCCATACCGGCTATAAGCGTCTGAAAACTGACCCGCCATCAGCGCCGCCGCTTTGTAAGCCAAGTTACTTTCGTCTAGAGGCACCTGGGGATCATCACAGTGAACTCGAATCGTTTGGATCCCATTGGGACGCAAATGAATGCGATCTGCCAAGTCAATGCTTTGCAGCAGCATCGCCAATTCATGGTAACCATCCGGGCGATCGCCAATGATTTCTAAGTACAAATTAATCTTGGCGGGGGCAATCAGAGAATAGGAGTGCATATATTTGATTTAATCGCCTTAATTGAATTCAGTTTGATTTAATCGGTTACTCAGCGCCACCCAATTCGCCACGCTCAAATCTTCAGCCCTGACTTGAGAGTTTAGACCCAATTCTTCCAAAAGTTGAGCAAGGCGATCGCGCTCCACCACACTGGTCAAATTATTTCGCAGCATTTTTCGTTTTGTAGCAAACCCCATCTTCACCAACGCATCTAAGCGTTTCGGATCCGTTGCAGGCGGCTCCGTGGGGCGAGGGGTCAACCGCACCACCGCCGAATCGACCTTTGGCGGTGGCTGAAAGGCTCTGGCTGGAACTTCACAAATCCATTCACAGTTTGCCAAATATTGCACCCGCACCGAAAGCCCGCCGAAAGCCCTAGAGCTAGGACGCGCAGACAATCGCTCTGCCACTTCTTTTTGTACCAACAGCACAATGCTATCGAACGGACTCGGATTAGGCGTGGCGATCGCCCCCAGCAGCTTCTCTAAAATCGGTCCCGTAATATTGTAGGGAATATTAGCAACCACCTTATTGGGACGTTGAAAGTTGGGAAAACTTTCTAGCGTATCCCCTAAATCCATCGTCAAAAAATCGCCTTGGAGCAACAGAAAATTATCCCGCTTGCCCAACTGCTCAACCAACAACTTGCACAAGTCTCGATCGATTTCCACCGCCAAAACAGCTTGGGCTAAAGGTAATAAACGCCGAGTCAAAATTCCTGTACCCGGTCCAATTTCTAAGATGCGATCGCCCTTTCCCACCCCCGCCGCTGCCACAATTGCCTCCAAAGCCGCCTCGCTTTTTAACCAATGTTGACCAAATTGTTTACGAGTCTGAGGAGGCATAGAATTGTGAGCTAATCGATTAAAGAGTACGTTTCTAAAACAGTAACCTATCCTGCCAAACAGGTTAGAAATGCCAGATTAGGAGCATCAGGATACCATTCAGACCTATCGATTACTCATTAATCATGCAATTCTTTGTGAGGAGTTCTCCATGAAATCTCTAATATCTTCAAAACGCTCAATGGGCGCGCTCGCAGTTCTCCCTCTTTTTGTAGGAATCTTAAGCTTAACAATGGTAAATCCAGCCATGGCAGAACAACAACAAATGCTGAGAACCCTAACGGTCACGGGTCAAGGCACAGAAATGGTTCCGACCACCTTATCCCGCGTTCAGCTTGGCGTGGAAGTCCAAGGTGATACCGCAGACAAGGTTCAGCAAGAAGCCGCACGACGATCGGCAGCAGTGGTTGAACTGGTGCGATCGCGCAATGTTGACAAGTTGCAAACTACAGGTATTTCTCTTAGCCCTCGCTACGACTACAGCAACAACGGTGAACAAAAAATTGTCGGCTATACTGCCACCAATAGCATTAGCTTCCAAGTCCCGACTGATCGAGCAGGCACCATTATGGATGATGCAGTTAAGGCAGGGGCGACTCGGATTGATGGCGTAAGCTTTATTGCCGATGAAAGCGCGATCGCCACTGCCCAACGTCAAGCCATTCGGGAGGCAACCCAAGATGCCCAAGCCCAAGCCGATGCGGCATTGAGCGCTTTAGGTCTTGCCCGCAAAGAAGTTGTTAGCATTCAGATAAACGGCTCCACGCCGCCACCACCGGTACTCTATCGAAGCGAAATATTAGCAGCTAGAGTTGCAGATGCCCCGACTCCAACGCCAGTAGTCGGTGGCGAACAAGAAGTGCAGACCTCTGTAACGCTCCAATTTAGCTACTAAGCAATTAACATCAGTTTATGAGGCGGGCATCTTGCCTGCCATACACCTCACCGAGGGTAGAGGTTCTACGTCTGATTCAGACCACTTCTATTAAACTCACGCAGTTGAACAGAGCACAGCAGAAGTGTTGTCAACTAATTACATGCCGTATCCTTAGCTGTTCTCATTGCTCCTAAAAGCGTTTGCACAATGACGCAGCGTTTGGCTCCACTACTGGGAGGAGATGTCACAGCAATTTTGATGCCCTGCGCACTAATGTTGTTAGCAATAGTGCCGTTTGCGTTAAATTCAATACAAGATGTGGTTGCGCAGTTAAGGCTAGTTACACCATTAACAATCGTCATTCCCGCCATGTTGGGTTTTAGGGCACCGTTTCCTAAAGTAGTCGTTGCTCCTAATACCGTAATGGTAGGCGGGTTGGCAGCGGTGTTAAAAACGACAGTTTGACTCCGCTTAGTGCGGACTGCCTGTACTTGAGCCTGCCTGAGCGCTTGTAAAACTTCGTCATTAGCAGCGTTAACCCGACGACCATTCAAAAATGTTAGCCAACTTGGAGCAGCGATCGCCGCTAAAATGCCGACCATCGCCACCACAACCAATAGTTCAATTAACGTGAAACCACTTTCATCTAAACGCTTCAGCGGTAGTCTATTCATCATGCCTCAAATGCATAAATCAAGGAACTCAATTGGTGGGCACTCTGCCCAACACACCCCGGCTTAAAACCCGCGTCTCTAAAGTTGGCAAGAAAGGAGTAGGACTAAGGGAGGAGCCAGGTCTACCTGCAACGTTGCCCCGCAAATAAATCAAGACATCCTGGCTATCTCCAAGGGTTTGGCGATCGTTGACGCAAGCATAGAAACTCCGAACGCCCGTTGTAGGCGAAATCTTATAGCTCACACCTGTGGTCGTTGCATCAGGGCAGGCTCCCGCCGAACCCGCGTCATCAACAAAATCAACTAGGGCAGCAGGGGTGACATTAATAGGACGAGCTGTTTGGAGATTGACTAATCCGGTTTCAGTTGTGCCGTAGGGCCAAGCATCAAAGTTATTGCTATAAACTCCGGGATTGACATAGCCTACTGTCGCCATGCCAGCAGCGTTAAACTCTGTCAGAGCATAGCGAGTAATGCGAGCCTTTCCTTTCCAAGTACCATCGGGATCGTGGGTACTTAACGAATAGACCACTAAAGCGTAAGAGCTGCCGTTGGTGCAAGACACTCCAGCAGGCGGAGTACTTCCAGCACAGACAGCTTTGACTGCATCAGGAAAGGGCTGCTGCTTCCAAAACGCGATCACAGGGAAGCTGTTGGTGACTAAGCTAGGAGGCAGAAAATCTGTGAGACTTTGTCCATTGCGACGACCTGGGTCTGCCCCCAAGGCAGTGCCAGTATAAACATAAACCGCATCTCTCATTTCTGTGCTGATGTAGTTCAATGCAAGCTGCATTTCCTGCTGAGTTGTAGATTGTGCAGATTCCCGTTGGTCAACGCTCATCAGTTGAACCACAATGAACAGTAAGCCTGAAATAATGCCCCCGGCGATCGCCGTGGTCACCAACAACTCCAAAAGCGTAAAGCCTTTGATTCTATCTCTACGACGAGAAGCAAACCAAAATCGTTGAAACCGAGATAACAGTCTACGTTTAGCCATTGCTTTAAAGCCTAATACTCAGTCAAAGTTTTACCAAAGTGTTCCTTAAACCTAGTTACAAGCAGCGCTTAATGCCCCTGTCTGCGCTGACGGTTGGTGATACGAGCAAAGGGCATTGCCCTGATCACTTTGGGAGAAAGGAGTGTATAAAACTGCTAACGGGCGAGTTCTTCGGTTGCCTTGACCGCTAACTATTTGCAAAGAAGCAGGTTTGGTTTCTAAACTGCCTGATGAGGTTGCTGCCAAAATTGAATACACTCGAACACCTAGCTGAAAATCAGACGGAGTAGAGGCAGAACCCCTAATCGTTCCCGCCGTCCGAAAGGTCTGCATAAAGAAATCAGCTTTGCAGTCTCCATCCACATCTACTCTTAATCCTTGATTGATGGCAATTTGCTGACCGTTGTTGTAATTGGTTATCCCGCAGGTTGTTGCAGAAGACTTCATCGGAGAACTGGTTGAAGGTCGAGCCGGAGGTGCAACAGCTTCTAGGTTGCTGCTGACGGTGGCGATCGCAGGCAACCGCGCCAGAGTTAGGTTTTGACCATTTTCTCTAGCAAGGGTAGCTCGCACCCGATCAACCTCACCTTGGGCGATTTGCATGGCTTGCTCTGCTTGCCTATTTTGTACTCGTGTAGCAGCGGCAATAACCAGAGGGGGAGTAATCATCGCCATGGTTAATCCCATGACCATAACCGCCATCAAGCACTCCAGCAAAGTTAGTCCTTGCTCAGAAGACTTTAAGCATTGCCCTTGAGACTTTGCCACAGTAGCTCGTCTCAGCCAGATAAGTTTTTGCAACATGAAAAGAGGTGAAGACATGACTCGGATTCTTCTACAAAAGGTGAGTTATGAACAGTTCGCTGGAGTTGAAATACTGCGGCACAGGTTTTTGATGTAAGGGTCATTCGCGGCAGGCTCGCTATAGAACTCGCTTCGAGTAGGGACAGAAGCCTTGAACCGTCGAGCCACAGGTCCAGCGGGCGCATACTGAAGACCCACGTCATAGCCCCAAATACGATTAGGAGGACTGTAGTAACCAATCCATTCATTTCCTCCAGCGCCAGTGGTGGGGGCATCATCACCAGGTTGCCAGTTTTGTTGGTCGAAAGGGGCAGTAGCGTAGGTACTGAAGTTTAACTGTAGAAATGCGCCAGAGAGAAACAGTTTTCTGTTTGACCAATTCTCAAGGAAGCGGGGGAAGTTATGTAAACCGCCGTAAGATTGCCCCGCACGAGAAGGCACAATGCCACTGACCATAATCAGGTTCATTTGAGTCCCATCAACTCCATCAATCCGGGAACGACCTGCATTAATGGTGTTATAAGCGCCTTTATATTCACCTTGCCGAATGGTCAAGGGGTTGCCGTGGGGATGAAGGAAATGGAGACTCTCCTTTTGAATCAGACTCTGAACTATCAAAACCGATCCGAAAACCTCGAAAACCTCGGAATGTGATAAAGTCGTTATCAACCGTTCCTTCTTCCCAAAAACAATTCTGAACCAAAACCTAAACAGAAAAAGGGTTTTGAGGACTTTTTCGAAGGAGCTTGTCTTCGTTATATCCAAACATTGCTGGATGCTACGAGGTCATTGCCGACATCCCAATCCCGACAAAATTAGCCAAGTTTAAAATCTACACGCCTTCAAAAAAAACTACTTCTCATCTCGATAAATCTTCACCCGAGGACATCGCCTAAAGAAGTCATCTAACCTACAATCATCTTTTACTTGCAAAGTGTATGATCCAACCCTTTTTTGTGTCGTTACTTATACTTTTTTTCTCTTTACAGGAACGTTCTTAAATCAATCAGACCATGGATGAAAGTGCTTCAAAGCGTCCTAAAGTGGGTCTTAAAGTACCGACGTTCCCTGTCAAAAGCGAAGGAGGATCAAAGGAGTCCCCGCGAAGAAGAGACCCTCGATTAAACTACAATGTCAAGGATCATAGGTATCACGCATCTTACTTTAAAGGAATTCCTGAAACAAGCGCTGTGGCTCAGAAGCTCACAACGAATCCGGTTAAAAATCATCCGACTGTCCAAACGAATCACGTCCTTAAATATCAAGTACCAAAAAACCACCTAGGCATGGCCGATATGCCTCATTGTATCGAGATTAAAGGTCAATTATTCTACGCTGATGCGGTTGCCGGAGGCGGCGCGGGTGACGACGTCGCCGTTCGACAGGATGCCGAGCTCGGTCGACGCGTTGCTGCCCGCACCCCAGCTCACCGTCACCGGGCTCGCCACCAGCGACACCGCGACCGAGATTGCCATCATCGAAAAGCTGACCCCACCCGACACAAGCGGCGTCTGGGCCGCATGACCTGCGGTCGCCAGTGCCTCACGAATGAACGGCTGGCCGAAGACAAAGGGGGATGTGGCCGAACCCGTACATCACCAGCGCCAGGCAAAAAATCCAGATCAGCGTGGGCTGGGTGAAGCTGCGCCCAAGCGCGCGGACGTTCTCGCGGTGGGCCCGCCGGGTTGCACGCGGGGGTTCACGGAACAGGGCGGTCATGCCCAGAAGTACCGCCGCCGCGATTGCCGTCGCCAGAAATGGCAGGATCTCGTCGTACTGCGCAAACACCCCACCCGTCAGCGCGGACAGGGCCAGGGCGGCAAAACCAAAGCGCCAAGCGCGAAGTTCGGCGGCCTCGATCTCGGTCGCACGATCCTCGGCCTTGAGGCTTTCGAAAAGAAGTGAGGTGTCTGTTCCCGACGCGAATGCCCCTCCGGCGCCCAGCACCATGTTGGCCAGCGCGAACTGGGCGAACCCCTCGCCCAAGACAAGCAGAACGGTGCTGCAACACCGCAAAGGGCAGGCCGACATCAGGGTAAGCTTGCGCCCCAGCCGATCCGACATATAGCCCGAAGGCACCTCCAGCACGGTCGTGCAGACG